>CAVGBO010000075.1:0-12127 GCA_963627465.1 Phocaeicola dorei
CCTGTGGGCAAGGGGGGATTTTTCATTATCAGCATTTTTGGGTGGTGTGGTTGGACGCACAAAGACAACGTCTTCCACAGCTGCTTTTCGAGTGGGCGCGGGAGAGGCTTTTGACTCAAAAGTCGCCTACCGCTAAGCCTCCTCCCCCTTCACCGAACTCATGCTTGACACATGGTTTCTTTCCCCTGTATCATAGGCAGGAAAGTGAGGAGCATGGGCATATGGTGCAAAGCAAGCTGACGTGGCGCAAGGATTTGCTGAAGCGCATTTTTATTCTGGCCTGGCCTGCCATGCTGGAGCAGACCCTGCAAACGGTGGTGCAGTACGCCGATTCCGCCATGGTGGGGCAGATGGGGGCAGCCGCCTCTGCCGCCGTGGGGCTTTCCTCCCCGGTGAACTGGCTGGTGAACGCCCCCATGTTTGCCATGGGGGTGGGCTTTCTGGCCTGCATTTCCCGCTCTCTGGGGGCAAAGGACGAGGAAACTGCCCGGACGGCGGCCATGCAGTCTATCTTTGCCGCTGTGGTCATGGGATTGGGGCTGATGATCCTGACCCTGGCCGTGTCGCCCTTCCTTCCCGGCTGGCTTCATGCGGATGCGGAAATCTACGATACCGCCGCCCATTATTTCTTCATTGTCAGCCTGCCCATGCTGTTCCGCTCCGCTACTATTATTTTCTCTTCCTGCCTGCGTGCCGCCGGGGATACTCGAACCCCCATGCGGGTCAGCCTGCTGATGAACCTGACCAACATTTGCTTCAATGCCCTGCTGATCTTCCCCACCGGCACGGTGCGGCTGGGCACCCTTGTCCTCCCCGGGGCAGGGCTTGGGGTGGAGGGCGCTGCCATTGCCACGGCCCTGTCCTATCTGGTCAGCGGCACGCTGATGTTCCTGGCGCTCATGCGCAGCCCTGCCCTGTCCCTGAAGGGGCGGAAGCTGAAGCTGAACAAGGCGGTTATGGGGCAGTGCGTCCGCATCGGTATGCCGGCTGTGTTCACCCGTATCAGCGTGTGTCTGGGACACGTGGTGTTCCTGTCCCAGGTATCCGGCTTGGGCACCATTTCGCTGGCCGCTCACTCCCTGGCACTGACGGCGGAGGAAGCCGTGTACCTGCCGGGCTTTGGTATGCAGGCTGCCGCCTCCACC
The DNA here is from genome assembly GCA_963627465.1 of Phocaeicola dorei. Taxonomy (GTDB): domain Bacteria; phylum Bacillota; class Clostridia; order Christensenellales; family Aristaeellaceae; genus CAKUFA01. Next base: position 1,146 of record CAVGBO010000075.1, read on the forward strand.
CTGGCAGGCAACGCCGCCGGCGAGGGGGATGAAGCCTTCCTCCGGGGGGTGACCCGGGCATGCACCGCTGTGGCGGTGATCATCATGACGGTGCTGGGCGGGCTCATGTTCCTGTTTGCAGAGCCGTTGCTCAGCATCTTCACCCCGGATCAGCAGGTGATTGCCGCCGGTGCTTCCGTGCTGCGGATCGTAGCGGTGGTGGAACCCATCTACGCCGTGTCCATCATTCTGGAAGGCGTGTTTAACGGGGTGGGCGACACCCGGGCACCCTTCTACTTCAACCTGTTTACCATGTGGGGCATCCGCATTCTGTCCACCGCACTTTGCCTGAACGTGTTCCACCTGGGGCTGAACGCCGTGTGGTGCTGCATGGGGGCGGACAACGTGACCCGTGCCATTCTCTTCGTCATCCGCTACGGCAAAGGGAAATGGAAGAAAGCCTTTCATCAGCCAGCATAAAACAAGAAGCGTATGAAAATGCTCCCCGTCCGCATTTGCCGGATGGGGAGCATTTTTGTGGGTATCGATGAAGTGTCTCTGCCACTTGGGCAATGCCTTTATGCGTACCCGTACTTTTCTTTCTTCGCCATAAGGAACACCCCGGACATGATCACCGCCAGCACCTCTGCCACCACGATGGAGATCCACACACCATCCAGCCCCCAAATCAGGGGCAGCAGCAGCACTGCGCCTGCCTGAAACAGCAGCGTCCGCAGGAAGGAGATCAGGGCACTGATGAGGCCATTGTTCAGCGCGGTGAAGAAGGAGGAGGCGTAAATGGAGAAACCCATGAACAGGAAGCCGAAGGAGTAAATGTGGAAAGCCCCCTCCGTCATCTCCATCAAATCAAGATCATAGCCCACGAACAGCTTGGCCAGCGGGTGCGCCAGCCCCTGGGACAGGGCGAACATGGCGGCGGCAAAGATGGCGACGATCAGGCTGCTCTTCCGCAGCAGACTCTTCAGCTCATCCTTGTTCTGCGCCCCGTAGTGGTAGCTGATGACCGGCGCCGTGCCGATGGCATAGCCGATAAACGCCCCGGAGAAAATCATGCTCACGTACATCAGCACCCCGTAGGCGGAGACCCCGTTTTCCCCGGCGTACTGAATCAGCTGCACATTGTACAGCATGCCCACCAGGGACATGGAAATGTTGCTCATCAGCTCGGAAGAGCCGTTGCCGCACACCTTCAGGATGATGCGCCAGTCAATCCTGGTGGGCACCAGCTTCAGCAGGCTGCTGTTTTTCCGGCTGAAATAAATGAGGGGGAACAGACCGCCAATGCCTTCGCTGATGGCGGTAGCCACAGCTGCACCCACCAAACCCCAGTGGAAGACCCCCACGAACAGAGCGTCCAGCACCATGTTGGTCACACCGGCAGCCACTGTGACCGCCAGACCCAAGTGAGGCTTTTCCGCCGTGATGAACAGGCTCTGGAACTCCATCTGCAGCACGAAGGGAATGGCTGCCGCCGCCACAATCCTGCCGTAAAGCACACAATTGTCCAGCATTTCATCCCTTGCACCCATGGCGTAGGCCACGGGACGCAGTGCCAGCAATCCCAGCACTGTCAGCACCACGCCCATGCCGATCGACACGTACACCAGCATGGAGAAGGTGCGGTTGGCGTCCTCATGCCGCTTTTCCCCCAGGAACTTGGCCACCAAGGCACTGCCGCCGGTGCCCATCATGAAGCCGGGGGAGCCCAGGAACATGAGCAGGGGCATGACGAAGTTCACGGCGGCGAAGGCGGTTTTGCCTGCAAAGTTGGATACGAAGAAGCCATCTACCACGCTGTAGATGGAGGTGAAAATCATCATGGCGATGGAGGGAACGGTAAAACGCAGAAGTCGTCTATAGGTAAAATGATCGGATAGCTTAATGGTCATGGTATCATCCTTTATTGTCTCTCAGCGGCTGAAAGGCAGCGGACAGCCGCATGTTCAGTTTTTCCATCAGCTGCATAAGCAGCTCTGTCTCCTCAGGAGACTGGGACAAAACCTGCCTTTCCGCAGCGCGGATCTTTTCCGCTGTGGCTGCGGCCAGGTTTTTGCCCTTTTCGGTGAGAAAAATGTGCTTGCTCCGCTTATCTTTCTCGGTGACCTGCAAGGTAACGTATCCTTCCTGCTCCAGCTTCTTCAGGGCAGAATTCACGGATTGCTTAGGCTGACACATGACATCGCACATGTGGCTTTGGGTGCACCCCGGTTCTTCCAGCAGGGTGTAGAGGAGCCACACGGTGGCTTCGCCGCAGCCCATGGAGCGAGCTACAAGGCGATAGTTTTCATCCATCTGCCGCAGCAGCCTGTTATAGCGGCGGAGAAGGTCATCCGGCATTTCTTTCATTGATGCACCCCCAAAAGGTTTCGACAAAGTGGCTTTGCCACTTTGTCGAATTTGCACTCAGTCGTTGGTCGAAGGGCTTCGCCCTTCTCCCGGCCACTCCTTCGTGTAGGGAAGCTTCTCTTCGAGAAGCAGCGAAAACCACCGCACATGTCGCTGGTTTTCGATCTAGAGTTGGAGGGCTTGCAAGCCCTCCAACGCCACCCTGGGTGGATAGAGTGCCCAACTCGTCCGAAATCGGACAATTCCATTCTAGTCCGAAATCGGACGATTGTCAAGGCAATGGAAGCGTGTTTTTTGCGAGAGGGCGGCTTTTGTGCCAAAAGCCCCCTCTCGCGCTCTCCCCGAAAACCAGCTAAAAAAGAACCTTTCGATGTACCTTTTCATCAGGAACCCTGTCCTACAAAAGAGTGCACCCGAAGGGGTGCAGGGGTAAGTGAGCGGCTATGCGCCAGTGGCGCATAAAGCAGCCGCGAACGCATCAACCGAAACGAGCAAGCGTAGCTTGCGACGATTGAGGTTGCGGAACGATCGGAAAGCCCCCTGCAAAGCCTAACAAAAAAAGTCAGTTGCATGTAAGGCGACCGCCGAAGGAGTCCAGAGGGCGACCGGAAAGCCCTCTGGAACAAACAGCAAAGACAAGATGGGTAAACCCTACTAGATGGGCTGCGAAGGGTTGCAGGGGCGCTCGCAAAGTCCCTGCGTGCAGATCGAAAACCAGCGAGCCCCTTCGGGGCGTTCAAACGGGGCGAAGCCCCTGTACGGCGATTCCAGCAGCAATCCGAAGGATTGCTTCCTTACACGAGTGAACGGCCGGGAGAAGGGCGAAGCCCTTCGACCAGTGAGCGAGTGCAATCCTCGCCAAAGCGGCAAAGCCGGTTTGCATTTCCCTTCCGTCTCCTGTATAATGAAACCATTCCACGAGGAGGTTTTTTGTGATGAAAGCTGCTTTTTCCCGGGCGTGGCAGACTTACCGCCGCCACTTCGGCCCGCTGATGCTGATGTTATTGATTGAATTGATTCTCCGGCTCATGGTGTGCGTGCCCCTGCTCTTCCTTGCCGCAAAGGAAACGAAGGCACTGGCGCTGCTGTGCCTGCCCTTGTTTGTGCTCATTGTGCTGCCGGCACGGAGCAATGCCGCCATTGCCTATGCCAAGCTTCAGGAAACCGGCACCCTGCCCCTGACCCAGCTGGTCAGCTTTGACCACTACGGCAAAAAGATCCTTCAGGGACTGAAGCGCACCGGGCTGATGCTCCTGTGGGCACTGCCCTTCCTGGCGGTGACAGGATGCGCCCTGTACCTGTACAAGGCAGAAGCCATTCCCGGAGTGACAGATACCTTCTCCCTGCTGCAAAAGCTGCTGAACCTGGGACGCAGCGGTGCGGCGGCCTTCTTCTTCAGCAGCGTCAGCTCCATTACCGTGCGTGGGGTGCTGATGCTGGTGATGCTGTACCTGCTGACCCTTGTGCCCCTGATCATCGGCCTGGGCTTCCACAGCGGCACCCGCCACGGGGAAGCCCTGGGCAACGGGAAGATGATCCGTGGTCATCGGGGGCAGGTGCTGGGCTGCTGGATTGTGGGTCTGGTGACTCTGATTCCCTTCCTGGCTGCCGCCGGATGGATCTGCTCCGACTATGTGCATCAGCTGATGAACGCCCTGAGCAACATCGGCATGGGCTCTCTGTCCCTGCCGCCTCTGGACAGCCGTGCCTGGCTCATGGGGGTTGCGCTGGTGGTGCTTCTGCTGCCCATGATTCCCCTGAAGCAGCTCATCACCGCCTGCCGGGTGAAAGTGATGCAGGAGGCGCAGAAGTAATGCGGCTGGATCGATACCTGGTGACCCTGGGCATAGGCAGCCGCACGGAGGTGCAGAAGCTGATTCGCTCCGGCTGTGTTTCCGTGGACGGAAACCCTGTCCGTGACCCGGGCTTTGCCTGCAAGGAGCCTGCCAATCTCACCCTTCGGGGGGAGACGCTGGATACCCGGCTCATGCGGCATGTAATGCTTCACAAGCCGGCAGGGCTTTTGACCGCCGCCCGGGACAAGAAGCAGCCTACCGTCATGGATCTTCTGCCCCCGGTGTATGCCGCCATCGGCTGCATGCCGGTGGGGCGGCTGGATAAGGACACCACCGGGCTTCTCCTCCTCAGCTGCGATGGAGAGCTGAATCATCGCCTGCTGGCACCCCAAAGGCATGTGGACAAGACTTATTTGGCCCGGGTGGATGGGGAGCTGACCCCGGCAATGGTGGATGCCTTCGCCGCTGGGGTGGATTTGGGGGACTTTGTGACCCAAAGCGCTGCCATGACCATTTTGGAGCCTCATCTGGCACAGCTCACCATTCACGAAGGGAAGTTCCATCAGGTAAAGCGGATGTTCGAGCATGTGGGGCTGACGGTGACGGCATTGCACCGCACCTCTTTCGGCCCCCTCACCCTGCCGGAGGATCTGCCGGAAGGGCAGTGGCGTGAGCTGACGGCGGAAGAAACAGCAGCCGTGTATCAGGCGGCGCAGATGGAGGCACAAGCGTGAGCGAAGAACATACCAACGAGCAATATTATACCCCCGACCCTACCTGTGCCTCCCGTCCGGCGGCATGCCATTTTTCCTGGCGTGGGCAGGTGATGCGGTTCACCACGGATGCGGGGGTTTTCTCCCGGGGGGAGCTGGACAAGGGCACCAAGCTGCTGCTGGATGCTCTGCCGGATCTTCACGGCAGGGTGCTGGATCTGGGCTGCGGCTGGGGTGCTATTGGCGTCACCGTGGGGAAGAAATACCCGGATACGGACGTGACCATGGCGGATGTGAATCACCGTGCCCTGGCACTGGCGCAGGATAATGCGGAGAAGAACGGCGTATCCCTTCGCTGCCTGGAAAGCGACGGCATGGCAGCCCTGATGACGGAAAAGTTTGACACAGTGATCACCAATCCCCCCATTCGGGCAGGGAAGCAGGTCATTTATCGGATGTTTGCGGACATTGCCACCTGCCTTGCCCCTGGGGGAAGCCTGTATCTGGTGATCCGCAAGCAACAGGGAGCAGAAAGCTGCATGAAGTACCTGAAGACCCTGTATGCCCAGGTGGAAAAGCTGTCCCGGTCGGAAGGCTTCTGGGTGCTGAAAGCCTCGGAGCCGCTGGAAGCATAAAAATCAAACAGAAAAGAAGGCAAATTCCATGGTTTACAATGAGGAGTACTTCGAAACCGGCCTGTACCGCATGAACACCCGCTGTGAAAAGTGGGATCTGATGCGGGAGGAAAATCACGACGATACCATGATCCCCCTGTGGGTGGCGGATATGGACTTTCCCAGCCCCCCGGAGGTGCAGCAGGCGCTGCTGAACCGTGCCGCCCATCCTACCTACGGCTATACCGAGCCCTTGGCGGATGATGATCAGGCCGTAATGGACTACTGGCAGCGGCGGCACAACCTGACCATCGCCCGGGAAGACATTACCATGCTGCCCTGCGTGGTAACAGGGCTGAAGCTGGCCATTCAGGCCGTCACCGAGCCTGGGGACAAGGTGATCCTCATGTCCCCTGTGTACGGACCTTTCGCCGGCTCTGTGGAGGCTACCGGCCGCACCAAGGTGGATTGCCCGCTGGTGAAGGATGCTGCTGGACGCTACACCATGGATCTGCCTGCCATCGAAAAGGCTCTGCAGCAAGGGGCGAAGGTTGTGATGCTCTGCAACCCCCACAATCCTGCCTCCCGTGCCTGGAGCAAGGAAGAGCTGCTGGCGCTGCTCAAGCTGACGAAGCAGTATCATGTGCTGCTGATTTCCGATGAAATTCATGCGGACTTCGTGTATGCCCCTGCTGCCTTCACCCCCATGCTGTCCTTGGAGACGGAAAACGTGCTGTCCCTGTGCGCTGCCAGCAAGACCTTCAACCTGGCAGGGCTTCAGCAGGCACTGTGCCTGTGCAAGGATGCATGCCTCCGGGCGAAGTTTGTCCACGTGATGGATGCCGCCGGGGTGCGCAGCGGCAACATTTTCGCCTTGGAGGCTACTCGTGCCGCCTATCAGCACGGGGATGCCTGGCTGGACGGACTCCTTGCTTACCTGGACGGCAGCCGGAAGATGCTGACCGCATGGGTGCAGGAGCATCTGCCCAAGGCGGTGCTGACCCCCATTGAAGCCACCTATCTGGCTTGGCTGGATCTGTCCGCCTACGGGTACACCACCGAGGAACTGATGGAAAAGGCCAAGGCTGCCGGGGTGTACTTTACCGCAGGCACCTTCTTCGGTGCGGAAACAGGAGAGTATCACCTGCGGGTGAACTTCGGCACGCCAAGGCATATTCTCTTTGAAGGCATGGCAAGGCTGGAAAAGGCTTTGCAGGATTGACATCCTGCATGTTGCAAGGATGTTCATTTTCTGCAAAGTGATGATATTGTTTATTCCAGAGGGCTTTCCGGTCGCCCTCTGGACTCCTTCGAATGCATCCTTTTGAAAGGTTGTGGGTATTGGTTAGAAAAAATATTTCTTTCTTCTGAACTCAAGCTGCAACCGAAGGGGCGGCGAAGGGGTGCAGGGGGCGACCGCAAAGCCCCCTGCGAAAACTCACGATAAAAATAAGCTACTTGTAAGAGGACATCCGAAGGGGTCAAGGGGGCGAGGGGCTTCGCCCCGTTGAAGCCCTCTGGTCAAAGAAGGAGATGAGCCCATGGGTCAGGTTATCATCCGCACCGGTCGTGCCGGACAGGTTCTGCCGGAGGTCATCCAAAGCATCGGCAAACAGTATGCTGCCCATGAGCCGGTGGTGCTGCTGGTGCCGGAGCAGTATACCCTGCAGGCAGAGCGGGAATTGGTGGAGCAGCTGGATCTTCCCGGCTTCCTGGACCTGGACGTGCTGTCTCCCTCTCGGCTGCGGCGGCGCATTCGTGAAGGCGGCGGTTCCGACCCTCTGCCCAAGCTGGACGACCGGGGGCGGAACATGGCCCTCAGTCACGCCCTGATCAAGGCGGAAAAGGAGCTCCACTACTACGGCAAGGTAGCATCGACCCCCGGCCTGCCTGCCAAGGTAGCCCGGATGCTGGATGATCTGTGCCATGCGGACGCAGACGCTGACAAGCTGGAAGACATGGCTGCCGCTTCCCCTTCCGCTGCCACGGCCGCCAAACTGCGGGATCTGGCGCTGATCTGGCGCACCTATGAAGGGATTGTGTCCGGCCGCTTTGCGGACGAGCACGCCCAGGAGGAAGAAAGCTGCCGCCGCCTGTCAGCAAGCGGCGTGGTCACGGGCGTGCATCTGTGGGTCTACGGCTTTGACGACCTGCCTGCTCCCCTGTGCAAGCTGCTGTGCGTGGCAGCACCACTCACCCGCTCCATGACCGTCACCATGACCATGGACGCAGCCTCCGCCCCGGATGGGCATCTGTTCCTGACCCAGCGGCAGAGCGTGGGCAGGCTCATGCAGCAGCTGGAGGAACAAGGCACTGCCTGTCAGCTCCAGCCCCTGCCGGAAAAGGCAAGCCCCCGTGCCCCTGCCCTTTGCTGGCTGGAGAAGTACCTCTTTGCCTACGAATCCCCGGCGTTTACGGGGGATACATCGCCCATTACCATCCACGCCAGTGCTACCCCCTTTGCCGAGGCTGCCTATGCTGCCCAGACCCTGCGCCGCTGGCACGACAGCGGCATTCCATGGAGCCGCATGGCCATTGCCCTCAGCGGTGCCGGTTCTGCCGCCCTGGATGTAACCCTGACCAAGGCCAACATTCCCCACTACATGGCACGGAAGGATACGGTGCTCCGCCACGGCCTGTGCCGCTTCCTCATCAGTGCCCTGGCGGCGGTGACGGAAAACTACCGGCAGGAGGATGTGCTGGAGTGCGCCCGCAGCGGCTTTTCGCCCCTGACGGCAGAGGAAGCCATGCTGCTGGAAAACTATGCCATTGAAAATGGCATCCGCCGGGATAAGTGGCGCAAGCCCTTCACCCGGGGCGCAAAGGCAGAGGCAAATGAAGCACTGCGCCTGCGGCTCATTACCCCCATGGAAAAGCTGCGTGCCGCCCTCAGCAAGGCGAAAAACGCCGGTGAATCCCTGACGGCCATCTACACCCTGCTGGAGGATGTGGGGGCGTATCAGCACCTGATGCAGCGGGAAGAAGACCTGCTCCGCCGAGGCATGGCCGCTGAAGCGGCGCAGAACCGGCAGGTGTGGCAGCTGCTGCTGGATGTGCTGGATCAGCTGTACAATCTCCTGGGCAGCGACCGTGCCCGCATGAAGGATCTGACCCGGTTCCTGTCCTCCGCCTTGGCAGACGCTTCCCTATCCTCCCTGCCCCCAACCCGGGACACGGTGATGATCGGTGAAGCCGGACACCTGATGACCGGCTCGCTGGATGCCCTGCTGATGATGGGCTTGCAGGACGGTGTCCTGTCCTCCACCCCGGACAGCCTTTTGTCTGAGCAGGAAAAGACGGAGCTGGGGGAAACCCTGAAGCACCCCGTTGGCCTGACCCGTGCCCAGCAGGGGGCGCTGCGCCTCAGCGACTTTTACCGCACCATGGCCATGCCGGGGAAATACCTGACCCTGACCTTTGCCGAGGGATCACAGGACGGTGCCGCCCTTCGCCCCTCCTCCCTGATAGGGGATGTACGGCGGCTCATGCCCAGCGTGCAGGTAACCGGCGGCGTGACGGATACGGGGGATGCCATGCCCCTTGCTCCCCTGTCTGCCCTGGAAGGCCTGTCCCTCCGCTTCCGTGCCCTGGCAGATGGAAAAACCGACACCCTGGACGAGCCTTGGCAGGATGCCCTTCGTGCCCTGTGGAAAATGCCGGCATACAGACCGGTGACCCGGCAGATGATTGCCGCCCTGGATGCGAAAATTGAGCCCAAGCGGTTGGACACGGCAGATGCCGCCGCCCTCTTCGGGCAGGACGCCGTGTCCGTCTCCCGGCTGGAGGAGTATGCCGCCTGCCCCTATCAGCACTTTGTGGACTACGGCTTAAAGCCGGTGGAGCGGCGGGAGTTCGTCTATCAGGCAGATGAGAAGGGTTCCTTCTTCCATGCCGCCCTGTGCCAGTACGCCGCCTTGGCTGCCGCCATGCCCGGCTGGCCGGATGTGGATGACGACACGGTGGATCGGATGATGGATCAGGTGCTGTCTCCCTTGACGGCTCTGTGGGAAAATGGCCCCCTGACGGATGACGGCATTGGCCGGCAGCAGGGCAAGAGCTACCTGCACACCATCCGCCGGGCGGCGAAGATGTTTACCGCCCACAGCCGGAACAGCCGCTTTGTGACCATCGGCACGGAAGTGCCCTTTGGTCAGGGGGAAGGTTTGCCCCCGGTGGTGCTAACCCTGAAGGACGGCCGGAAGCTGACCCTGCGGGGCACCATTGACCGGGTGGATCGTTTTGACGGTCAGCACAGGTCATATCTCCGTGTGGTGGATTACAAGAGCAGCCGCCGCACCCTGAACCCTACCCGGGTGTGGCATGGCTTGCAGCTGCAATTACTCACCTACCTGCAGGCTGCCACGGAAGGCATCCCCGGCACATCTCCTGCCGGTGCCTTCTACTTTGCGGTAAAAGATCCTGTGGTGGATACGGAGGCGGACACCAAGGAAGCGGCGGAAAAGGACATTGCCAAGGAGCTGCGCCTGAAGGGCATTGTGCTGGCGGATGCGGAAGTGGTGGAAGCCATGGACTATGATGTGCCCGGCTTCTCCTTTGAGAAGGTGTTCAAGCAGGACGGCGACTTAGCCGCCGGTGCCAATGCCCTGGATGCGGAGCAGATGGCCGCCCTTATGCGGCACACCCGGCGGACGGCAGAGCAGTTTGCCCAGGAGATTCGGGAAGGCCGCATGGACGTGAGCCCGGCACAGGTGGGGGAGGAAACACCCTGCACCTACTGCACCTACGCAGGCATTTGCCGAAGGGATCCCCGGCTTCCCGGAGGGCAGCCCCGAAAAATCCCCGAGATCAGCAAGGAGGATTTTTTGACCCTGTTGGCGAATGAATCCTCAAGCGATTTGTCCCTGTCGCCAAAGGGGGCGGAAGATTCTGATGATGCATCGGGAAAATCATCATGAGGATTGCATAATCCGCCAAAATGGGATATAATGATACCAGAGAAAAGATTCTCCGAAGGAGGCGTTTTCCCATGATTAAGATCATTGCAGGAAAAAAGGGTTCCGGAAAGACCAAGCGGCTCATTGATATGACCAACCAGGCTGCCAAGGAATCCGCTCATGATGTCGTTTTCATCGATGACGATAACCGCTATATGTTCGACATTGACCACAAGGTTCGCTTCATCAACGCAGCGGACTACCACGTGAAGACCCCCGAAATGTTCCTGGGCTTCCTGTGCGGCATGCTGAGCCAGAACTTCGACGTTGGCACCATTTTTGTGGATGCTTTCGTGAAGCTGTGCCAGACCGAGCTGGCTGAGGCTGGCTGGCTGTTCACCGGCATGGAAGAGCTGTGCCAGAAGCACGACGTGGACTTCATCCTCTCCGTCAGTGCCGATCCCGATACCCTGCCTGACTTCATGAAGGCTTACCTGATCTAATCAGGGAGCAGTCTGCGGGCGGATTGACCTGGAAAAACCGGGAACGGTGGTGAGCATCCGCCGTTCCCTTTCTTTATATCAGCCGATGAATATCATGATCGGAGGGTGATCCCAT
>CAVGBO010000076.1:0-12086 GCA_963627465.1 Phocaeicola dorei
CACCTACGTTCCTGCTACTGGTTTGGACTATTGCAACTTGTTATTGCAATTTGCGATTTTATTTTGCAACAAGAAGGTGAAACCAAAGTAAAAAGGGCAGGAGCCTTACGGAAACGGCTCCTGCCCACTGTAGATTTTTTATTTAGCAGACAGAGGACTGTCGGACAGCGCCCAGCCTTCCACGACGCGGACTCCGGTGGGTTCGGGATTCTCCTTGAATTTCACGAACTCCATCGTGTTCTGCAGGATCTCTTCGCCGGTATCCAGATTTTTGATCTTCACCGTGTAACGGATAGCGCACCAGTTGTCCCGGATGATCATATTGTCAAACTGGCCCAGTTCCATGGTGTAGTGCTGGAACAGCTGGCCCATCATGCCCTTGTACTGTTCCAGGGTCAGGCGCTTGCCGTAGACATTGTAGTAGGCGTCGGGCTCATAGAGGGTATTGCACCACTCCAGCCAACCGTCATAGCCTCCGTTCCAGTTGTTGAAGCCGTTGAAAAGCCGGTCCTTGATCTTCTTCTCAATCTCCTTTTCGATAGGGGTAGGGTTTTTGATTTCAGTGACTGCCATAGTCGGTTCCTCCTTAAAAAATAATTCTGCTTCCTCGCGGATCTGTTTACCAAATTGGCGGGCTTCTTCCAGACCAGCCCGATTCAGTTCTCTTGCAAACTGAATATTTTCCTTGTTGATTTCATGGGCGATCCTGGCCCCTTCTTTCATATCCTCAAAAGAGGATTTTAAGAAATCTTTCATTTCCGACATCCGATAACCTCCTGTTCCTCAAAGCCCACGGGGGTCGATTCCCGCCTGCTGCAATTTTTTCGCCACAGCCGTCATATAGGCTTCTGGTCCATCCTTGAACGGCCCATGTACGCCGATGGCGGCGTCCAGGAAATCGTTGTATTCCGGGCTTACATGGGTTTCCCAGCGGGTGATTTCGCCTGCCTCGTTGGTTTCCACAAAGCCATAGGCGTAGAAATCCCACAGCTTTCCGTTTTTGTCGTAGCCGCCGAAATGGGTCTGCATAACAAAACCGATGTCGGAAGACCAGCACTTAAATTCCAGCGGGCCCCAATCCGGGAAAGTGATGCAGTAGGTATTCGCTTCCATCGTGGCGCTTTTACGGACCGACATGGGATATTCGCTCAGGTCAATCAGGTTATCCCCAAAGTAGGGCGACCAGTACTTGGCGTGGGGGGCGAATTTCCATTCCGTATAAGTTGCGCCTTCCTCGACGGTGTGATCCTGATAGGCTGCATGATAGCTTTCTGCCATGCGGCGGTGATGTTCCAAACGTTCTGTCAATGTCATTTCATAACGCTCCTTTCGTATCGTTACGTCTGTATTGTAGAGGCTAAAGGTTGAAGCAAAGTAAAAAAAACAGTGGCAATACAGAAAAAGTCTCGCCACTCTTACACATGGCGAGACTTTGCTAATGCTTTGGGCATCCCGACAGCTTCACACTGCCGGGATGCCGCTTTTTTCATCAATCTTATGCTGATGAATATTACTTGGTTACGGTCTTGCGGATCATGTCCACAGGGATGACTAGGAAAGCGATGAAAGCGCACAGGAGCCAATTCACAGCACTCATGGCTTCCACCTTCAGCACTTCACCGCCGAAGGTAACAAAGATGAACTGGAGCAGGAAGATGGCACCCATGACCCGCAGGAAATGCTTATTCCGGTTCAGGTTTTCAAACACGTTCATGTGAGACGTGCGGGCATTGAAGCCATTGAAGGCAATGGCCATCATGAAGGTGGCGAACACGGCAGAATCCAGCAGCACAGTATCCAGCACACCATCCTTCGCAGCGCCCAGCAGGTTCTGGAAGAAGGGCACAAACCGGATGCACAGGCAGGCTGCGGAGATGTACAGGGCACCCACCAGCACCTGAACAAACATAGGCTTGGTGACAATGGAAGCATCCCGGGGAATGGGCTTTTCCTGCATGTATTCCTTCAAGGCAGGCTCGCTGGCGAAGGCGATGGCCGCCAGGGTATCCATGGCCAGGTTTACCAGCAGCAACTGAATCACGGTCAGGATCTCGTTTTCACCCAGCAAGGGAGCGAGGAAGCAAATGAGCACAGCGGCCACGTTCACCGTCAACTGGAAGATCAGGAACTTCCGAATGGACTTGAACATGGTACGGCCATACAGGATGGCCTTCTCGATAGAGAGGAAGTTGTCGTCCAAGATGGTGATGTCGCCGGCTTCCTTGGCCACTTCCGTGCCGGAACCCATGGCGAAGCCTACGTCTGCCTTCTTCAAGGCAGGAGAGTCGTTCACACCGTCGCCGGTCATGCCGACCACCATACCCAGTTCCTGAGCGCAGCGCACCAGGCGGCTCTTATCCGTAGGCAGGGCTCGGGAGACAACCCGCAGGTTAGGCAACACCTGCTTCAGTTCATCGTCCGTCAATTCACCCAGCTCGGCACTTGTCAGTGCCACATCGGAATGATTCTTCAGCAGACCAGCCTCGGTTGCGATAGCCACGGCCGTTTCCTTCCGGTCGCCGGTGACCATAACCACCTGAATGCCTGCATCCTGCACTTCACGGATAGCGTCCACGGCTTCCTTCCGCACATTGTCACGGATGGACAGCACGCATACCAAGGTCAGCCCTTCCCTATCGGCACTGGTGCCGTCACACTTAGCCACAGCCAGCAGACGCATGGAACGGCTTGCCTGCCCATCCATGTAAGAGGTGAGGAAGTTCCGCTCCGTCAGGGGCTTTTCCACGCCCTTCTCATCCACATAGGAGGTGCAGCGCTCAATGATCTTTTCCGGGGCGCCCTTGATGTAGGTGACCGGCTTGCCGTTGCCGGTAATGGTCACGGTGGAGTACTTCTTGGCGGAGTCAAAGGCGTTGAAATCCGCCACATCCTGCCGATCCATCGCGTTCACTGCATTGTTGGCCACCAGGAAGGACATCAGTGCCCGGTCGGTAAAGTTACCGCCGATGATGTTGCCGTCGGAATAAGAGGAAGAGTTATTCAGACCAATGCCCACCAGCACGTCATTTTTCAGTTCCGTGGGCATATCGGACAAGGCGGTAAACTTCCGCACATTGCCTGTGGCGACTTCCACCACGCTCAGCTTGCCCTCGGTAATGGTGCCGGTTTTATCGGAGAACAGCAGGGACAGGGAACCGGCGGTTTCCAGGCCGTTGAGCTTGTGCACCAGCACGTTATCCTTGGCCATGCGCATGCTCTGATAGCTCATCAGAATGCTGGTCAGCATAGGCAGACCTTCCGGCACAGCGCATACGATAATCGTTACCGCAACGGTAACAGCTTCAATGGTCAGGTTCACCCATTCCAGGAAGTCATCCGGCAGATCCCCGGAAATCAGCGTCTTGGCAAAGATGCCTACCACAATGGCAATGGCACCGATGTAGCCGAAGGTGGAAATCTGCTTGGCCAGCTTGCTCAGCTTCACCTGCAGAGGCGTTTCCCGGGTGTCCTCCTGCACTTCCAGTGCCAGCTCGCCAAAGAGGGTCTTGTCGCCGACCTGCTTGACTTCCATGTAGGCTTCGCCGCCGCACACCACCGTGCCCCGGTAGGCATAGCATGGATTCAGCAGATCCTTGATGTCGTAAGCTGCGCCAGTCTTGTTGGCAGCCTTCGTGGCTTCCTCGGTTTCACCGTTCAGGGAAGCCTGATCCACCTTGACGGTTCCTTCCACGATCTCGCCATCGGCGGCGATCTTGTCGCCGGACTGGAGATAGAGGATATCGCCTACCACGATCTCACTGACGTGAATCTCCTGCAGCTTCCCGTCCCGGATGACCTTGGCAATTTCCTTGGATTCCTTTTCTGCCTTCAAGGCAGAGGCTTTACCCTCCTGTTGGCTTTCGCTAATGGAGGAAACCCCGTTGGCGATCATAATGGCCACCAGAATGCCCACCGGCTCGTACCAGTGTGCTTTTCCCATGATGGTCAGCACAACCTGAATGACCAGTGCCACCAGCAGAATCATGATCATGGGATCCTTGAAGCCGTTCAGGAATTTCTTCCACAGCGGTTCCGGCGGAATTTCCGTCAGGGTATTGCTGCCGTGCTTCTTTCTGCTTTCCTCTACCTGTTGACTAGTGAGCCCCTTCAGTTCCATGATGTTCCCTCCACAAAATGCACCTTGGTGTATACGGGTTCGAGGATGCATGCGCCGCCTGCGTGATGATCTCAGTACTTCACCGCCGCATCTTCCGCAGAAAGCCCTGCGAAAAATGCGTCCATCCTTTTTTCCTACGAAGGACGACATACGGTTGAAAAGCCATTCGGAAAATGCTTGATCACAACGCCTCGGGCGTGCCTGCCTAAAGGAGGATACAGTTTTTTTCTCCCTGTGTCAATGCACACCGAAACACGAATGAGAGAAAAAATGTAACAAAATTAAAATTTGTCCCAACAAGCAATGGGGATATGAACCCGGATGAGGAAAGCCCCTTTCTCCTTGCCATAGTGGGCGGAAAAAGGGGCGAATTTTTCGATGGGTAACTTAGGGGGTGTGCTCAGCTACTGTAAAGATTCATTCCAAAATGAAGATTTTGAACTGTCAGATGCCAGAGAAGTTATTTGATGAAAGACGAATCATTCTATACTTGCTGATCCGTTTCCACTGTTCGATTTGAATGATTGCAATTTATAACAAAACCATACAGTCACATGCATAAAACATATTTTGTCATGGCTCCGCTCTGGAAAGGATACTATCTCGAATTGCCCGTATCGTAGGCGTTAATCGACGAGCCGCAAGCACAGCTCGATGACGGCCAAGATCAGTGGTTACCGGTATGAGCTTTACGCCTTTTAGGTAGGAAGCATTCTTTTGCGGTAGGAACGATATTCCAAGGTTTAGTGCAACCATAAGGACTTGCATATCGGCGGAATCAGCATAGATCATAGCGTGGTCATCAAACCCCAGCCTTTTTGCCCAAGCATGAATGGGTGCATTTACATTTTTCGATTGATCCGGTGCAAGGAGAATTAGCGGATACCTATGCAACTGACCTATATCAAGGGATTGATAGCCTGCTAATTCGGAGCCCTCTGACACGGCCGCTACCATGGGTAGATCTTCGATAACTGCTTGGTACACATTGCTGTGCATGATCTCACCTTGCAGGGTAATGATGGCATCACATTGACCGCGATACAGCGCATCCGGCATGGCAGCGAGGGACATATATACCGGCTGGATAACAAACGAAGGTCTTTGTTGATGAAGCGCCAGATAAATGTCGATCATCAGTTCTTTTTCTAGTGGTCCATTATAAGCGATTCGCACAATGTCTGGTTTGTGTGTATCTGCAAATGTGTCTTTCATCTCCAGTTCAAGATGCATCATCTGCTCTGCATAAGGGAGAAATTGCGCCCCCTCTTCGGTTAATACGACGCCTGTTGCTTTTCGATAAAACAATCCGCAGTTTAACTCTTTTTCCAAGGCCGCAATTTGCTGACTAATGGCAGTTTGCGAAACGTACATGTGCCTAGCGGCAGCAGAAAAACTCCCCTCGCGAGCTACTGCAAGAAAATACGCCAAACGATCCGTGTTCATTCACCATGACTCCCTCTAAAGCATAAGTGTAGCATACAAGCTTTTCTTATAGCTGTCAACAGAATAATTGATTTGAACTTTTAGCTCAGATATGCTATATTTTTAACAAGCGAATCCGATGTGCTTTCATTCTCGAAGGTGCGCGGTTCACGAGATAAGGAGGATATGGGCATGAAGAAACTGGTGGCACTCTTTTTGAGTGTGTGCGTGCTGTTGACCATGGCATGCGTTGGCGTTGCTGAAGAACAGACGGCAACGGGAAAAGCGGAAGGATTTTCCGGCGGTGAAGTAACCGTTACGCTGACGGTGGATGGTGACAAACTGGTAAAGGTAGACATTGACGCATCTACACAGACAGAAGCGATTGGCGGAGCTGCTGCTGCACTGCTTGCTGAACGCATGGTGGAAGCCAATACGGTTGAAGTAGATGGCATTTCTTCCGCAACATTGACTTCGGATGCTGTGAAGACCGCTGCTGCTGCTGCTTTGGCAGAGCTTGGTCTCACGAATGCAGATCTTGCCAAGGTGGAAACTGCTGCTACGGAAACCTACACGGATCTTACTTGTGATGTGCTGGTGATTGGTACCGGTGCTGCCGGCGGTGCTGCTGCTATGGCTGCTGCAGAAGCCGGTGCAAAAGTCATTGCCATTGATAAGCAGTCCACCATTGGCGGCACGTCTGCCATGGCAGGCGGCGGCATTGCCGCTCCTGAATCTTCTGAGCAGAAGAAGTATGGCATTGAGGACTCGGTTGATGCTTATGTGAACCTGTGGGTTGAGTATAACCACAACGAGTATTATCGTGAAGACAGCGGCATGGACGAAGAACGCATCCGCTTTGTTGTCAGCAAGGCCGCAAGTCTGATCGATTGGCTTGAAGAGAATGGCTTCGAGTTCGGTCAGCCCACCAGCTTCGACTTGATCGAAGGCGTTGATCGTTTCCATTACGCTTCCAATGGCAAGCCCACTGATCTTCTGTATGCAAAGAATCAGGAACTTGGTGTGGAATATTGGCTGGAGACCAAGGCTACTTCCCTGCTGACGGATGAAAGTGGTAACTGCATCGGTGCTGTTGTTGAAAAAGATGGACAGAGCTTCAACATCTATGCCAAAGGTGTTGTTCTTGCTACCGGTGGCTTTGGCAACAATCAGGAAATGATGGAGCGGTTCACGCCTGTTGACGTTACACAGGTTGCTTACTTCTATGGCTCTGCCGGACAAACCGGTGAAGGCATCCTGATGGCTGAAGACATTGGCGCTGCTGTTTACGAAAAGGGCGCTCGCTTGGGCATGTCCTACGTTGTGGGCGATGGTACCAATGCTGAACTGACCTCCTTGGGTGGTCCCTGGAGCCAGGCACCTATCGTGGACAAGACGGGTGTCCGCTTTGTCAACGAGTACTGCCATTCTCTGAACTATCCGAGCCTGATCTATCGTAACGCTGCTCCCTACTACTGCATCTACGGTTCTGACCGGGAGGATTATGCAACCATCTTGGCAAATAACGTGAATGATCCTGCTGTCACGGTGGCAGACACGTTGGAAGAGCTGGCTGATAAGCTTGGCTTTGACAAGGAAGCATTCCTGGATTGCATTGCTGTGTACAATGAAGCAAAAGAAACCGGTGTGGACGCTGCATTCGGTGCTCGGGTTGACTTCATGAACTTCGCTACCGTGGGTCCGTTCTATGCCATCCAGATTGCGCCTCAGTACACCGGCACAATCGGCGGTGTTGTAACGGATACCGACGCAGAGGTTCTCCGCAATGATGGCACGGTAATCAGCGGCTTGTATGCCGCAGGTGAAGCCTCCAATGGTGCACTATATGATTTGGTGTACATGTCTGGTTCTTCTTTCCTGAATGCATTGACCATGGGCCGTATTGCAGGTACAAATGCAGCAGGCCGGTAAACTACAATAATTTCGGCATGGCTAGAGCCCCTTGGTGTAAGAAAACGCACCAAGGGGCTCTTCTCATACAAATTCGCTGCTAACCCATATCCACAATCCATCTTCTTGCAGGAATGTTTCGCATCACACTGCTGGGTAGCTCTCTGGTGACACCGTAAAGATGGTTGACAGCATCATGAGGTCGTCCTTAGAGTACAATTTCGCAGACTCCTTGTTTGTGGTTTCGGACACATCCTTTTCCGTCAACTGAAATGGTGTAGCCTTCGTTGCGCACAAATGCTACGCTGATTGTATGTCCTGCGATATGTACACCATTTAATACAAAATGGTCGAGGCCAATATCGATCGGATCAAACTTGAAGCCACGCTCATTTGGCTCAATGCCGCATACATGGCGGATGATCAAATCAATGTAGTAGCTATGTAGATAGTCTACTTCATCGCTCAGTGCTTCACCGGTTACGCTGTCATAATGCTCTACCAGATACGGCATAGCTAAATTCCGTTCCTTGAAGTGCTCAAGGCTGTATTGACGCAAGAACCTTGCAAATGCATCATCGTAACGGTGCTCGTGCTGCTTGCTCTGTTCGGCAATCATATCCAGCACAATGGCTGTGGTGAACGGCCAAGAGGGACCATTCCACATGCAGCCGTTTCTCCCCTTAAAGAAGTTGTTCTTCCAGCCACCCTGCGGCATAAAAATCGGTCCGTTTTTGCTCGTTGAGGCAAAGCAGTCGCCCGTTGCAAACTCATCTGACAAGATTGTATCCAATGCATGCAAATATTTCTCGTCATCCGTTATACACGCCCATAGCGGATCAGCACCTGTTACATTTCTTACACGCGCTTTTTCCTCTGTTTGATAATGCAAGTCGTAGAAGAAGCCGTCATCATCGTCCCACATTTTTTCAAGGATCAGCTGCCGAAGTGTTTCTGCTGCTTGCTCAAATTCTGCCGCATCCGTATCACCAATCATGCGGCAAAGATTTGCCAACCCGAGTGCGTTGCGGTACTGATAGGCGGCAAGATCAACCCGCTTCAGTGGCGTAAAGGAATCCTTATCCCGCACATTGTCTGGGAAGTTGTTGAAATACCAGAAGGATGGCTGGTATTCCTTGCCTGTGCGCCGATGATCAAAGCAAACAGGCAAAATATCCATACCAGCATGCTGTGCCTCCTGTACCCTGCGGAAATTCATTTTGAAATCTGGCAGCAGCTCACGCACCAGTGCTTCATCTGGATGGACAAGAATATATTGATAGAACGCCCATTGGGCATAGTTACCGTAATGTGCGCCGCGCTTGTCCACCATCATGGTTGCGAAAAAGCCTTGAGGATCCATGCTATCCGGCAGGCTGCGCAACGTTTCTGTGCATTCATGCGTGCCGTGCTTCCAGCGGCAATCACACAGATGCATTGGCGTTGACAGAGGGATCATCTGGCTAAACTCGTGCCCCTTGCTGTTCATGGGCGACTTGTCGACTTTATGCGAACGCCCTTCATAGAATACGCCGTGCTTCATGAAACCGGTATTTGGTTCCGCATAATTGTGACGCAGCAAAAACCAACGATACCACCAAGTTTTGTTCAGTAATTCATCATCCGAGGTAAACAAAGGAACGTCGTCATACCACTCGTTATACTGTGCGGTGTAGACATCAAGGTACGATTCACCACCCTGCAACATCTGGTCAATGCGATAGAAAAGGTCAACCGTTTCAGTCGATAGCTGCAAGGCTGCACAGATGATGATTGTTTTCTTTTCTCCAGGCAGCATACATAAGCTTCCATCCTGTTCAAAATCGATCGAAGACTTTACACTGAGCGATAGATGCAGATCATGATTCGGTGCATAAAGCTGGTCCGTGGCCAGATTGCCATCAAGCTGTTTGAAATTGTCAGGCAACAGTAAAGTCAATGTGCATGCTTTTTCGCCTATATTTGTCCAGTGCTGAATAGAAACTAGGACATCCTCATCGGTGATGAATTTGTCTTCTTCAAGGAGCATCGTATTCTCTGCGACAGACAGATGCAAATGGCTCGGATACCATACAGAGGAAACTGTCCTGCGCCCGGTTGAAGAAAAAACTGGTTGGACGGAGAAAATCAGCGGAATATTGACCTTGTGAATGAAGTCGATTCTTCCTTGAAAACCAGCGACGGGATCAAGATAATCTGCCCATACACGCTTACCTGTAGCACCGAGAAGCAGCTTACCCGGCATTGTTCGGAAGGTTCGATTTTCGCAGCGTAAAATCTGGTCGATACTTTTTCGGCAAGTTGCCAAAACACATGCCCCTTTCCAAAGAGGCGGGAGAACATAACGTCCTCCCGCCCCGTATGTGTAATTATTTCGTTCCCTGATACCAGGCGTTCGCTTCCTCTGTAAGGATCGTGCCACCGTTGTTATACCACGTTTGAATTGTGCTGTCCCACGTTGCATCGATATCGACGTCACCGCGGATTGCTTTAACCATGTATTCCACGATATAGGAATAGGTCAAATCGGGATATTCTGCGGAAGAGGCCAGTGCAACCGGAACCGCATCCATCACGGTGTTCGCCTTCGCGAAGTTCGGCAGATCAAGGTCGTAGCGCTGATGCATACGGCTGCCGCCAATCAACGTCTGGAAATCAGGATTGCAGGCATACATTGCCCAAAGATTCTGACCGTTGCCAATGATTTGACCCTGTGCATTGTAATCGTCCTTGCTGGAGTAGTTTTCAATCCATTCGCGTTCGGTATGATCTTCGTTCCACTGCCAAACATAGCCTTCAGGACCATAGTGATTGATGCACGCATCCTCGTCCATTGCCAAAGATTCGAGAATTTCCATGACCTTGTGCTTCTTATCAGCATCGTCGTCGAGCTGAACGCCAAAGCAGATGTAGCCACCGACAGCACTGCTTGCATAGAAGCCGGAGTCCTCTCCTGCGGGGCCTTCCATCTTTTCAAGCACGATGTAGTAGGGATTGATCATGTCGCTGCTGAAGTCGAAGACGTTCGTATTGGAGTAGAGCACGCTCTCATCGGTGTCCGCAGCAAAGAATTCCTGCCAGGAAGGATTTGCGGCCACCCACTTGGCATTCACATGACCATCGTTGTCCCACTCGTAGTCGTCATAGTTGAAGCCGTCGATGTAGCCGATCTTGCCGTTTGCAAACTTATAGGCAATATCGGTACCGGAGGTTCTGCACTGGTCAGTGACGAATTCCGGATCGATGATGCCCATGTCGTACCACTTGTGGAGCAACTGCAGGGCTTCCTTGCAGGCATCGGTTGTGAAACCAAACTTTGCTGCATCGTTTTCGATCGTCCAGCAGAAGGGGTTGATGCCGTAAGCACCAAAGATAGAAGAGAAGAAGCGCTTGCCGTTCTCTTTATCGGAACCGGAGCTCATGCCGTAGGTATCATTCAAGCCATTACCGTCAGGATCGTTGTAGGTGAAGGCATACAGTGCAGCTTCCAGCTCTTCCAACGTGCTGGGTACCTTGTCGATGCCAACCGCCGTCAGCCAGTCCGCACGAATAACAGCTGCCTGTCCGATACCGGCAACGCCCTTGAGCTTCGTGATGCCGTAGTTCTGGCCATCGATCATAGAATAGGTGAAGATGGACGGATCCTTTTCCACACACATTGCATAGTAGCGGGGCATGTATTCCTTGATCTCATCATCAGTCACAGTTGCCAGAATGCCCAGGCTCTGATATGTTGCCACGTCGGTAATCGATCCGGCAAAAATCACATCTGGAATTTGACCGCCAGCAAGAAGTGTTGCCAACTCGTCTGCGCTCTCAGCACGCACCAGCTTGACATCCACATCAAACATTTCTTCAAACGTCTGCTCACCCCAGCTGTCATCCTCATAAGCAGGGTTAATGTTGTACCAGGTGATGGTCATCTTCTCATTATCCGCCTGTGCAAAAGAGAAGCAACCCAGCACCATCATCATGCAAAGAACCAACGAAACGATCTTTTTCATCCTTATTTCCCTCCTCAAATTTGTTCGTTCCATATTGCAAGTATCTGACGACCGAAAGGTGTCTTTATCCTCCTTTCTGCACCGTTCAGCCTCCGATACTCTGCCTTACTCCTTTACCGCACCCAGCGTCATGCCCTTAACAAAGTACTTTTTCACAAAGGGATAAATGATCAGAACGGGCAGAATCGTGATCATAATGCCTGCTGCCTGAATGCTTTCCTCCGTTGGCAGATCTGCCTTGCCTGTCGTCATGCCGGTCAGCAGCAGATTGCTCTGTTCGATAACGAGACGGCGAATCTGCACCAAAACCACTTGCTTGCTCATGGTTGTGAAGTAGAGCTGACTGTCAAACCAAGAATTCCAATGCGTGAAGAATACCCACGCGCCGACTGACATGAGAGCACTGACGCTCAAAGGCATGACAATCCGAATGAAAATTTGTGCTTCCGTTGCACCATCAATTTTTGCTGCTTCAATCAAACTCTCGGGGATCGTTTCAAAGAAGCTGCGCAGGATCAGCATATAATACGTGCTGAACATAGGCAGCAGCACCAGCAGCCAAATGTTATCAAGGAGTCCCAATTCCTTGATCATCAGGTAAGTCGGAATCATGCCGCCTTGGACAAACA
>CAVGBO010000077.1:0-11594 GCA_963627465.1 Phocaeicola dorei
AAATGATGATCAGATGATATTGTTCGGATTCTTGGTAAAAGCGGGCGGTAAAAGTCATTTTCAAAAGGGAGAGGAAAGTAGACTAATTACCAGCCTACACGCAGTAGTGGCAGATGATGATTTCAAAAAACTTTTGTGAAACCGTAATCCGAGCCAAGAGATTTACCCACCATCATGCCCAAAGACTCGCCTTCCGTTCTCTATTTTTATATTGCCTATGATCAAAACAGCACGGTTGCGTTTCCACCGTGGAATCGCTATAATATTGACCGGAACATCAAGACAATGGAGGATACCTCATATGGAAGAGATTCGCTTGGGCGATATTGTGCAGACCAGAAAGCAGCATCCGTGCGGCAGTAGTGAGTGGACGGTAATCCGCACTGGAGCGGATATTAAGATTCGCTGCAACGGCTGCGGACGAATTGTGATGATGGATCGGGAAACTTTCCTGAAGCGCCGCCGGAAGGTACTAGTGCAGGGTCCCGAACCTGCACAGCAGATTTAATGTCAGCCGGAGGAAGAGTGTGTTTACGGATTTGGTACTCTTCTTTCTTGCCATTGCTCTTGCGCTGTTTCTGCGCGTCTTCGTGTTGGAATTTTCAGTCGTACGAGGCAGCAGCATGCGCTCCACACTGCACAACGGCAATGTGATGTTTGTTTCAATTCTTACCTACCGTCTGCGTTTGCCCAAACGGCAGGAAATCGTGATCTGCCATTATCCTCATCGGAATATGAAGCATGTACCTTTCTTGAAGCAGCAATTTGTGAAGCGAGTCATTGGCCTGCCGGGAGAAACGATTGAAATCGTAGAAGGCATCGTGCACATTAACGGTGAGCCTTTACCGGAACCTTATTTGAATCCGGCGCATAATCAGCGCTTGAGGACTTATCCGCCTGTAGTGCTCGGTGAACACCAATATTTTGTGATGGGTGATAACAGGGATAACTCCAATGACAGCAGAGCCATTGGGCCTTTGGATCAGCATATGATCGTTGGGCACGTTTGTTTTTTGATTCACCCGCTGAGGACGTTGCGGTTTCCCAAACTTCCGGTCGAAGACACGCAAGCAAACGGCTGATTGCAGCTGTTTCATTCACTCTCTTGTCATTAAACTGTTTTCATGCTAGAATAGCTGCAAGGAGGGATTCAGCATGCAAGATCGTAACCATTCCGGTAATTCACATTGCCGCCCCGGCGTGCCGCCGAAGCTTGGCGAAAAACCTGCGCCGCTGCCTTTTCTCAAGCCGTCCCCTAAGCCGTCCACTCGCGTTCACACAGCTGAAACAACCATCAATGGAAAAACCTACGAAACCATCACCATCGAAACACCTTACGGTTCCACCACCACCACCAAGGAGAAAAAACAAAAAACCGCTAAGCAGTTAGAACGTGAACGAAAAATCACCGGCATTATCTTGATCGTTGAGGCTATTGTGATCGCTGTTCTTTTGGTTTTGGCTTTCCTGCGTAAACGTGGCCTCGTGTAATTTTACCATCCGCCCGGAATCTGATCCACGTTGTCCACCCTGGTTGTTTTGTGCTTTCGTTTTCCACTGGCTGCTCGTAATATTTCCGTAAAGCCTACAGGTGTCAAGCGGAAAAAGGTGTCCGTATCCATGCTTAGCATTTTCACAGCGATGTACATACCGTCCCACCAGTCTATGATTGGTGGGACTTTTTGCTTTGGACTTTTTTACAGAACTGTGTTATCATAAATCGAACGATTCGTGCAACGTTTGTACTTGGGGAGGTGCGCTATGTTCCAGAACAGCATTGAACTGGGCATCAAGATGAAATGCATCGGGCAGAAACACAGCCAACATCAGATCACGGAAGTAGACAAGACATCCGATACATACGTTTTTCGGCTCATCAATCATCCTGAAAAGAACGCCAACAAGACCTTCTTGCAGTGATAAAATGGCTGTAATACGACGTTCAGCTAACTTATGGGAAGCGGGAAACCGCTGACCCTCAAATAGTTGTCAGGGATCATGAATTTCAGGCATGATCGTAATTCATCAAAAAGGAGGTCTCTTTGTATGAGAAAGAAGATGGTGTTCTTCTTCGTCCTTTTTCTGTTGGCTGGGATTTCGCTAGCACAGGTTGCTTTTGCCGCAGCAGGAGTCATTTATATTACCGGACAAGAGATTGATGCCAGAGTAAAATTGCGCGAGACGCCACGTGGGAAAATCATCGGCCAGTATTATGCTGGTGCGCACTATACTGCTGACGAAGAAAAGGATGGCTGGGTGCATGTAACAATCGGTGGACGTACCGGTTGGATGATGAAAACCTATCTGCATGAAGGCATCCCAAATGCAGAAAATGCACCCTATGGCCAAATTGCATTTCCTGACCCGGATGGTTGTATCGAACTGATTGATCTGGAAGGCAAGGAGCACCGAATTCCCGAAAATACCTCCTTGTATGTCCTCGGAACAATAGGCGAGACCTTTGTTCATGTTGAGGCACACCTTCAGGATAATGAAATCCTGTATGGTGACTGTATCATGGAAAAGATTTCGTGGGCCGATAACCTTGCAAAAGCAATCGTGCACTCTGATAGAGATGATTTGCCAATCAACGTTCGTGAAGAACCAGACATCAAATCGACATCCGTATGCAAACTCTATCCCGGTACAGCGGTATACTTGATTTTCGACTATCATAATTCAGCGGATGGATGGCACAGAGTGAGAGTTGGGAGCGTGAGTGGATACATACGTGATGACTATCTTGATTTTTCAACAGGCGGCGAACCGCTGCTTATTCCTCGATGGGGAATGCTCAAACAGCCCAGCGCAATCGTATCTGGGAGCAGCGTTAGTGAAGTATATCAGGAAGATCCGTTGTTTATCCTTGGAACTGACGGAAGCAAAAGAATGCCCCTGTACTTCTGTGAAGGAAGCGCATGGGTAGATGAGCAAACCTATAAGACAATCTATTTCTACATTCAGCAGGCCTATGTGGAAGACAACGGTGCTGGGAGCATATCAACCATAGCGCATATCGCCAAAAGCGGAGGGACTCGGGTTTATCGCTTTAACAGTAACGGGGAAATCATTCCTGACAATGAGCTTGGTTTGATACCGGAAGGAACGGAAGTCCAGATTTTGAACAGCCTTAGTGAAGAAGGACATAGCACTGGATGGAATCAATATCTGACGCAAAGTACTGTCTGGGTCTCTTGCGAAATCTTCCTTGAGGACAATTCATATGATGGATGTCTTATACTCTTGAAGGATTTATCTTATGATGCACGTCTAATGCTCCCAACCATGTGGACTGAAGGATGATGCGTATGATTGTCAGCCACTTGACAAGTGTGCTATACTGAATATAACAAACTGAAGGAGGCGATTACATGCAAGTTCACAATCATGATGGCAACCTAAGCGACTGCCCGCAGCGCCCGTATAAATCGCCATATCCGAAATATACATATGAAACGCCGTCCTTCCTGCGTTCCAAGCCTAAAACGCCGGATGTCTATGCCGAACACGTTGTACATGGAAAAGATGAAGACATCGTTACCATTACCCATACCGTGGGCGGTGTGATCCGCAGCGACACCTACACCCGAAAGAAAAAGCAGGTTGATCCTTTTTGGGATAAACTCGGCACAGCAGTTTCCCTTGGTTTCCAGCTCATTTGTATTGCAGCATTTCTTGCTTTTGTCATCTACGTGCTTGTTATATCTAACACTTGACGTCATTTTGCCTGCCCCTTGTGCCGAGGAATCACAAGGGGCAGGCTTTTTTTCTTAAGACATGGTGCCGCCTGCCAGTGCTGCCAGTTCTGCCGCCGTGCAGGGCGTTGCGCTAAAGAATTCGTCTGCCGTCTTGGCCGTGCCCGTGGCCTTGCTGGTGAAGTAGCGCATCTTCCAGATGCCTTCATCCGTGGTCATGCACTCCACCGTAGCGGACACACTCGGATCAATGTCGCTGTCATCGCTGGTGGAATGTTCTTCGTCAGAAGGGGTCAGCGCCAATAGCCACATAAGAAGATTGACAGAAGGGGCAAAGCTTTGTAAAATAAAAAAAGCAAGTGCATGCGCGTTTTTTGCGCTTGAAGATGGGCTATAATGAGTAGGAGGTACATCGATGGATATTCAGATGCTACAGTCCACGTGCCGTCAAGTGCGACGGGATATCATCACCATGGTCGCCAAAGCAGGCGCAGGCCATCCGGGCGGATCCCTGTCCTGTACGGAAACCTTGGTGGCTTTGTATTTTGATGTGATGAAGGGGATTGATCCCAAGGACGATAAGAATCCTAATCGGGATCGCTTCGTACTCAGCAAGGGTCATGCTGCACCCGCACTTTATGGCACCCTGTGCGAACGCGGGTATTTTGGCCGAGAGGAATTTGATCACTTCCGTCAGCTTCATGGCATTCTTCAGGGTCATCCCGATGTAAAGAAGTGCCCCGGCGTGGATGCCTCCACGGGTTCTTTGGGTCAGGGTATTGCCATTGCGGTAGGCATGGCACTGGGCGCAAAGAAAACAGGCAATCCTGCCCATGTGTATACCATCATCGGCGATGGCGAATCGGATGAAGGCCTTGTGTGGGAAGCTTCCATGGCGGCAGCTCACTATAAGCTGGATAATCTGACGGTGATCTTGGACTATAACGGCCTGCAGATTGACGGCAGCAATGATCAGGTTATGAGCCTGGGCAACATTCGTGCCAAGGCAGAAGCTTTCGGCTATGATGTGATTGAAGTGGCAGACGGCAATGATATGCAGCAGGTACTTGATGCACTGCACACTCCTGCATGCCCCGGAAAGCCCCGGTATATCCTTATGCACACGCTGAAGGGCAAGGGTGTCAGCTACATGGAGGGTCAGGTTGGCTGGCATGGTAAGGCACCCAATCAGGAACTTGCAGAACAGGCACTGAAGGAATTGGAGGGCTGAGCAATGAGCGAGAAGAAATCTACCCGCGTCGCCTATGGCGAGGCGCTTGTCAAGCTGGGTCAAACCAATGAAAAGGTCGTTGTGCTGGATTCCGACCTTGCTGCTGCAACCATGACTAACGGCTTTGCGAAGGCGTATCCTGATCGGTTTATCGACTGCGGTATTGCGGAAGCAGACATGGTGGATATTGCAGCCGGCATGAGCACTATGGGATTGATTCCCTTCTGCTCCACCTTCGCCGTATTTGCTGGACGCTGCTATGATCAGATTCGTAACGGCGTGTGCTATCCTCATTTTAACGTGAAGTTTGGCTTCTCTCACGCCGGCGTTACCTTGGGTGAAGACGGCGGCAGCCATCAGGCTGTAGAGGATCTGGCACTGATGCGTGTTCTGCCCGGCATGACTGTGCTGGTGCCCAGCGATGCCACTGAAACCTATAAGGCTGTGGAAGCTGCAGCGGCTTTGAACGGTCCGGTTTATATCCGTACTGCTCGCCTGCCTTCTATTATTTTGGATGAGCAGCCCTTCGTCATCGGCAAGGGCAATGTGCTGAAGGATGGCACGGACGCTGTAATCTTCACCTGCGGCATGATGGTGGAGCAGTGCCTTGACGTTGTGAAAATGTTGGCTGAAAAGGGTATCGATTGTGCGCTGGTCAATATGCACAGCCTGAAGCCTTTCGATGAGGAACTGGTACGCTACTATGCTGCCAAGACCGGCAAGGTGTTCAGCGTGGAGGAGCACTCCATCATCGGCGGTTTGGGCGATGCGGTTGCTTCTGCCATTGCCGGGCATGGATGCACCTGCTTCAAAAAGATCGGCATCATGGATCGGTTCGGTCAAAGCGGCAAACCGGCGGATCTGCTGGCTGAGTATGGTCTGGATGCTGCTCACATCACTGCTCAGGTACTGGAAACGCTGGAAAAGTAATCGTAATCGTTCATCAAACATTGCCACCTGCAGGATGCGTGGGAGCACTGCCTTGCAGGTGGCTCTTTTGAGGTCTGCTGACAGGAAGGGGAGCGAGAACCGTGCGGGTTGTGATTATTGGCGGAGGGGCGGCGGGCATGGCATGCGCCATTGAGGCTGCTTCTTGCGGTCATCAGGTTACCCTGCTGGAGCGGATGGATCGAGTAGGGAAGAAGATCCTTGCCACCGGCAACGGTCGCTGCAATCTCATGAACACGGGCACTTTGCGGTATCCCTGCGGTGGAGCTTTCGCAGCGGAAGTGCTTGCCCTTTGCGGTGCAGATGCCCAGAAAGCCTTCTGGCATAAGCTGGGGCTTCGTATGCGTGAAGAAGACGGCGGGCGGGTCTATCCTGCCAGCGGTCAGGCGTCTACAGTGCTGGATACGCTTCGTTTGGCACTGGATACGCATCATGTGACGGTTCTTACAAATACGTCCGTTGCAACGGTTACAAAAAGCAAAAAAGGCTTTTCCGTATGTGCAGCGGATGGACAGTCATTTTCCTGCGACCGTGTCGTCATTGCCGGAGGCGGCAAGGCACAGCCGAAACTTGGCAGTGACGGAAGTACGCTTTCACTGCTTGCTTCTCTTGGACATACGATTCATCCCTGCACGCCTGCGCTGACGGCACTAAACTGCGATCAGAAGAGCCTTGCAGGGCTGTCCGGCATTCGAGTCAAGGCAAGGGTTAGCATATCCTGCAACGGCAGGCATGTGCACAGGGAAGCCGGGGAAGTCCTGTTTACGGATACAGGGCTTAGCGGCGTATGCATCATGAATTGTTCCGGCTATGCTGTACCGGGGCGCAGTGAAATGCACTTGGATTTGCTGCCAAGCCTTGGCCTTCGTGATGCGCAGGATGCGGCGGAAGAGCTGCACTGGCGACGTTCAGCACTTGGTGATCAGCCCATGGAGCAGCTACTGACGGGACTGTGTGTTCCACGGCTTGCCTCTGCCTTGTGCAAAAAAGCCGGTATCCGCTGGAAGGAACGTTCCTGTCGGGGTTTGACGGAAGCAGAACTGTCCTCTTTAACAAGAACGATCTGCGATTTTTCTGTTCCCGTGCTGTCCCTGCGTGGCTTTGAACAGGCGCAGGTTACTCGTGGTGGTGCGGCCTGTGAAGCGTTTGATGCCCATACCATGCAATCTCGACTTGTGCCGGGGCTGTATGCTGCCGGTGAGGTGCTGGATGTTGACGGCGAATGCGGAGGCTACAACCTGATGTTTGCCTTCGGCAGCGGTATCCTTGCCGGAAAATCTTTGGAGGTGTGCAAAGCTTGAATATTGTTGAAATGCTGTGCCGGGAGTTTCAAGTGGCTCCCTGGCAGGTGGAGGCGGTCATTCGTCTTCTGGATGAGGGGAATACCCTGCCCTTCATCGCCCGTTATCGGAAGGAACAGCACGGAACGCTGGATGATCAAAAATTGCGGGATATTTCCGACCGCCTGACCCAGCTGCGCAACATGGAGCAGCGGCGTCAGGAAATCAGTGAGAGCCTGCAGAAGCTGGGCGTATGGACGGAGGAGTTGCAAGCCGATCTTGACAAAGCGGAAACCATGGGCACGCTGGAGGACATTTATCGTCCCTACCGCCCGAAACGCCGCACAAGAGCCATGATTGCAAAAGAAAAAGGGCTGGAACCCTTGGCAGAAATCTTGCTTTTGCAGGCGACTCGTGCCGCAACGCCGGAGGAGTTGACCCGGGATTTCATCAATGCAGAGAAAGGCATTGAAACGCCGGAAGATGCGCTGAACGGCGCCATGGATATTATTGCGGAGCGCATCAGCGATGATCCTGCCATTCGGGCAAAGCTGAAAACCCAATATGCAACCTTCGGCCGAGTCCATACGGTGCAGGCAAAGGAAGAAGATTCTGTATACAGCATGTACTACGATCGGCAGGAACCCTTGCGTTCCATGCCTTCCCATCGGGTATTGGCCATGGATCGGGGCGAAAAGGAAGGCTATTTGAAGGTATCCCTTGAGCTGAACGAGGCAACCGTGCTGAGGATGATTCACAATGCATACGTGATTCAGACCGGCAGCATTGCTTCGACTTACGTTGAAAAAGCCTGCGATGACGCCTATAAACGGCTGATCGCTCCTTCACTGGATAATGAACTTCGCAACGAGCTGACTGCCCGGGCACAAAAAGATGCCATTCGTGTGTTTGCACTCAATTTGAAGCCTTTGCTGATGCAGCCTCCCGTGAAGGGAAGAGTCGCTATCGGGCTTGATCCGGGTTACCGCATGGGCTGCAAGGTTGCCGTGGTGGATGAAACAGGCCGTGTTTTGGACACAGCAGTAATTTATCCCACGCAAAACAACCGGATTCCGGAAGCCAAGGCGAAGGTGAAAGAACTGATTCGCAAACATGGGGTGACCATTGCGGCCATTGGCAACGGCACGGCAGGACACGAGACAGAGGTTTTCTTTACCGAAGTTATGAAGGAAATGAACATGGGGGATGACCTGGCCTACATGGTGGTCAGTGAAGCCGGAGCATCCGTGTATTCTGCCTCCAAGCTGGCAGCCGAGGAATTCCCACAATTTGATGTCAACCTGCGCAGTGCCGTTTCCATTGCACGGCGGCTGCAGGATCCCTTGGCAGAGCTGGTCAAGATTGATCCCAAAGCCATTGGCGTGGGACAGTATCAGCATGACCTGAAAGAAAGCGAACTGGACGCTGCACTTGACGGCGTGGTGGAGGATTGCGTTAATAATGTGGGCGTGGATGTGAATACGGCCAGCCCCTCCTTGCTGAGCCATGTGGCAGGCATCAATGCTACCGTTGCCAAAAACATTGTGGCTTACAGAGAAGAAAATGGTGCATTCACCTCCCGTGCTCAGCTGAAGAAGGTACCCAAGCTGGGACCGAAGGCCTTTGAACAGTGCGCCGGCTTTCTCCGTGTACCAGAGGGGAAGGATCCCATTGAGAACACCGGCATCCATCCGGAAAGCTATGCAGCAGCTAAGGAACTGCTGAAACACCTGAAATTAACCCCCGCAAAGGCTGCCGGACAGATTGCAGCGATGGCGGAAGCGGAAGGGTATGAATCACTTTCACAGACCTTGGGCATTGGCATCCCCACACTCAAAGACATTGTGGCAGAGTTGAACAAACCGGGACGTGATCCTCGTGACGAACTGCCGAAGCCTTTGCTGCGCAAGGATGTGATGGACATGGCCGACCTTGCTCCGGGCATGGAGCTTCAAGGCACAGTTCGCAATGTGACGGACTTCGGTGCCTTCGTGGACATTGGTGTGCACCAGGATGGTCTGGTTCACGTAAGCCGTATGCCCGGCAGGGTGAAGCATCCCAGCGAATGCGTCCGGGTAGGAGATATTGTTAAGGTGTGGATCATCGAGGTGGATAAGCAAAAGGGGCGTATCGGGCTGACTATGATAGCTCCTGCAAAACAATAGCAGGGACAAAGCAAGCTGCAGACAATGTTGTTTCATCGTCTGCGCCTTGCTCTTTTCAGCAGATGGGCAAACAAACATCTAGGGCAACAAAGAGAAGCGGCATTTATCGCCGTGTTCAGACGATAAAACATTTGACGGTTCTTCATTGAAACCTTGACATCGACCATAAATCCGCTACAATGGAATCATAGCCACCGAGGGGAGGACGGAACATGGCAGAAGGGCTCGAACGATC
This sequence comes from Phocaeicola dorei, assembly GCA_963627465.1. GTDB lineage: Bacteria > Bacillota > Clostridia > Christensenellales > Aristaeellaceae > CAKUFA01. The sequence continues at coordinate 9,555 of CAVGBO010000077.1, forward strand.
TGTACAGTGCTTCATTGACCGGCTTCATCGTGAACAGGTGAATATGCACGGCTTTCAGCTGTCCGTGCATGGTGTCATGAAGGCCAAGGCTTGCTATGCTCCTTTTCAGGAAGGGCAGAAGCATCAGATGTATTCCGTCACAAAGTCCATGACATGCATTGCCATCGGCATGCTGATGGACGATGGCAAGCTGACGCTGGATGATCCCATTGTGCAGTTTTTCCCTGATTGGCTGCCGGAGCACTCCGATGAGCGGCTCATGCGCCTGAAAATCAGGGATATGCTGCGCATGGCTACCTGCTATCGGCGCACCACCTATCGAGAAGGTATCGATGAAAACTGGGCGAAAACCTTCTTCACGGCAACGCCTACCCATGAGCCGGGGACTGTGTTCAACTATGATACCAGTTGTGCACAAGTACTGGCGGCTTTGGTGGAGCGGCTCAGTGGCATGAGTGAGGAACAATTTCTGACTCAGCGGCTGCTGCATCCCATTGGCTGCACGGACGGAACTCATTGGCTTCGGGATCCTTCCGGGTGCTGCAGAGGCGGTACCGGCATGGCCATGAGCCTGCGGGACTTGCATCGTGTGGCGCAGTGGATGCTGGATGGCGGCAATGGGCTCATCAACCCTGACTTCCTTCGGCAGATGACGGAAAAGCACATCGATACGGTGATGCAGACCAATGAAGAAGAACGGTACGGCTATTGCTGGCAGTGCTGGCGCACCCGAAACGGTTGGGCATTGTACGGTATGGGCGGTCAGCTGGCCGTTGTGTGCCCAGAAAAGCAGGCGATTTTGACTACCATTGCGGATACACGCTTGGATCCCTTCGGTGTGCAGCGAATTTACAATGCTTTCTTCGAGGAACTGTATCCAGCCATCGGAACGGAAGATATGAACTGCAAGGAGTATCAGCTGGAGACAGAGCATCTCCCGACCGCTGAGTCGGGAAATGTGCCATGCGGACGGTTTGCTTTCTCGGAAGATAATCCTCTGAGACTCCGGTGGATGCAAACGGAAGAGGGCATGCTTCGATACCAGCAAGAGCGGGGCGAGGTTACGCTTCCGCTGTCTTTCGGCCGCAATCTGAAAACGAGCTTTCCAGGCTGGGATGCGGATGCGTTAACCTCCGCAGGCTGGACGGAAGAGCACCTGCTGCATGTCAGATGCAATGAAATTGCATGGGAACCTTGTGGTTTTGAACTGCTGCTTTGCTTTCAGGGCGATACGTTAACGGTTCAGGCGCGGTGCTCATCCTCCGAGAAAACAAAGGGTTACGATGGGGTTGCAACAGGAAAAATGATTAAAGAATGAAGGAATGTAATGTGGCGGAACTGAACATTCGCAGGGCGGAAAACAAGGATATCCCTTCCATTGTCAAACTGCTTTATGAAGTGCACAAGGTGCACAGCGATGCTCGGCCTGACTTGTTTAAGCCGGGATGCAGGAAGTATACCGATGAGCAGTTGGAGCAGATCCTTGCCGATGAACATACGCCGGTCTTTGTGGCGGAACTAAACGGGGAAGTGCAGGGGTATGCGTTCTGCATTCATAAGCAGTTTCCGCAAGACTCCAGCATGACGGATGTCAAAACCCTGTACATCGATGACCTATGCGTGGATGAAAATGCCCGTGGTCATCATATAGGAACCCAGCTGTATCAGTACGTGCTGGACTTCGCCAAGGCGCAAGGTTATTATAATGTAACCCTGAATGTGTGGGCAGACAATAAGAAGGCACTGGGCTTCTATGAACGAATCGGTCTCCGTGTACAAAAAATCGGCATGGAGAAAATATTGTAAGGGTTCCGAGCATCAGACGAACGGAGGAATGTACCATGCACGATCACGATTGCTGCGAACACGAGCACCCTCACCATGATGAGCACTGTGGCTGTGATCATGAGCATCATCACCATGACGAGAGCTGTGGCTGCGGTCATGAGCACTATCACGATGAGCACTGCGGTTGCGGACATGAGCATCACCATGGGGAGGAGTCTCTGACGGCAGAAGAGGAAAGAATCCTGCATACCC
>CAVGBO010000078.1:0-10654 GCA_963627465.1 Phocaeicola dorei
GGCATAGGAAGCCAGTGCCATGAAGAAGACCGCCGCCAATGTACCAACCACGGTTCTGAAAATGGTTACCTGATAACCTGATTGAATGTAAGTGCTGCTGAAGATGTCGCTGTATGCCTGAAGGGTGAAGCCAGCCGGCACAAACATAAAGGGGTTAGAAGCAGACGCAATACCGCCGAAGGTCGACAGCGAAAGCATGATCAAATACCAAATTGGATACACGATGGTTGCGCAAAACAGCACAAGAATGATGCCAATGATCCAGTCTGCAACAGTTGCGGAATGCATGCTTTTTTTGAGCCGTTTCATCCGAGAATCCCCTCCTCACTGTCGCTGAGCTTTTTCACCAGCAGATTTGCAATCGTTACCAACGCCAGTCCAATCACGTTCTGGAACAAGTTCACTGCAGAAGAATAGCTGAACTGCATGTTGTTGATACCCAGGCGGTACACATAGGTATCAAGAATATCTGCAGCATCCATAACCGCATTGTTGTACAGGTTAAAAATCTGATTGAAGTTGCCGCTCAAAAGACCACCAAGTTTCAGGATCAGAACGGTACTGATGGTGTTGCGCAGACATGGAATCGTGATGCGGAACATTTTCACCCAGCGGCCAGCACCATCAATGTCTGCAGCATCGTAAATGTCAGGGGAAATGCCGGCAATGGCAGCAATGAAGATGAGTGCATTCCAGCCTGCCGACTCCCACATGTCACTTACAACAACCCAGAAGATGAACCAATCCTTTGATGCAAGGAAATAGACGGGCGAACCGCCGCACATGACGATGACCTTGTTGACAATGCCGGAGGTCGGACTGAGAAGCACTTTCATAATCGATGCGATGACAACCCAACTGAGGAAGTGAGTCAGCATGCTCAGGCTTTGTACTGTGCCGCGAAGTGCCTTGCTTTTCACCTCGTTGAGCAGCAATGCAAGCACAAGACCAATGGGCGTGACAAAAATCATCTTTAAGAAGCTAATGAACAGTGTATTTTTGAAGGCACGAGCAAAATTCATATCCGTGAAGATCTTCTCGAAATTCGTGAATCCAACCCACGGACTGCCGAAGACGCCCTTCACAACATTATATTTCTTGAATGCAATGGAGATGCCGTAAATCGGCATGTAGGAAAACAGGAAGTACCATACGATGGCAGGTAGCAGGAATAGATACATCCATCGGAAATTCCATATCTTCTTTCTGAGTTGCGCCATGCGACTTTGGCTTGGGCCGTGGTTAATGATCTGCATATGATTTGCTCCTTCAAAAAACTCAGTACACTGTTTTTAGTCCTTCAGCCTTTTCTGCCGCGCCGCGAATCCATTCTTCGCTGATTTCCATGACACGAATGGCTTTCCGGTTGTTCCACGTATAGGCTAGATAAATATGTTGTTTATCTCGGCTTTCAAGAAGTACCGGATATTCGCAGCGGTCATTCGAAACACCGTTTTTCCGACCAAAGAAGCCATTTCCGGTATCAGCAATGCGGCGGTAGTCGAAACTCTCACCGTTATTATCTGTCAGAGCAACCGCTAACGGGGCTCTTTGCTTCGGCCATCGACTTTCCTGACGGTCATCAGCAAAGCAGCAGCTGTCGTAGGCAATGGCGATATTTCCACTCAATAGGGGAATGACGCTAATGCCTGCATTGTTGTTCGGCAGCTCTGTTGCAGACGGCGTTGACCAAGTATCACCGTAGTCGAAGGATTCAGCACGGTAGATTCGGTCAGCACTGCGGCTGCGGAAAAAGCCAATCAAGTGCCCTTCCCCCCGCTCAACCACATTCATATGAACGCATCCACGACTGCCGGGCACCTCCACTGTCTTCCACGTATGCCCCTTGTCATCGCTGATTCGCAGAACGGAAATATCGCTGCCGTTTCGAGTATCGTCATCAAAGCAGAGCCAGTTGCCGAATACCCAGCGTCCATTCTTCAGCACTTGGATTTTCTGACGACAGAACGCGCCAGGGCCTTCGAACAGCGTTTGTACCTTTCCCCACGTGTACCCGCCGTCTGTAGACTTTTTGCAGACAATCCTGCTGGTGTACTGCAAATTGCAATGCGGTGCTAGCTCGTGCACCTTGCTCTGGAACGAAGTGTACACGCACCAAATTTCGTCATCTGATGCAAGGAACAGCGAAGGATTTTGCTCGCTTCTCTCTTTGTCATCCGATACCTGAATGGGAGGCATCCATTGACTGCTTCCGGCATTCAGTCTGCTCATCCATATGTTCACATCGCTGTAGCCTTCACCTTTTTGCCCGGCAAACCAGCAGCAAAGCAGATCACCGTTAGGCAATTCAAGTAGATCTGCCGCATGGCAAGTTTGGCAAGGGTTCGGCAGCTGAGCAAAGATAACATCCTGTGTCAAGTCCCGGTACAGCCTTCCATCCACTTGCGGCACTGGAAGGTCGATCATCATTCTGTCCATCTGCTTTTCCTCTCATTTTGACCTAGCAAAGCGGACTGCGTAATCAATAGCGTTCACAAGGCTATCTTCTGTTGCTGTGCCAAGCCCTGCCTGATCAAAGGCAGTCCCGTGATCGACGCTCGTCCGAATAATCGGCAATCCCAGCGTGATGTTTACGCCGCTGACCGTGCGCCATTTCTGCGTATCCTGATCAAAAACAAATCCAACAAGCTTCAGTGGAATATGCCCCTGATCGTGATACATAGCTACAACGATATCGTACCAACCGCCACGAGCCTTAGAAAAGATGGTATCTGGCGGAATGGGACCTGTGACATGGATACCTTCCTGCTGTGCCTGACAGACTGCCGGTTCGATTTCTTCGATTTCTTCACGTCCGAAGAGGCCACCCTCGCCGCAGTGTGGATTCAAGCCTGCAACACCGACTTTTGGCTGTACAATGCCCATGGCTTTGCATGCCTGGTCAGCAATTCGGATGACTTCTAACACCCTGTCCTTTTTGACACGTTCACATGCCTCGCGAAGACTAACATGCGTACTGACATGCACAACGCGCAAACCGTCATGTGCCAGCATCATCGTGTATTTCTTCGTATTCGTAAAATGCGCATAGATTTCCGTGTGCCCGGCAAAATGATGCCCGGCAAGATTCATGGATTCCTTGTTCAGCGCATTGGTCACCGTCGCATCGACTTCGCCTTTTTGGGCAAGCTCGATTACCTTGGCAACATATCGGAACGCAGCATCGCCGGCCTTGGCATTCACCTGCCCGAAGGGAATTTCTTCGCTGCGGTACAGCCCCATATCAAGGACTTCCATTGTGCCAGGTTCGTACACGGCTTCTTCTGGTGATGTTACTGCATGAATCTTCAGCTGCGGCATTCCCGGAATTTCCATCGCTCTTTTGAGAAAATCAACATCGCCTATGATCAGCGGCCGGCAGCTGTCAACGACTTCTGGCCTTGATAGTGCCTTCACGCAAAGCTCCGGACCTATGCTGGCAGGATCACCCATCGTAATTCCGATGATAGGTTTCATGCTTTCACCTCATTGTGGAAAAATTCGTTCAATACCTTGCCGATGGTTGCTTTTGCTTCATCACTCAGGTCGTTAAAGGGGCTTCGACACTTACCGACCGGATAGCCCAGCATGGCGACAGCTTCTTTAACAATGGTGTTAGGATTGCCGAAACGGAAGCAATTGCGGAACGGACGAATCGCATCCTGTGCCTTTCTTGCCTGCGCAAGCTCATTCTTTACGAAGTGCTCATAAATGGCAACCATGTTTTCAGGGAATACATTTGCACATCCTGCAATGCCTCCTCGACCGCCTGCCAGCAGTGTCCAAAGGATCAGGCTGTCATTGCCGCTGAGCACCGCAAAATCCTCACGTTCACGCGTCATCTCGATATATTGCAGGATGTTATCAAAATTGCCGCTAGAATCCTTTACACCTACAATGTTCGGAACCTTACTGAGCTCCCGGACGGATGCAGGTGCAAGCGCATTACCTGTGCGTGCCGGAATGTTATACAGCACAATCGGACAGTCAACACTGTCAGCGACCTTCCGATAATGTGTTATCATTTCTTTCTGGCTTGCCGCTGCAAAGGATGGCGTGATAATGCTCAGTACATCCGCACCGGCTTTCTCTGCCCACTGACTCATGCGAATGGTTTCTGCTGTAGAAATGCACCCCGTACCGGCATAAACTGGCACACGTCCATGTACCTGCTCAATGCAAACACTGAGGATTTCTTTTTTCTCAGCTTCAGAAAGAATATATCCTTCTCCATTGGTGCCGAATACGAAGATGCCATGAATCCCTGCTGAGATCATTCGCTCAATCTGTCGTCTCAGCTCATCAGTGTTGATTTCTTCATCATCCGTCATTGGCGTAACAATCGGAACGATGATGCCCTTGATCTGCGGCAATTTGCTCTCCTCCTTAAGACAGCAGCGTCTGATAAATCATTCTCGCTGCATCCTCTGTCACCTTGCGGCGATTGTTGTTCAGCAGACGTGTTACGCTCATTCCAGCCTGCACTAGCGTTTCAAGATCATCAGGCTGCACACCGTACTTCTTCAGATCCGTTGGAATTTGAAGAACCTCCACCAGATGCGCCATACGGTTTACAAGCCATTCAGCCTTCGCTTGACGATCTGTCAACTCGTGCTCACCAAGTGCGTCATAGATCGCAGCAAATCGATCAATGCACTCAGGAAGGTTATACTGCATAACAGGCAGAAGCATCATGGCATTTGCTACGCCATGGGGAATGTGATATTTTCCGCCCAATGGATAGCTTAGTGCATGCACTGCGGTTGTTCCGCTGCAAGCAATCGCCATGCCTGCATAATAAGCGCCAAGCTGCATGGCACTAACGCTTTCCCTGTCTTCAGGATGCAAACATGCCGCTTCGATATTCTGGAATATCAGCCGTGCAGCTTCCAGTGCAAACATGTCACTGAGAGGCGTTGCCTTCAGGCTTGTATAGCACTCCACCGCATGGCAAAGGGCATCAATACCAGTGCTTGCGGCAATATGAGCCGGCAAATGACGCAGCAGGCTTTCATCCAGCACCACGGCATCCGGAATCATTTCATCAGAAACGATTCCAACTTTCAATTCCTTTTCAGGCACGGCAACGATGGCGTTCGGTGTGGCTTCAGCACCCGTACCCGCTGTTGTCGGAACCATGACGGTATACACCGTCTTCTTTGCTAGTGAAGGCTTTTCAAGCAGTTCGGCAACTGTCGTTCCGGCAGCCACCGAGCACAGTTTTGCAACGTCCATAACACTTCCGCCGCCAACTGCCAGAATCATTTCTGCACCACTTGCAAGAAAGGAATCCACCAGATGCTGTGCCTGCTCATAGGTAGGCTCGCTGGGAATGTCACTGAACAGGACGTAATCGATCCTTGCCTGCTTTAAGACATTCAGCACCGGATCAATCGTGCCGCTGCTGACAATGCCACGGTCAGAAAGCACAGCAATCTTTTTGTAACTGTTGCACAGCACCGGAAGCTGTTGAAGTGCATCCGTTCCATAGTAGAGATTTCGAGAAAATGAACAATGGTTCATGCCTTTGCGCCTTCTTTCATGATGTCAAGGAATAGGGTTTCCTCGCCGAAACCACCGCTCTTACTGAGGAGCTCATATTGTCTGCCATTAAGCTGCATGGTAAAACTCACTACGCCCGGTGCAAGCTCCCCGCAAATATCGATTTCCGGGAAACCTGCCTCTTTCATAAAGCCCATCAGCGTGTCGCCGCCGATGACCATCACGGCGTAATCATGCATCTCTTCTGAGCAAAGCAGCTTCAGCAGAATTTGTCCCCCATAATGCTGAATCAGCTGACTCTGTTCGGCGATGCTGACATCCGGCAATCCCTCATTCGTAATCACAATGATAACATTCGATCCCTGTGACAGCAGCGCATGCATTTTGGCAAACCATTCTTCATTTTGCAAGGTGTTCATGCTGCAGTTCATCTGCACAAATCCGTTTGCAATGCCACGCTCGATTTGCCGATATGTTGTCTGATTTAGACTTCCGCAAAATACGAGTAACTGCCCGGGGCGGCTTACTTCTTTCCTGCTGCCTAGATGAAGAGGGATCACACCAGACAGTGCTTCTGCAAATCCTGCACAGCCGACGGTTAATCGTAGCTTTCCCTCCGCACATAAATGCGTTGCAATCTCACGAAGTTCCTCGTCGGTTTCCGCATCATAAATGACAACGGCATCCTGCAGGAAGGACGAAAGCGGCTGCTTTGCTTTTGCGTTGCAGACAAACATGCCGGTATGATGAAAGAGCTCTTTTACCGTGTCAACTGTCACAGGATTCAGTGGATCCTGTGCAAAACTGCTTTCCTTTAGAGGCTTGCCGTCAATAAGCTGGCGACCATCACGAGTGATGCGATGCATGGCAGGATAGGATGGCGCAAAAGCTGCTTGGTGAACACCAAGTGTTTCCATAGCCGCCTTTACCGTAATGCCAATCTGTCCTCGTAGCGCCGAATCAGTCTTGATATAAAAATACGGGACATATTCATACTGCTTACATATGGCTGCAATCCTCTCGTAGACTATTTGGGCTGGAAGATGCCGCGTCTCTGCATCAATCACGAGCACGTCTGCTTCAGACTCAGTGTACCGTTCCATATAGGGAATGACCTTCACCCGTGCTCCCTTGCTACTCAGTTTGACACCGGTATCCAGTGCACCTGTGAAGTCATCCGCAATAATGACCATCACCTTTCGAACACTTGAATCGCACTGCACGATTTTGAATCACGACCTTCTTGTATAAAATGGTCACTTTTCTTCCACAAAGTAAGTATAAAGACTTTGCACCAAGAAATCAATGCGGTTTTCAAAATAAGTGTTTCAAAATCAAACTATTTATGCTACAATGGACAAGGGAGGTGGCAGAATGAAACAAATCAAAGTATTGGCCGTTGCGCCTTATGCGCAATTAAGTGATGCGCTCATGCAGGCGGCACAAAATCACCCCAATATTTTATTGAAAGTGTTTGTCGGCAACCTTGAACAGTCGCTAGAAAGCTACGTTCAGTATTCCGCATGGCATCACGATGTTCTTATTTCTCGCGGCGGTACCGCAGCAATGTTGCGTGAAAAGCTGAATTTGCCTGTGTTCGAAATGGAAACATCATCTGCTGATGTGCTTCGTGCCATCAAGTTAGCACAGCAGACAGAAAACAGATTTGCTGTGGTCGGTTTTCACAATATCATTGATAACTGCAGAATGCTATCCCAGATTCTCCAATTAAGCATAGAAATATATGAATACAAAAAAACGGATGAGCTGCCATCTTTGCTGACCATGCTCAAAAAGCAGGGAATAACGCTTATCGTCGGCGATGTGGCAACGGTAAATGAGGCAAAGATTGCAGGTTTGCAGAGTATTCTGATCACATCATCTGTTGCAAGTATTGAACGTACATTAAAAAAAGTAGAAGATTTCTTTGCTGATTTACGGAGCGTTTCTGCCAGCGAGCATTTGCTTCGTAAGGTGTTGGACTGCTCTGAACGTGGCATTTTAATCACCGATCCAGGCGGGAAGGTTCTTTTCTCCAACGAGGCATTTGCACAACTTGGCTTGACATCCGCCTTCCCGACTTTTCAAGAACTGATTCAGAAATTTCCATCTAATTCTAGCTACCTGCAACGGCAAAGGACGATCAACGATTCAAATTTTACCATCCATATCAATAAGCTGGATACTTCAGAGCAGTGCTTTGTTTTCTTCATTCATCGTCAGTTGAAAACGCCAGCGGATATATCCTGCATCGAGTATGAAGACCCCGAAAAAACAAGATCACGTACTGTGTTTTCCAGCGGCAGTTATATGGAATCCCTTATGCCGTGCATCCATCAAGCCTGCAAAAACAATCAACCGGTGTTGCTGATAGGCCAGTCTGGCACAGAAAAAAACACGATTGCCCGATATATCCACTGCAACAGTTCTGCAAATGCCGGCCCTTTTGTCCTTATTCAGGCTGGTGCTTTGACGTCTAAAGAATGGCGTCGGTTGGTTGATGATGAAAATTCTGTGCTCTATTCTTCTTCTGGCAGCATCTTCTTTGAGCACATTCATTTACTGCCAATTGCATTGCAAAGCACCGTGGCAAAGGCGTTAACTGATCTTGATTCACATAGCCGAATTAGGATCATGGCTTCCAGCGTAATCGACCTTGCCAAGCAAACAAGCGAAGGCAAATTTTCCAGGGAATTATATTCGCTGCTTAGCGGCTATTGCATTCACACATCTGCACTTTACCATCGCAAGGATGAGATTCCAGCATTGGCTGCTATTTATATCAGCAAATACAATGCCGAGCTAAATCGTGAAATCATCGGTTTAGAGCAGGAAGCAATTCGGCTGCTGATGAATTTCAGTTGGCCCATGAACATTGATCAGTTGAAGATGGTGATGAAACAACTGGTCCTGAACGCCAAAGGTTATTACATCACACCTGACGAGGTTAGCAGCGTGCTGCAGAATGAGTCAAAAGAGGAAGTGACCCAAGCTAATATCAACATGAGGCAGCCGTTGAAGGATATTGAAAAAGACATTATCCTTGATGTTCTAAAGCAGGAAAATATGAATCAGTCAAGTGCAGCCAAACGTCTCGGCATTAGCCGCAGCACGCTTTGGCGGTTGATTAAAGATTCGTGATCACCTATCTATGAATACGGTGTTGCACTTGACTTGACAATTCAAGACTCAAAAGTTTCCTCCCGCAAATTCATTCAGCGAGATAAAGCCAGCTTAGCGGGACAGCTTTCTGTTCCCTTTTTGTCCAATAGTTGCCACGCACGATCCTTTCCAGTTACTTTGTCCTGCTTGAAATGGTGAAAGCAAGCATGAGGATAGACCCACCGCCTTCCGTACGCAGCATCTGCATAAATATTTATTTCAACCCTTGACAAGTGAATATTTATGCGATACAATACCCCTCGTAACGAAGGAAAGGACGGTGTTCCCCATGTTCCACTTCTCTGGCAAAAAGGTGCTGGCAACGGCGCTGGCTTCCGTTCTGTGCATGGCCTCCGTAGGGGCTTCTGCCTGCACATCTGTTTATGTGGGTGCTGATCTGACGGCGGACGGTACCACCCTGCTGGCCCGTTCCGAGGATCTTTCCAACAGCTATAACAAGATGTATTTCGCCATCCCGGCCGGGGTGCATAAAGCCGGAGAATTATACAATGGCTGCTATGGGTTCACCTATACGTTCACCAAGGACAGCTACAGCTATAACGCCTTCCAGGATGATAACGGCGCAGGTGTCGACAATGTTTGCCCCGACTGCGGCAGCACTCACACCCACACCCCCTATCAGTCCGCCGGCACCAATGAAAAGGGCGTGACGGTTTCCGCCTCGGAGGCGCTCAGCAGCTCTGCCGTGCTGAAGGAAACCGATCCCTTCAAGGCGGACGGCATTGAGCAGGCCGAAATCCCCACCATCCTGCTGAGCGAAGCCGCCACGGCCAAGGAAGCCGTTGACCTGCTGCTTGGCATTTATGATGCATCCGGCTGCAATACCGGCTCCGGCATTTTCATTGCAGACAATGAGGAAGCCTGGTACATTGAGAACACCACCGGCACCCAGTACGTGGCGGTCAAGCTGAACAGCTCCCTGGTATTCGCCCAGCCCAACATGTCCATCATCGGCCTGATTGACCTGGATGACACGGAGAACGTGAAGGCTTCCGCCGATCTGATTGCCACGGCGGAAAAGGCTGGCACCTATGTAGGCGATAAGGATGCCAATACCATTGATTATGTGGCGTCCTACAATAGCGATCAGGCCGTCAAAGATCGGATGGTAAGCGCCCTGACCTACTTCAGCGAAGCAAACGCCAAGGAAGCGCTGACCCCTGACGACTACACCCTGTCCAATGTGAACGAAGCGGGCGAGATTGTTCCCCTGTATTCCCACATTACGCTGGATCATCCCTGGACCATCCAGGATGCGGTGGGATATTATCACGTTGCAGGCATTGGCCACGTGCGGAATATGGAGACCCACATCTTCCAGATTGCCGCTGAGGACAGCATCCTCGACACGGTGGAATGGATCGCCATGGATGACACCGCCGTCAGCGTGTTCGTTCCCTATTATCCCATGCTGACCACCGACACCTACGCCGCCTATCAGCTTAGCACTGCGAAAGCCGAGTTCGTAACCGAGGAGCCCACCGAGGGCGTCTATTATGCGGCTACATCCACCACGAAAAATGAGGCGGGTGAGCAGATCACCGTGGAGGGATACAAGGTTCTGCCTGCCAACTGGGCCGATTCCTGCTACTGGACTTTTGACGCACTGTCCAACCTGTACGAGTATGGCAACATGACGGACGAGGAAAAAGCCGCCGTCGACACGAAGCTGGTCCAGTTGCAGGACGACTGCTATGCTGTGTTCGAGCAGATGAAGACGGAAGTCGCCGCCGCCGCTTCTGAGGAAGAAGCCGCCGCTGCCGCCACGAAGCTCAGCATGGACGCTGCCCAGCAGGTGCATGAAGCCGCTGTAGCGCTGGTGAATGCGGTTAAGTAAAGGATGCAATCGTAGAGAATCCCAACGTCCTCCCATCACACAACGGAAATCGTTTTCATGGCCTCGTCCGCACCGGATTGCATCAGAATCCGGTGTGGACGAGGCTTTTTGCATGCTCCTGAAGGAAGAAAG
>CAVGBO010000079.1:0-9338 GCA_963627465.1 Phocaeicola dorei
GGGCTGGGGCGGTGTCATCTGATACATGGCTACTCCTTTCAGGGTATCGCCAAAGCGGCGAAGCCGCTTTGGCGAGTTTTGCACTCATTCACTGGTCGAAGGGCTTTGCCCTTCTCCCGGCCGTTCATTCGTGTAAGGGAGCAATCCTTCGGATTGCTGCGTGAATCGCCGCACATGTCGCCGATTCACGATGGGTAGTTGGAGGGTTTGCGAACCCTCCAACGCCACCCGAGGGTAGGGGCTTCGCCCCAATAAACGCCCCGAAGGGATCGCCACGAAGTGGCTTTGCGAACCCTCCAACACATCCCGGGGATTGGGGCTTCGCCCCAATAAAATTCCCGATGGGGGTGCTTATGGCTGCTCCATTTTCTCCCGGAGCTTGGCAAGCATTTTCCGCTCCATGCGGCTGATCTGCATTTGGCTGACCCCCAGGGCGGCAGCGCAGTCCCGCTGTCCCATTCGGCGGATGAACCGCATGTCCAGCAGTGCCTGTTCCTTTTCGGTCAGCAGGCTGCGAACCCAGGTCATCCATTCCCGTTGCTCCACCTGCTCATAGCCCTGCTCCATTTTCCCCAGGGTTTCCTCCAGCAGTTGAGCATCCTCCTGAGCGGAGGCAGGGGAGGAGAGGGACAGCATGTCTGCTGCACTTCGCTGATCCAGCAGATCCAGCAGGCTATCCGGTGAAATCCCCATGGCCTGTGCCAGCTCCATCATGGAAGGTTCCCGCTGAAGCTGAGCGGTCAGGGTATCCCGCACCTGCTGCATTCGGTACAGCTCGCTCCGGGCATCCCGGCGCAGGCGGATGGCGGTGCTCTTGTCCCGCAGGTAGTTCCGCACTTCCCCGGCAATGGTAGGGGTCGCATAGGTGGAGAAGCGCAGCCCACGGCTTACGTCAAACCGCTCCACCGCCTTCATCAGTGCCAGGGCGGCCACCTGTTCCAGATCCTCGGTTTCCACCCCTCTGCCGGCAAACTTTCGGGCAATGGCACGGCTTAGGGGCAGGTAGCCTTCCACCAGCGTGTCTCTGTCCTCCGTAGAGGGGGCGGCAGCATAGCGGGCCCACAGGGCATCCCATACGCTGTCATTCATGGGCGCACCCCCTTACGCCCTTGCCCGGGGCACGGCCAGGTCAATGCGGCGGATGCATCCGCCGGGGGTGGTGGTCAGGCGCACCTTGGGGGAGAGGGTCTCCAGCACGGCCTGCATTAGCGCCGCTTCCTCCGGGTTGCCGGTGCCGTCCTCCTTCAGGGCGGCCTCAATGCTTACCTGAAGGTACGCCCCTTCCTCCCGGATGGCCACCGTCAGCGTTTCCACTTCAACGCCCTGATGCAGCAGGCAGTCGCAGCTTTCGTCCGCCGCCATGCGCAGGTCGTCCATGGTGTCCACATCCAGATCCTTCAGGATGGCAGCACCGCCCAGGGCGGTACGGATCACCAGGCCGTAAGCCTGATTCCCCGGCACGGTCAGGTAAATGGTCTTTCCATCATCCATGGGCATCCTCCTTCCGGATCAAATTATGATACCACATTCCACCGCCGTTTGGCAACTTTCGGTATGGGTAATATGAAAATTGCGAGAGGGCGGCTTTTATGCTAAAAGCCCCCTCTCGCGCTCTCCCCGAAAACCGGCTATGACAAACGGACAGTGTGGTCAACCCCAAAAGACAGGGCACCCCGAAGGGGTCAAGGGGGCGATCGGAAAGCCCCCTTGTGAAACAACATACCCCAGAGCATTGGAGGGATCGCAAACCCTCCGACATTCAATCGCAAACCAGCTATGACAAACGGACAGTGTGATCAACCCAAAGGGTAGGGTACCCCGAAGGGGTCAAGGGGGCGAGGGCATTGCCCCGTTTAAGCCCCCTTGTGAAAATCAGACTTCAACACACCCCGGGGTGACCGACTGTCAATCCGGAATCGGTGAAACCCTTCGACCAGTGAGCGAGTGCAGCCTCGCAGAAGCGGCGTAGCCGGTTCTGCGACGTGCTTACAGCACAAATTCCTTATAAATCGCCCGAATGGTGGTCTCGAAATCCTTATCGTTCACGCCTACCAGAATGGAAAGCTCGCTGGAGCCCTGGTCGATCATCCGCACGTTCACCCCGGCGGCGGACATGGCGGAGAACAGCCTGGCGGCAGTACCGCAGTTGTGCACCATGCCTCGGCCTACCGTGGCGATAATGGACATATCATCGTGAATGGTCACCACATCGGAGCCGGTAAGCTCAATGATCCGGCTGACCACCTTTTCCCGCTTGGCCTTCAGGGCAGAGCCTTCCACCACCACGCACATGGTATCAATGCCCGTCGGGGTGTGCTCGAAGGAGATGCCCTCGTCCTCCAGCACCTGCAGCACCTTCCGGCCGAAGCCCACCTCGCTGTTCATCATGGCCTTTTCCACGGAGATGACGCTGAAGCCCTTCCGGCCTGCAATGCCGGTAATGGTGGGGGTGTCCGTTTCCGGGGGCATATCCAGGGCGATCACCGTGCCCGGATGGGTGGGATCATTGGTGTTGCGGATGTTGGTGGGGATGCCTGCCTTGTGCACGGGGAACATGGCGTCCTCGTGGAGCACGGAAGCGCCCATGTAGCTCAGTTCCCGCAGCTCCTTGTAGGTAATGGAGGAGATTTCCCTGGGCTGCTCCACCACCCGGGGGTCTGCCATGAGGAAGCCGCTGACATCCGTCCAGTTTTCGTACACGTCCGCATTCACGGCTCGGGAGACGATAGCACCGGTAATATCGCTGCCCCCCCGGCTGAAGGTGTGCACGCTGCCGTCCGGCAGAGCACCGTAGAAGCCGGGCACTACCGTAGGCGCGCCATCTTTCAGCAGCTGACCCAGCCGCTGATTGGTTTCCTCCGGCAGGAAAGCACCGTGCTCGTCAAAGCAGATGCCCTTGGCAGCGTCCAGGAACTGCCAGCCCAGATAATCCGCCAGCAGCATACCGTTCAGGTACTCGCCCCGGCTGGCGCAGTAGTCCCGGCTGGCACCCAAAGCGATCTGCTCGTTGATCTCGTCCAGGGCGGCAGCCAGATCCGTCTTCAGCCCCAGCTCCTCCGCAATGTCCATGTACCGGGCGGCGATCCGGTCGAAGGTTTCCTGATAATCCTCTCCGGCGGCCTGCTGGGCATGGCACCGGTACAGTAGGTCAGTAACCTTGTCATCTTCCTTGAACCGCTTGCCGGGGGCGGAGGGCACCACGTACCGCCGTGCCTCGTCCATTTCCAGAATGTGCTTCACCTTGGCGAACTGGCCTGCATCTGCCAGAGAGCTTCCCCCGAACTTGGTCACAATCTTCTTCATATGCTACCACTCCTCAGCTCTTTTCGTTGATTCTGCCCATGAGCACCACATCGTGGTACTCACCGCCCCGGAAGATTTCCTGCCGAAGCCTGCCTTCCTCCTGAAACCCGTTGGCGCTGTAGCACCGAATGGCGGCCTCGTTGAAGCTGAACACGGAAACCTTCAGCTTGTGCAGGTTCATCTCCTGAAAGCAGAAGTCGCACAGCAGTTCCATGGCTTCCTTCCCGTAGCCGCGGCCTCGCCAGTCCGGGCCGATCATAATGGCCACCTCAGCCACCCGGTTCTTCCAGTCCAGCCGGATCACGCCGCACCGGCCGACCATGTCCCCCTGGAAATCCTCCACGGCAAACTGGTACTCTCCCCGGGTGTAGCTGCTCTGCTGCTCCAGCCAGCGGCGTTCATCCTCGTAGGATGCGGGAAAGGGAATGCCGCTGAGCATCCCCTTTACCGTGTCATAATCGTTCACAAATCGGTGATTGCCTTCCAGATCTCCCTGTTCAAAGGCACGGAGGCGCACCAGGGTTCCGTTGTACATGGCTTGGCCTCCTTCCTTTAGTCGATGTTTTCAAACATGTCGCCGCCGATCACGTCCAGGCCTACCGTGGTGTAGTACAGGCCGAAGAGGCTGTTGTCCCAGATGCCTCCGTCCTCCACCTGCCACCGCTTGCCCTGCTGGGATACGTGGCACTTGAAGGCTTCCCGTGCCACATCCTGGGCGGTCATGCCGCCGAAGTAGCTCAGGGGCTGATGCCAGTCCATCTGAATCTGATTTTCCGCATACAGGTGCATGTACACCTTGGGCACGTCATAGGCGGCAAGGCCGGTGTCCTTCAGCTTGTCCGCATCGGCTGCCACAGTAATGGCCTGCCGTCCTGCCCAGGAGAAGGCTCGATGCACCCCGTGGCCGTACTCGCCCTTTTCGTCCTGCAGCACCACCACGCTGGGCTGATAGGTGCGGTACAGGGTGGCTACTTTGTTCACCGTCTTCTGTCTGCCCCAGGAGTCGAAGATGGTGTTCACGTTCTGGGTAATAATGTCCTCAAACCCGGCGAACACGGGATAGATCCGCACGCCGCAGGTCCACAGGCAGTCCAGCAGCTCCAGGCGGCGATTGTACACGTTGAAGGCGGCGCAGACCACCAGCACCTTTT
Source organism: Phocaeicola dorei (assembly GCA_963627465.1). Lineage (GTDB taxonomy): Bacteria > Bacillota > Clostridia > Christensenellales > Aristaeellaceae > CAKUFA01. Next base: position 4,455 of record CAVGBO010000079.1, read on the forward strand.
TCTGCATCTGCCCGGCGTAGTAGGGGATCAGCCCGCCGAACCAGAGGATTTCATCATCCGGGTGACCGGCAAGCACCATCATGTCCACCGGACCTTCCGCCTTCTGCCACACCTGGAAGTCATCCGGCAGCTTGCCCGGGGTCACCACCGTCAGCTCGCAGATTTGCAATTTGGCGTTTTCTGATTCTCTGCCGATAATGCGGAAGGTTTCCGTCAGGTTGGGCAGGGGAATGTACTGGGCATTGAAGTCCGCATCGCACCAGGCCACTTCCTGCCAGGTGCCGTCCTCCTGCTGGGTCTGAATGCTGACGGACAGGGGGAAGGAGCGCCACTTGATCAGGATGCCTGCTGCCGCTTCCCCTTCCGGGGGGGTGATTTGCAGCTGACGCACACCGTGGTTGGGGCTGACGTCCAGAAAGGTGCGGTAGTTGCCGTCCCGCACCTGATCCAGGTGCTGATTCTTCGCTTCCCCGTTCAGCAGGCACTGGGCGGTAATGTCCCGTGCCATTTCCTCCTCCACGTCTGTTGATGTGGCCAGGTCAGAAACCGTGGCCAAAGCCAAGTCGGAAGCCGTGGCCAGGTCAGAGGTCGTGGCTTCCGCTGAGGCTGTCAGTATCATCATCAAGGAGATCATCAGTGTCAGTATCATAACCCGGAATGTTTTCCATAAAGTCATTGCCAAGAACATCCTCTCCCACAGTGGTGTCATATAAGCCAAAGAGGCTGTTGTCGTTTTCGCCCCCGTCTTCCATCTGCCAGTGCTTGATTTGGCTGACGTGGCATTGGAGGGCTTCGGTGGCTACGGTCAGCCCGTCCTTCCCGTCAAAGGCGGTAAGGGGCTGGTGCCAGTCCAGCTGAATCTGCCGCTCTTCGTACAGGTGAACGTAGACCTTCTTCACCTGCCACACCCCGTATTCCTTTGCGGATTCCTTGTACTTGTCCCCTTTGGGGGCATAGGCGGCGGCCTTCACCGCAGCGTCTGCCGTGGCACGGTGTCCGCCGTGACCGTACTCCCCGTGAAAGTCCTGGGTAATCAGCACTTCCGGCTGATAGGCACGGATGAGGGCGGTCAGCTTCTTCAGCAGGTTGTTTTTGTTCCAGTGCTTGTACTGCCCCTCCAGGGTTTTGGATCGGGCATCCGGCATGCCCACAAAGGAGGGATAGGCAGTGACCCCACACTTTTGCAGGCCGTCCAGCAGCTCCAGCCGCCGGTTGGGGGTGGAGGGAACCACATACACCACCTGCACCGTCAGCCCTTTTTCCCCGGCGTAGGTAGGCAGAAGACCCCCGAACCACAGCAGTTCGTCATCCGGGTGGCAGACCACCAGCATCATGTCCGCCTTGTCTGCCTGCACCCAGTGGGGCGCATCCTCCGGCTCGTCTCCTTCGCCGTAGACCTTGAACTCCGCCAGATACATGCGGCCGCCGCTGGTGTTGGTCAGGCGGATGATGGTGGTGCCTTCCGGCATGGGCACATAGTCGCTGAGATAGTCGCCTACCGTGCCGCAACTCGTCCAGCTGTCGCCGGTGTAGGCTTCCACCGTGCCGGCAGCGGCGTGGTCATAGAATTGCAGCTTCAGGCCCCCCAGAGTTTTCCCTTCGCAGGCAAACTCCAGCACGCCCCCTTTTTTCAGGCTGTAATAGGTGGTGTACTTGCCGTCCCGCATCTTCTTGGGCTTGGTGATTTTCCCACCGGCGGTGACCGTGACCTGCTTGGTCAGATCCTCCGCCGCTTCTCCCTGGGCGGTGCATAGCCAGCCGGTGAGCAGCAAGGTCAGCAGCACCAGCCAAACCAGTCGTCGCTTCATGAATGCGTATTTCCCTCCTGCTTGTCTTCCTGGGCGCCGGTAGCCGTCAGCACCCACACGGAGCGTGCGCCTCTGCTCAGCAGGGCACGGGTGCAGAACAGGGCAGTGGCGCCGGTGGTGTGCACATCGTCCACCAGCAGCACGTTTTCCCCGTTCAGGGGAATGGCGTCGAATACGCCCTCCAGGTTTCGGAGCCTTTGCTCCCGGCTAAGCCCCTCCTGGGTGTGCCGGGACTCCTCACGGCGGATCAGCAGCTTCAGGCAGGGGACGTTCATCCGTTCAGCCACGCACTGTGCCAGCACACGCCCGTGGTCAATGCCCCGCTTTCGCCGCCGCTTGTCCGGCATGGTGACCCAGGTAACGATTGTATCTTTGGGCAGATCCATCTTCTGCACCGTGTCCATCATGCCGTCTGAGAGCACCTCTGCCGCCTGCGCCATGCCGCTGTGCTTCAGCAGCAGCACCAGCTGCCGGGGCACGTCCTCGTGAGACCAGGTGTACCAGGTGCCGTCCTCCGCCTCCGCATCCAGATGGCGGAGATCCATCTGCATCCGGCAGGCATCGCACAGGGGCTGGCCGCCGGAGCCTTCCCCGCAGCACAGGCAGGTCACATTGGGGGGATACAGGGCACTTTGCAGCCGCCGAAGGAACTGTTTCACCGGATGAGCAGGGCGGCGGTTTGCTGCAGCCGCTCCGTCAGGGCGGTGTACCGCTTCAGGATGTGATCGTTCTCCGTCATCTGGCGAATCACATCCTCCCGACCGGCCAGCACCACCAGATTCCGCGCCCGGGTCAAGGCGGTGTAGAAGAGATTGCGTGTCAGCAGCATGGGAGGCCCCCCGACCACCGGCATCACCACCACCGGGAACTCGCTGCCCTGGCTCTTGTGCACCGACAGGCAGTAGGCCAAGTCCAGATTCTCCAACTGTGCGCTTTGGTAACATACTTCCTTTTCCTCATCGAAGCGTACTGTCAGGCTGTTGTCTTCCTTATCCACATGGGTGATAAAGCCCACGTCCCCGTTAAAGACCCCGGTGCCTTCCTCCCAGCCGGCGGCGGTTTCCTTCCGCCACTCCAGTTGGTAGTCGTTCTTGGTCTGCATCACCTTGTCCCCCAGGCGGAAGATGGTTTCTCCATAGGTGAGGGACGGCCGGGCAGGGCTGGGGGGATTCAGCTCCTTTTGCAGCAGAGCGTTCAGGCTGTTAACGCCGCAGTCCCCCTTCCGGGTGGGGGACAGCACCTGAATGGAGCGCATGGCCTGCTGGAGTCGGGTCGCTTCATTATAATGAAGGAACTTGGGCAGCCGCAGGGTCACCAGCTGCACAATGCTTTGGGCGGCACGGGTGGCGGTTTCGTTCCGCTCGAAGAAGAAGTCCGTGCCCTTTTCATTCAGCAGGGGCATTTCTCCGTGATTGATTCGGTGGGCATTCATGACGATCCGGCTGGTTTCATCCTGCCGGAAAATGTCCGTCAGCCGCACCTGGGGCACCACGCCGCTTGCAAGAATATCCCCCAGCACGTTCCCTGCGCCTACGCTGGGCAGCTGATCCGCATCGCCTACCATCAGCAGCCGGGTGCCCGGCTCAATGGCACGGAGCAGGGAGCGCATCAGCATCAGATCCACCATGGACATTTCGTCCACGATGATGCAATCCCCCTCAATGGGGGTATCCTGATCCCGGGCGAAGGAACCATCGTCCCCGCCGTATTCCAGCAGGCGATGGATGGTCTTGGCCTCCACCCCGGTGGCCTCCGTCATCCGCTTGGCGGCACGGCCGGTGGGGGCGCACAGCACCACTTCCCCCTCCTTGGCCAGGAGGGAAATGATGCAGTTGATAATCGTGGTTTTGCCTGTGCCGGGGCCGCCGGTGATTACCATGACCCCGGTATGCATGGCGGACACAATGGCCTCCCGCTGCCGGGGGCTGAAGCGGATGTTCCGCTTTTTTTCGAATCGGTCAATATCCTTCTCCACCTGCCGGTGGGTGTCCACGTTCAGGGCGGCCATCAGCTCGCACAGCCGGTGTGCCACTTCCTTTTCCGCACTGTCGAAGGAGGGCAGATACACCCGGTCGTCCGGGTCGGCAGGGGTCTTGGTCAGCACCACCTGGTGCTTCAGCGCCAGATACGTAAGCTGCCGCTCCACCATCTCTTCCGATGTGTGGAGCAGGGTGCCGGTGCGCTTCAGCAGCTCCATTTTCGGCAGATACACATGCCCCATGGAGGCAGCCATGTCCCGCAGCACGTATTTCACGGCACTCTGGATGCGGAACTCGCTGTCCTCGGGAATGCCCAGCGCCATGCCGATCCGATCCGCCGTCAGGAAGCCTACGCCTTCCAGATCATCGCACAACCGGTACGGGTTCTGGCGGATCACCTGCGGGGTGTTCTCCCCGTACAGCTTGGTAATCTTCATGGACAGGTTGGCAGGCACCCCGTAGCTTTGCAGGAAGACCATGGCTTCCCGGGCACGCTGCTGCTCCTGAAAGCTTTCCGCAATCTGCATCCACCGCTTCTTGCCCATCTTCGGCACTTCCTGGAGCCTTTCCGGGTGCTCGCTGAGCACGGTCAGGGTTTCCTCGCCGAAGTATTTCACAATCTCCTTGGCCGTGGAGGGGCCAACCCCCCGAATCAGCCCGCTGCCCAGGTATCGCTCGATGCCCAGCAGGGTGGTAGGGGTCTGCACCTGGCACAGGGTGCACTTGAACTGGCGGCCGTACTGGGGATGCTCCACCCAGTCCCCGCTGAGCACCACCTGTTCCCCGGAAGAGAGCATGGGCAGCACGCCCACCACGGTGGTTTCGCTGCGGCCTGTGCGGATGGTCACCACGGAGTACCCGTTGTCGTGGTTGCGGTACACCGTGCCCACAACGCTCGCCTCGATCTGTTCCATGCCGCGCCTCCTTCCGGAAAAAACATACCAGCTTATTATAGCACCAAAGCAGGGAGGTGTCATCTTTTTTGGGGGATTCGGCGTGAGCCACGGCCCCAACGTCATATTACAAAAGTATGAAGTTCATCGCTTCACTAGCAAATGATGCTCATTTTTCATTGAATCCGGGACCTCCTTTCCCAG
>CAVGBO010000080.1:0-9237 GCA_963627465.1 Phocaeicola dorei
GGTCGAACGACTTCGTCGTTCTCCCGGCCGTTCACTCGTGTAAGGAAGCAATCCTGCGGATTGCTGCGGCTTTCACCGCACATGTCGCTGAAAGCCGATTTATAGCAGGGGGCTTTCCGATCGTTCCGCAACCTCAATCGTCGCGGCTTACAGCCGCTCGTTTCGGTTGATGCGTTCGCGGCTGCTATACACGCCACTGGCGTGTAGCCGCTCACTTACCCCTGCACCCCTTCGGGCACTCCTTCGGATGCAGGTTGGTTTTGTTTGCAAGAAAAGAATTTTCCCTTGCAATACCCACAACCTTGCTTGTAGGGCGACCCCCGAAGGGTTCCAAGGGGCGACCGGAAAGCCCCTTGGAATAAGCACCACCGAAAAGAAATTGTAAACCTTAGTAGTAGGATGCCCAGAAGGTTTTCAAGGAAGTCAAGCCCCTTGAAAACGCCCTTCTTCCTGCATGAATAAGTGCAGTCTCTGTTTCATTTTAAGGAGAAAAAAAGATGGAATCTGCCGACAGCCTGCGCCTGCAGGCGGAAAAACAAACCGATCCCAAAAAGAAAAAAGCCCTGCTGGATCAGGCAGCATCCCTGTACCCGCAGGAGCTGTCCATTCAGGAGGAACTGCTGCACCTGGGCAGGCTGTGGCAGCGTGACCCCCGTCACCTGGACTATCACGTGATCAAGTGCTACCTGCTCCACGTCTTTCAGGATCCGGCCTCCGAAACCCCGGACATGCGCAAGCAAATGCTTCACGAGCTGACGGAAGATCCTCAGCTGCTCCTTTGCCGGCAAATGGCAGGGGACAAGGAGGACATTTTCCTCCGCCGGTATGTGACCCGGCTGTGCAGGGAATACGTGAAGCTGTTCCTGAAGGGTTCCAATGCCTGCAACGGCACCCTGATGGGCATCCGCATCATCCCCCTGGAACGGTGCCTGGCCAAGCCTGTGGCCCTGATGCTCCACAACATGGAGGATGCGAATCTGCCTGCCCCCTTCGATACCCTCTTCCCGGAATGCCTGCTGGAGGTCTTCCGCAATGATGTGGGCAGTGATGTGCACCTGATGGCTGCCCGAGAGGAGCTGAAGCGATGACCTTCCTGAAAAAGCCTTGGGTGAAAAAAACGGTGCACGTGTTCCTGTCCCTGGTGCTGACGGCCATCCTCATCGCCGTGTTTTATCTGGCGGTGGTGCTGGGTCAGCCCACGGCGGACGAGGATGATGTGACCGTGGCAGACGCTGCCTCCCAGCCCCTGCTGTCTCCCTCGCCGGCGGAAAGCATTACGGCGGAAAGCCAGCTGACGGAGCTGATCAGCCATTTCCCCACCCCGGTGCTGTCCTTTGTGGCAGGCACAGGGCCTACCCTGATTGCCGCCTCCAGCTACGACACCGCCTTCGAAAACGGGTTTGCCCGCATCCTTGACCTGACCTACACCATGGAGGATGGGGGCACGGTGCAGCTGCGCACCATCTACCCGGCGAGAGCCCTGTCCCTCATTGACCGGGGGGATTATCACCTGAATCAGGTCACCAGCCTGTCCATGGCCGGGCTGAAGGCAGTGAAGATGGAGAACCAGTCCACCATCCGCCTCCACGCCCAGGGGACGGAAGCCCTGTACGTGGTGACCCTGCCCCAAATGTCCGGGGATGAAATCAGCAGCCTGATGAAGGGCATGCAGCTGAGTGCGAAGACGGGGGAAGAATAATTTACAGGGGGCTTAAACGGAACGAAGTTCCTCGCCCCGTTTGAACGCCCCGTTGAACACCCAAAGAAGCCCCGAAGGGGTCGAGCCCTCCAACACCACCCTTGGTTTGTCTATAATAGGTTGAAGCCCTGCTTTCCGGACACTGCCGGGGAGCAGGGATTTTTTTGAACGATGACGATGTTAGTCCCATGCATGCTGGGTCAGGAAATCCCGGATGTTCCGGTGCTTGATGCCATCACGGCTCATATCGATTTCATCCATGGAAACCACGTACTTGGGGAAGTTGTCCGGCACAGAAGCAAAAACGCCGAATTCCCGCTGAATGGTTTCCTCGGAGGCAAGAAGATAGCACACCTGAATATAGAGCTTCTGCTGCTGCCTCTGGCAGACAAAGTCAATTTCCTTATCTCCTGCCTTGCCCACGGTTACCGTATATCCCCGGCGCAGCAATTCCATGTATACGATGTTCTCAAGGGTCAGGTTGATGTCCTTCATGTTGCTGCCAAACATGGCTTCCCGCAGGCCATGGTCAGCCATGTAATACTTCTCGTTCGTTGACAGAATCTGCTTGCCCTGCAAGTCCTCCCGATGCACCTGGTAGAAAAGATAGGCTTCTGTGCAGTACTTAATATAATTCAGGATCGTTTCTGATGAAACCGTGCGGCGCTCACTTTTGAAAAATTTCGCAATGGACAGTGCTGAAAAGGTGGTGCCGATATTGGCAATGACGTAGGCCACAATGCGGGAGAGCAAATCCACATCCCGGATCTTGTTGCGCTTAACAACGTCATTCAACACAACAGAATTGTAAATATCATGCAAATACTGCCTGCTGGGCTCCGGCGCATAAAGCAGATTGGCAAGGTAAGGCATACCCCCAAGGGTCAGGTACTTCTGAAATGCCGCTCCATCCGATGCGGCAGGGTCTACTGTTCGGTACAGCTCCAGAAATTCCCCATAGGAGAAGGGATAAATGGTGAACTCCACATAGCGGCCGCCAAGGACGGTGGCCAATTCACCGGACAGCAGTTTCGCATTCGAGCCTGTGATGTAAATATCGCAGTCCATCTCCACACGGAAGGAATTGATGGCCTTTTCCCACTGGGACACTTCCTGAATTTCATCAAAGAACAGATAGCATTTTCCTTCAATGGCAGCGGCACGCCTCAGCACCTCATCATGCAGGGCCTGGGCCGTGCACAAGGGAGCGTTGCTCATGGCCTCAAAGTTCAGGGAAATCATCTGCTCCTCGCCAACGCCGGATGACTTCAACTCATCCCGAATCAAATCCAGCATCACGGATTTGCCGCAGCGGCGGATGCCGGTCATGACTTTCACCAAATCCGTGCCAATAAAGGGACGAATGCGGCTCATGTATAATTCTCGCTGAATCATGTCACGTCACCTCTTTTCATCACAAGGATAGTATGACACATGAAAAAGGAAAATGCAAGGAACGCCACCGAAAAATTTCGGTTATAACCGTAACTTTTTAAAAAACATAGCATGATTTCGGTTATAACCGTAACTTTTTTTAAGTCGATGCGCCCATTTTCCCATAACGGAAATATTGGGGTACACGCCCCGCAACATCTGTATTTATCTAGAATTTGACGAACTTTATCGTTATTAAAATAACGAATTTTCTGTATATACTTCCTTTTTGTTGAAAATGTACTTTTTTTCCTGTTGACTTTGCTGCAAAGTGCCTGTATAATATGCCTCCGGATAGGCAGTGAGGGCAATGAAGCCCTCTGCCGAAAAAGGAGGACAACCATGAATAAGATCAAGGTGCTCAGTCTGCTGACCGCCGCAACCATGCTGGCAGGCAGCGCCGCTGTGGCCGAGACCTACACCGCCACGGGCAATGGCTACCACGGGGAAATGACCGTGAACGTAACCATCGAAAACGGTGTCATCACCGACGTCACCCTGGGCGACAACCATGAGACCAATGTGGTCATCGACCGGGCTTTCCCGGTCATCCGTGAGCGGATTCTTTCCGCCAACACGGCGGATGTGGACAGCGTGTCCGCCGCTACCTTCTCCTCTTATGCCGTGAAGACTGCCGTGGCCGATGCCATGAAGCAGGCCGGCCTGGAAGCCCCCACGGTGAAGATGACCAATGACGAGAAGCCCGCCGCCGAGCGCGCCGCCGAGAGCTGCGACATCGTGATCGTAGGCGGCGGTCCTGCAGGCCTTGCAGCCGCCATCGGCGCCAAGCAGACCAATGCGGACAAGCACGTGATTCTGGTGGAAAAGCTGGACATCCTCAGCGGCAACGGCAAGTTCGACATGAACTTCTTCGACCTGATCAACACCGAGGCACAGAAGGCCGCCGGCAACACCGAATGGGTGGGCGAGGAAGGCCTGGCCAAGTTTATCGAAGCCAAGAGCACCAACGGCGAATCTGCCGAGCGGATTCAGGTGTGGGCCAACGAAGAGTACACCCTGGACGCCTGGCTCCGTGCCATGGGCGTTGAGCTGAACTACAACTACGGCGGCACCAACCACATGGCGGAAGACAACCAGTACTCCGGCGAAGTGATTCAGGCCGGTCTGGAAAAGACTGCCGCCAACCTGGGCGTGGAAGTGCGCACCGGCACCAAGGGCACGGATCTGGTAATGGAAGACGGCGTGTGCAAGGGCGTGGTCGTGACCAACAACGCCGGCGAAACCTACACCATCAACGCTGCCAGCACCATCATCGCCACCGGCGGCTTCTGCTCCAACAAGGAACTGCTGGCCGAGTATGCCCCCGGCTACGAAGTGTTCGACACCTCCAACCAGATGGGCACCACCGGTGATTTCGTGAAGGTATTCGAGAAGTACGGCTTCCAGATGGATCAGATGGGCAAGATGAGCTTCTTCTCCAACATCATTGTGCCCTACCGTGACCTGACCGGCGGTGCTGACATGAACCTGCTGGCCAACAAGGAAGGCACCCTGCTGCCCAACAAGTCCGGCAAGGATCGGGGCACCATGGTGCAGGAGCAGACTGACGGTGCTGCCTACTACATCACCGACAAGACCGGCTATGAATCCTTCTACCGCATCCGCAAGCATGTGGGTCTGGGCTACTACAGCGAAGGCGCAACCCTGGACGAGCTGGCTGAGAAGCTGGGCATTGATGCCGAGGGTCTGAAGGCCTCCGTGGCACAGTACAACGCAGACGCTGCCGCAGGCACCGAGAACGCACAGATCGAGGCTGTTCCCAGCCGCGCCCTGGACGCTGAAGGCCCCTACTACGGCGTGCGTGTAGAGCCTGCCAACCACATGACCAAGGGCGGCGTTGTGTGCAATGAAAAGGCACAGGTGCTGGCCAGCGACGGCACGGCAGTGCCCGGCCTGTATGCCGCAGGTGAAGTAACCTGGCAGGCAGGCGGCTACTCCGAGTCCGTGTGCTTCGGCAAGATTGCCGGTGAACAGGCCGCACAGGCGGAGTAAAACTTTCGAATAAGGATTTCGAGCAAGTGGCAGCACCACTTGCTCGATTTTTTTTGCACGCAGGCGTTGGGCAAACAGATAAGTCAACCATTCGCAGGGGGCTTAAACGGAACGAAGTTCCTCGCCCCGTTTGAACGCCCCGTTGAACACCCAAAGAAGCCCCGAAGGGGTCGATCCCGACCACACCTCCCTGGGTGCGATTCACGATCGCAACATGACAAACAGGGGTCGGGAAGCATCAACATGCTTCCCGACCCCTTGCTTTATTTCTCCATCTCCCACGATGGCTTCATTTCCGTAAAGGTTTCATAGTGATCCGCTGTGTAGTACACCAGCCCGTCATTGGAGAAGATGATCCGCTCCGCCCCTCGCCGAGTGCCGGTGTAGTTGCAGTCGCATTCGTAGTACTTCCGCCCCTTGGCGGTGGGCAGCTTCTGCTCATAGTTGCCGAAGTAATCACCGCCGATGGACTTGCCCGGTGCTACATCCCCCACGTAGTTGTATCGGCTGTCCCAGCCCAGGGCTTGGGCTTCCTTCTTGGTGATGAAGTTGCCGGGCAGTTTGCCATAGGTGAACAGGTAATCCGCAATGTCCTGGGGGGCGGTGTATGTTCCGTCCTCCTCCACGGCGGCAGGCGCAGGGGTTGCTGTGGGCGATGCGGTAGGCGTGGCGGTGGGCGATGCCCTTTTCTTTTTCTTGCTCTTGGCAATCAGGGCGGCATGGTCATCCTCTGCTGACAGGGTGATGGCGGAGGCCGTGGAAGGGGCAAGCAGGGATAGCAGCCCTTCCGAGGGGCTCAGCACCATAAGCAGTGCCATGAACAGGGCAAGCAGAGAAGTGAAGAAGGTCTTTTTCTTCATGAAAATCATTCCTTTCAGGGATTCGGCAAAGCCGTATTTATTTCACCAGCATGAGCAGGGTGCCGGCCACAATAGCGGCAAGACCTGCCGCCGCCTTCCGGCTCAGCTTCTCCTGAAACACCACCCGGGAGAAGAGCACCGTGACCAGGATGCTCAATTTATCAATGGGTGCTACCACGCTGGCAGGCCCGTCCTGCAGGGCTTTATAGTAGCACAGCCAGCTTGCCCCGGTAGCCAACCCGGACAGGCAGATGAACCCCAGCTCCTTCCCTTCGATGTGCCGGAGCTCCTTCCCCTTGCCGGTGACAAGCACCATCATCCAGGACATGATCAGCACCACCCCCGTCCGCAGGGCGGTGCCCAGGTTGGACTCCACATTGGTCATGCCCACCTTGCCCAGGATGGCGGTCAGGCTGGCGAACAGGGCAGAACCCAGAGCGTACCAGAGCCAGCGGCTGTCCTTGGCGGTGACGTTTTGGGCATCCTTCTTCTCCAGCATGAGGAAGGTGCCGGCGGCAATGAGGAGAATGCCGATGCCGCTTGTCCACGTAAGGGATTCCCCCAGCAGCAGCACCGCCAGCAGAATGGTCAGCACCGTGCTGGACTTATCAATGGGCACCACCTTGTTGATGTTCCCCAGCTGAAGGGCACGGAAGTAGCACAGCCAGCTTGCCCCGGTAGCCAGGCCGGACAGCACCAGAAACAGCAGAGATCGCCCGTCCACCTGGCTCAGCCGGCTTTGGGAACCTACCAGCAGCACCATGACCCAGGAAAACGCCAGCACAATGATGGTGCGCAGCGCCGTGGCCACGGTGGAATCCGTTTTGCGAATGCCGCACTTGGCAAGGATGGAAGTGACCCCTGCAAAGAAAGCAGAACCGAATGCAAGTACCACCCACATGATGATTCATCTCCTTGATTTTCCCTCCACCACTATAGCGCAGATGGGAAGGGGATGCAAGGGGGAGTGGGGAGTGGAGTTGCGTGCAAAGCTCAATCAAGCGGCGAGCCCCTTCGGGGCATTGAACCCTTCGGGGTGTTTAATGGGGCAAAGACCCCTTCGGGGTGTTTAACGGGGCGAACCCCCTGCAAATTTGACCCACGGCAGCGTGCAAAGCTCGAGAAAATGGTTTTGCCGTTTTCTCGAATATCCGTTCCTGTTCCCCTTGCAAACGTTCGTTCTCTATGCTATGATGTTCCTGTCGGTGTGGACAGGAAGGACAGGGAGCATATGGAGCATCAGGGCGAATGGGCGCCGGTATTGCAGCGCATGGGGGACTATATCATCCGCCACTTTGGGGATGAAATGCTACAGGAGGTGGCAGGCTGCCTGCAAGGGGCGGCACTGGGGGATCTGCACATTGATCCGGCAGGGGATCTGGGGCTAATGCGAGGGGAAAGCTACCGGCTGTATGTGGACATCAGCGGCAGCAAGCTGGGGCGGTTCCGATTCTATCAAGTGACACGCACCGGGCTGATGATGCACGCCGGGGCACGGATGCGGCTGGGGATTGCGGGGGAACATCAGCTGCCCCGGTACTTCCTGCGGCAGGTGTACTTCATCACCGGGTTCCGCATGGAGGATGGGATTCAGCGCATCGGGGAAATCCCTGCCGTGTTCTTTGACCCGCCTGCCCCTGCGGATGTGCCGGAGCTATCTGATCATCTTGTGCCCATCCTCCGCAGTGAGGACATGGAGGATCTATTCCGTCAGCGGCTTCGCCAGAGCCTGGGGGACGGGGCCATGACCATCCTCCGCCGTCGAGGCCCCGTGGCACTGACCCAGGCTCTGGGGCTGGCGGTTCGCACCCTGCCCCTGCACCAGAACCGGTACAGCCGTGCCATGCTCTTTCTGGAGGAGAGCGAAGTGCAGGTCACCACGGAGGATGGCGGGCATCAGCCCATTCGTGTGCCGGGGAAGACCATTGTCCTCAACAGCAACGCCGCCCGGAAGGACGAAGCCGGCAGCGACCTGGCCATCTACCACGAATGCGCCCATTACGAGTTTCACACCATGTTCCTCACCCTGCAGCAGCTGCACCGGGCGGATCTTCGCCTGCTGGCCTACAAGGAGGCGGACAAGGCTTCCCGGTGCGGTGCCAAGGATCTGCGGTGGGTGGAGCGGCAGGCGGACTACTTCGCCTACGCCGCCATGCTGCCAAGGGGGCTGCTGGTGCCCCTTATGCGCCTGTACTGGGAGGAAACCGAGGGGAAGGACATGAACACCGGGGATCGGGTGGACAAGGTGATTTACCGAATCGCCCGGGATCTGCAGCGTCCCAAGTCCCTGATCCGCACCCGGATGATCCTGCTGGGCTCTGCAGCGGCCAAGGGTGCCTGCAACTATGTAGACGGTCATTACATTCGCCCCTTTGCCTTTTCGGGGGAGCACCTGAAGGCAGGGGAAACCTTCGTGATTGACCGGGGGAGCTTCACCCGGCTCTACGGGGAGGACGAGACTTTCCGGGATCTGGTTCGTTCCCGTGGATTCCTCTACGCCGAGGGGCACGTATGTCTGGATCATCCCTTTTACATCGAGAAAAACAAGGACGGGATACAGCTGACAGAATGGGCGCGGGGGCACGTGGACGAGTGCTGCCTGAAATTCCGCCGGGAATACCGTTTTGCTCCTGCGGCTGCCCCCATTGGTGTGCTGTTCTCCGTGCAGGGGTTCAATGACCAGTACGTGCCGGTGAATCCGGACGTGACGGACAGCATGACCCAGGAAGAGACCATGACCCAAGATGCCGCCTATCTGGCCGCCCTGCCCCGAACCCCAGCACAAGCGTTATCAAAGCTGATTGCCGACCGATGCGGCACCCAGCGGGAAGCCGCCTTTCGCTGCGGATTATCCGAAAGCATGGTGAGCCGCATGTGCAGCGACAACACCTTCCGCTACGACATTCGTCAGGTGACCCGGCTGGCAGTGGGGCTATCCATGCCCCCGCCCCTCTCCGGCCTTTTCATGGAGATGGTAGGCTTCCCCCGGATGATGATGCTGAACTACTACCGCTACGAGTGCATCATCCAGTACCTCTACATGGAGGACATGGAAACCGTGGAGGAAAGCCACAAGGAGCTGCTGGGGAAGACGTAAGGACGATTTTGCGAGAGGGCGGCTTTTATGCTAAAAGCCCCCTCTCGCGCTCTCCCCGAAAAGCAGCTGGGATGGATATGGATTTTAACAGTACCCTAAACGTTTATAAGGAGGCGACCGAAGGGGTCAAGGGG
>CAVGBO010000081.1:0-8591 GCA_963627465.1 Phocaeicola dorei
GGATTGAAACTGAAGTGAATACAAAAAGAACTGTCTCGCAGATACGGGACAGTTCTTTTGTATGCTGACGGTAAGGCATCAGGCTTCTTGCTTTGCCAGCCAAGCATGGTATTTCGCCAGCGTCTGCTTCATGACCTCCGGGGCAGGCCCACCATAGGTCTGCCGGGCATCCACGCAGGCTTCCACGGAAATAACGTCATAGATGTCCTGCTGAAACAGGGGAGAGGCAGCTTGATATTCGTTTAGCGGCAGATGATCCAGGTCACAGCCTTCCTCCAAACAGCGAAGCACTAAGTGACCTGCCACGCCGTGGGCATCCCGGAAGGGCATGCCCTTTTTGACCAGATAGTCGGCCACGTCCGTTGCATTGGTGAAGCCGCCGGCGGCACTCTTCCGCATCCGATCGGGACGGAAAGTGGCGGTGGCCAACATGCCGGATGCAGCACCGAGGCAGCCCTTCACCGTGTCGATGGCATCAAAGAAGCCTTCCTTGTCCTCCTGCATGTCGGAGTTAAACGCAAGGGGCAACCCCTTCAGCATGGTCAGGATACCCATCAAGGCACCATAAACCCGGCCGGTCTTGCCACGAATCAATTCCGCCACGTCCGAGTTCTTCTTCTGGGGCATGATGCTGCTGCCGGTGCTCCATTGGTCGTCCATGACCATGAATTGATATTCATCGCTTGTCCACATGACTACTTCCTCGCAGAAGCGGGACAGATGCATGGCAATCATGCTCATGACAAAGAGCAGCTCACAGATGTGGTCCCGATCCGAAACGCTGTCCATGCTGTTTTCCGTCGGTGCATCAAAGCCCAGCAGTTGAGCGGTGTATGCCCGATCAAGGGGGTAGCTGGTGCCGGCCAGGGCGGCTGCACCAAGAGGACAGGTGTTGGCACGGTGCATCATGTCATCCAGCCGGCTTACGTCACGCAGTGCCATTTCCACATAGGCACCCAGGTGATGGGCAAGGGTGACAGGCTGGGCTTTCTGCATATGAGTGAAGCCAGGCATAAATGTATAAACATGCGCATCCATGGTGTGCACCAATACATCAATCCAGTGAACCAGTGCCGCACGGATTTCCTTTGCTTCATATAAAGTATACAGCTTCATATCGGTTACACACTGGTCATTGCGGCTGCGGCCGGTATGCAGCTTTTTACCCACATCCCCCACACGGCGAATCAGTTCCGCCTCCACAAGGGAGTGAATATCTTCATAGCAATCCGGGGTAAAGGAGAAAACGCCTTTGTCCAAATCTTCCTCTACGGCCTGCAGGCCTGCGATGATCTGATCCCGCTCCGCTTCCGTCACAATGCCCTGCTTGGCCAGCATCTTGACATGGGCTAGACTGCCCTGAATATCCTGATGATAAAAGCGATGGTCGAAGGTAATGGAAGATGTGAAGGCGGCGGCTGTTGCAGCTGCGGCCTTGGTGAAACGACCACCCCAGAGTTGCGCCATAGTTTTTTCCTCCTTGCATAGGCCTTTTCAGACCGTTGGTATTTTATCATAACTTCTTTATTCATGCAATATACTTTTTTATAAATAAATATGCATTTTGCCCTTGACAAGCTTCGAATACTATGTTATATTTATTCACGTTCCAAACAAAACGAAGGATTGGATGCTGAAAGGAGACGTTCCCTATGTTGAAGAAGATGCTGTCGCTGGTGATGGTTCTGTCCCTACTGTGCTGCACAGTTGCCTTTGCTGATGAAGCCAAGCCTCTGGAAGGCAAGAACCTGACCGTTGCCATGAGCCCTGACTTTATGTATTTCGAGACTGTATCCGAAACGGAAGAGTGCGGCTATGAAGGACTGGACATTGACATTCTGAAGTCCCTGTCCGAGAAGCTGGGCTTCACTTTCACCATTACCCCCATGGCGTTTTCTTCTCTGATTGGCACGCTGCAGACCGGCAATGCGGATCTGGTCATTTCCGGCATGAGCGCTACGGAAGAGCGTGCTCAGGTGGTTGACTTCTCCATCACCTATGCGGAGACCGACTTTGGCGTGGTGGTGCCTGTGGATTCCGACATCGCCAGCTATGACGATCTGAAGGGCAAGATTATTTGCTGCTCTCAGGGCGCTACGCTGGAGCAGGTTATCCAGAACATTGAGGGTGCTACCCTGGTTACCTATCAGGGTCAGTCCGCTGTCGGCCTTGCTGTGGCTCAGCAGAGTGACGGTGTTGCCGCTGGCATGACCTCCATCAACGGTTCTAAGAAGCTGGCCAACACGGTGCTGGCAGACGATGGTTCTCCTCTGCTGAAGTACTTCGTGCTGGAGTATGACGGCATCTCTGACGTGTACAACATCGCCTTCCCCAAGGGCAGCGAGCTGACCGAAGTGTTCAACACCGCTCTGCAGGAAATGATTGATTCCGGCGAGATGGATGAGCTGATCAAGAAGTGGCTCTACTAATCCTCCGGTAAGGAAGGACATTGCTGCCGAGGTACATTTGCCTCGGCAGCCTTTCGCTGTTCATTACGGTTCATGCAGAAGGAGGACTTGCCGTGCAGCTGGATTTCAGCATCCTGATCAAATATATCCCCATGTTCGGCAGTGCACTGCTGGTGACGCTGAAGGTGACGTTCTGCTCACTGGCGTTGGCACTTGTGCTGTCGATTCCGTTGTCCCTGTGCAAAATTTCCAAGGTGAAGTTTCTGCAAGGCTTTGCAGCCTTTTATACATCCATCTTCCGTGGCGTGCCCATGCTGGTGCAGGTGTTTATGATGTACTTCGGCATTCCGCTGGTAACCGGGCTGAAGTTTACGGCCTTTTCCGCCGGTACCATCGTGTTCGCCATGAACAGTGCCGCCTATATTTCCGAAAGCATGCGGGGCGGCATCAATGCCATTGATCGGGGACAGTATGAAGCAGCTATGGCTTTGGGTGTACCTTACACCCCCATGATGAAGGACATTATCCTCCCTCAGGCCATCAAAAGCGTGCTGCCCAGCTTGGTGAATGAGTTTATCGGCCTGCTGAAGAACACCACCTTGATTGCCTCCATTGGCTTGGTGGATTTGCTGCGTACAGGCCAGCTGATTCAGGCGGCTACCTATCGGGCGTTTGAACCCTTCTTTGCCATTGCGGTGTTCTATTATCTGCTGGTGATGATTTTGTCCTACTGCGGCAAACTGCTGGAAAGGAAGGTGAATAAGAGTGATCGAGGTTAAGGGACTGTACAAGGATTTCGGCACATTGCATGTGCTAAGCGGCGTAAGCCTGACGGTGAACAATGGGGAAGTGGTTTCCATCATCGGACCTTCCGGTGGCGGTAAGTCGACCCTGCTTCGCTCCATTAACCTGCTGGAGACCCCTACCTATGGCGAAATCTGGGTGGATGGGAAACTGATCACCCCGCCGGATCCTTACCTGCACTTTGATGTTATCCGCAGCAGCAAGACCTATGCTGCCATGATTGCCGCCGGGAAGCAGGACATGGAGGCCATTCGGGAAATCAAGGAGAAAGATTTGCTGAAGGAAAAAGATCTGTTCCACACCAAGGAAGGGTCGGAGTATCGTCGCCTGATGAAAGAAATCACCAAGCACGACTTTATGGATACCAACATTGTCCGCCAGCGGATCGGTATGGTATTCCAGCACTTCAACCTGTTCCCACATAAAACGGTGATGGAGAACATGATCTATGCTCCCATGACCGTGAAGAAAGTGCCGAAGGAAAAGGCAATCGCCAAGGCCAAAGAATTGCTGGACAGCGTAGGCATGCTGGAAAAGCAGGATGTGTATCCCGGCACCCTCTCCGGCGGACAAAAGCAGCGGGTAGCCATAGCCCGTACCCTGGCCATGGAGCCGGAAGTGGTGCTGTTTGACGAGCCTACTTCTGCCCTTGACCCGGAAATGGTGAAGGAAGTGCTGGACGTGATTAAGCGGCTGGCCACCACAGGCATCACCATGGTATTGGTGACCCATGAAATGGGATTCGCACGGGAAGTGTCTGATAGAATCTGCTTCCTGGATGGAGGCAAATTGATTGAGGACGCACCGCCGGAGGTGTTCTTTGCCTCTCCCAAGAGCGAACGTGCCCAAGCCTTCCTGAACAAAGTGTTATAAGAAAAGGGACGAGACCGTCATCAATCGGTTTCGTCCCTTTGGTTATAATGCAAGTTCCCGCAGTGCCATCAGATAGCCCCTAAAACCGAAGCCCACAATTTGTCCCCGGCAGGCGGAAGCAGTCATGGAAACGTGACGGAAGCTTTCCCTTGCGTGAATGTTGCTCATGTGCACCTCGATGGTGGGAATAGGCACGGAAGCAATGGCATCATGCAAGGCTACAGACGTATGGGTGTATCCACCGGGATTGAATACAATGCCGTCCAGATGGTCAAGGTAGGCCTGTTGAATGGCATCAATTAACGCACCCTCATGATTGGATTGCACGAATCGCACCTGACAGCCCAACTGATCCGCCTCGGCCTGAATCATCTTCGTTAAATCGTCAAAGGTCTGAGAACCATAGACACCCTGCTCCCGCAGGCCGGTGAAGTTAATGTTGGGACCGTTCAGTATCAGAATATGCTTCATAGCAGCTTCATCTCCTCCATATCCTTCATGAGCAGGGAAGGCAGATCCTCTGGCAGCTCTTGCTTCAGCCAAATGCTTTCCGCTACCACGGCCTGCGCTACCAGCATGTACAGCCCTGTGCAGGCAGGGATACCTGCTTCCTTAGCGGCAAGGGTCAGGCAGGTTTCGGGAGGATTGTAAATCACATCGGCAACACCTAACGCCCGGGGAAGAATGGCGGAAAGCACTTCCTTGCTGACCGGGCATCCCTCCACCTTAGGCCACATGCCGGCAGGGGTGCAGTTGATCAGATAACCGGAAAATGCATCGGGCAACTGATCGTAGCTGATGACGCCCTCACGAGGCGTGCGGGAAACAAGGGTAATGCTGGCAGCACCTTCGTCCTTTAGGGCGGCAACCACGGCCTTGGATGCCCCCCCTGTGCCCAGCACAAAGCAGGGCTTACCATGCACCTTCATGCCGTGGTGGCAGAGCATGGCGGCAAAGCCGGGAGCATCCGTGTTATAGCCTTTCCGGGCGGCACAGTCTACCGTGTTGACGGCACCCATGCTTTCAGCTGCATGATCCAGTGAAGCCAGCATGGGTATTACATCCGTCTTGTATGGGATGGTAATGTTAAAGCCGTCCAACTCCTGAAAAAGGGAAGAGACCCTGTTTTGCAATTCCGCTTTGGGAATTTCAATCAGCCGATAATCGGCATCCAAACCCAACCGGGCATAAAGCGCCTGATGAATGGGCACGGATAAGCTGTGCCCCAAGTGCTCGCCAATCAATCCGAAATGAAGCAAACAAAACACCTCCATGATCATCAATGATATTCGATTCATGGCAGGCGGATTCCTGCAAAAAAATCGATGCCGATGGACACTCATCCATCGACACCGATCTTGAACAATGTCAGATTACTTTACCGTAGCGGTTACAGGAATTTCATACGTTCCCACCAGGGAAGACGCTCCGGTTTCCAGGTCTACTTCGTACAGCTGAATGGTAAAGGTCAGGGAAATAGTGCTGTCGTTCAGGGTGCCGCCACAGCTGCTGAGCAGCAGGGGATTACCGTCTGCCAGCTGCAGGTGATCCAGCGAGTAGGAGCCTTCCTCTTCGAATTCCTTCGGATAAGCATACACGCTGATCAGCCGCTTGCCATCCTCCTTGGCAGCCTCCAGGAAGGTGCGGGTATCCGTGTTCAGGTTCTCACCCCAGTTGCCGCATACGTTGTCATCGTTGGACGCATCGGCGGGTTTGATCATCACATCGTCAGAAGCAGGAACGGCGGTGACGGCGGTGTACAGGCTTTCGTACTCCCCATCATAGAAAACTTCCTCAACGGAAACTTTAATCAGGGAGCAGTCAACATCCTTCATGTCACCTTCCAGGGTGAAGGACTTGGTGGTGTCAGCGGAAAGCTCCTGTCCCATGGTCACTTGCAGGTATTGCTCAATGGGGAGGCTTTCTTCCGCTTCCTCAGCGAGAACACCCAAGGGTGCGACCATCATGATCCCGGCCAGCAGACCGGCTGCCATCTTGTGCATGTTCATTCTCAATTCCTCCTTTTCATTTGCAGGCACATGAACGTTGTTCCTTCGCCTGTGCCACTTATACAACGGATCAGAAAAGAAATTTCTTCCCTGATGCAAAAATTTTACTCATCCTCCAGCGTGGACATTCTTGCGATACGATTCAATTCCTTGACCAACGTTTCCACATTGATCACGCCGTTGGCATACTGCTCTTCCAAAGATTTCAGCTGGGTAGAAGCCTCTGTGCTGGCGTTAAAGGCATTGGGTGTTTCAAAGTAGAAGTAAGGCTCCTTCTCACGGTAGCTGGCCAGCTTCGCTGCGGAAACGAGGTATTTGCGTTCATCTGATTCACTATCAATAAGCTCTTGTTTCCATTTTGCCAGTTCATCTTCCAGAGCAATGCGCTCATCGGTGGACAGGTTGGGATTTTGCAGCTGAGCTTCCGTTTCAGCAATGTATTTTTTATCGGTAGCAACGGAGTACTCATAGTTGTTGCTGATTTTCGGCTCGGCATCGGTATACAGCAATTGTCTCTGAAAATTGGCAGGATTTTCCTCGCCAGCAAAGAGGGATTCCAAAAGCTGGATGGCAAGATCTGCCTGTTTACTGCCTGAATAAACGCCGTACATTGTGACATCAGCTTTTGTAATAACAGGCTGTTGATCATTCAGACGGAAGCAAACAATCTGTTCTGCATTCGTGGGCCAAAGAAGCTGCGGAGCCGTTTCGAGAAATCCGATGCCAACGCCGGAATCGGTGTTGCGTGGTTTTGGCTCAAGGGCATAAAGTCTTCGTCCTACGGTCATGCACCGCTCTAACAGTGCAATCAATTCAGAATTGTCGAAATCCAATGCTTCGCCGGCATATTGAGTTTGAGAAATATAGCTGTCAATGAGCAGGGAAATCAGCCATGCACTGTACGATCCTTCCCCGTATAGGTCGGGTACCCAACCAGAATGAAGACGCAAACCTTCGTATGCACCATTTTCTTCAATTAGGTCACACCATCGGTCTGCAAAGTCAAGCAATTCAGGAAAAGATTGGGGTGTCGGTTCACCTTCCAAACCGCACATAGCGAGAGCATCTTGGTTGAAGATTGTGTTGCGGAAAGTGATGGCAACCGGAACGGCGTAAATATGGCCATCTTTCATGCCTAGCGCAGCAATATTGGGATAAATCTTTTCCATAGTATCAGCAATGATCTTGCTGTCAGACAAATCAACACAGTATCCTTTCTCCATTAAAGAAGACCAATTGTAGGAGAGAGTTTCAAGACTGAATAAATCACAGCTTAACTCACCTAGCTTCAAGGCATTTGCAAAGGTTGAAGTTGTGGCATACCATTGTGTACAGCGTTGAATGGAAACATCGGAATGATTTTTCACAAAAACTCTGTATCCCTCGCAGTCTTCAACTAGCAGCCCATAACAAGAGAGTCGTGATGCCTGCGCAGAAGCAAGCACCATAGAGGCTAGCAAGCAAAGGGAAAGAAAGATGGCTATTTTTTTCAATTCAGGCATCTCCTTATCTGCAACATTGCATTACAAGGGATGGTATCAAAAAGATGCCATCCCTCGTAGAAAAGTGTTAGTTGTGGAATTGCCCCTTTACAGTAATACTTCCTGAATCACGGTTATCCATACGACCACCTAAATATGTATTTGATTTCCCTTGTCCATAACCGCTCTTGTAGGGATGGTAAGCGGTTGAAGGGGAACTGTAAACAAACAAGGAACTGGCATAGACACCGGGAGCGGCAAAAACACGGACGACTGCGCGATTGGTAGAACTTAGGTTACAATCATCCCAAGTAATGTGCCAGTTTTTACCGGAGGATTGGTCAGACTGACTCCAACGGATGAAATTAACCTTTTCGTTCCCGCTGTAAGAGAACGGCGTGGAAGCGGAAGCAAGCGTAAAAGAACAAACAGCTACCAGACACAGAACCAGCGCAAAGAACTTCTTCATGAGAAACGACTCCTTTCAAATACGGTTGATGACACAAGAGACTGAAAGACCTCAAGGACTTTCACAATGAAGCACCATTGCCATCACCACGCTTTCCTTACTCTCTGATGTATCTTATTGTAAGGAGCGCATGTAAAATCAACAAGGAGGTTTATGTAAAATCTGTGTAAAATGGTCGATAGTTATCAAATGATAAGAGAAATTACTCATCCTCCAGCGTGGACATTCTTGCAATGCGGTTCAATTCCTTGACCAACGTTTCCACATTGATCACGCCGTTGGCATACTGCTCTTCCAAAGATTTCAGCTGGGTAGAAGCCTCTGTGCTGGCGTTAAAGGCATTGGGTGTTTCAAAGTAGAAGTAAGGCTCCTTCTCACGGTAGCTGGCCAGCTTCGCTGCGGAAACGAGGTATTTCTTTTCATCGGACTCATCGTCAATGAGTGCTTGCTGCCATTTGACCAGTTCATTTTCCAGGGCAAGACGGTCATCATTAGACAGTGTGGAGTCTTGCAATTGCGCTTCGGTCTCGGCAAGATATTTCTTGTG
>CAVGBO010000082.1:0-8427 GCA_963627465.1 Phocaeicola dorei
CATTGTGTGCCTCCGGATGGTTTGCAACTTATTATATTACAGCATTATTATATAGAAGAAATTCACATGATGCAAGCGTAGCACAAACCATTCAGAAAGGAAATGTTAATGCTAATTTAGAAAGCATCATCAAATTTACAATCTATTTACAAGTTCTTAAGGTTCACATAAGGTTCGTGTGTTATAATGACGGCGGTAGGAAAGATTGCTTGATGCAGTCATATCCGTATCAAAAAAACAAAAGGAGTGATGACCATGACCCTCGTTCGGAAAGTTCTTATCCTTTGCCTTGCTGCGATGCTGTCCCTTTCTGCTGTTGCTTTTGCAGAAACAGAAGCCATTGACCCTGTTTCCGGAGCGGTGATCAATGACTCTTTGGAAGAAGTGTACAAGGAGCATTTTGATGCGATTTGCGCTCAGTATGCGGACGAGCTTACGGCGCAGGAAAAGAATGCGGCTACTGACGTTTTTGACGCTATTGGTCAGATTCATTTTGAGTCAGAAGATAGTCTGGCAGTCCGTCAGCGGGTTTATCAGATTGCCTCTGCTGAAGAGCTGAAAGCAGTGCTGACCGGCTACTTCGATGCTCACGATGCTTCCTATAATTCCGATGCTGCGCTGGATGCAAAAATTCAAGAGATTTTTACGGCCTGCGGTTTGAACTTGGATGACTACTATAGGACCGTAACCCGGAACGTAGGCGGCATACCGGATCCTGTTACGACTACCAACTGGTGTTGCAGCTTTGTGAAAAAGGAAAGCAGTGAGGACGAGGAAACATCTGTTGCCATGACGATTGTGCTGTACGATGAAGACATGAAGGTCGGCATTTTCTCCATGAATGCGGATCTGTGGTAATCATTGCGGTTTCCGAGGGCTGTAAAAGAGACGTGCTGCTCTTTTGCAGCCCTTTTTTGCTGCCTGGCATCAGTAGCTATTCATGATAAATACATACAGCGAAATATGTGCAAGATGCTAAAACACAAATCCTTTTGCGTATTTTCGTGCGTTTTTCTTCCACTTCATTAAAAAGTGTGCTATACTAACAGGCAGACAACGCCGGGCTTCCCGGCAGCAGGGGAGGAATTCTCTTTGTATACGGATAAACTCATCATTGGTGCAGGTGTCACAGGCTGTGCCCTTGCAAGAGTGCTCAGCCGCTACGAGGGCAGCCTGACCGTGATCGATCGAGGCAGTGATGTGGCCGAGGGTGCCAGCAAAGCCAACAGCGGCATCGTTCATGCCGGGTTTGATGCGCATCCCGGAACACTGAAGGCCAAGCTGAATGTGGAAGGTGCACGGATGTATCCCGCCCTTTCCGAAGAACTGGGGGTTTCTTATGGTCGCCCCGGCGCTTTGGTGCTGGGCTTTACGGAGGAAGACCGTCACACGCTGGAAACGCTGCTGGAGCAGGGCAAGGCAAACGGTGTGCCGGATCTGTGCATCCTTGAGCGGGATCAGGTGCTGGCCATGGAGCCCAACACCAACCCGGACGTGCTCTGCGCCCTGTATGCCCCCACCAGCGGCCTGACCAGCCCCTATGAAATGACCTTCGCCTTGGCGGATCATGCAGCCCTGAACGGTGCTGAATTCCACCTGAATACGGAGGTTACCGGTGTCAAGCGGGAAGATGACGGCCTGTGGCACGTAGCCACCACGCAGGGGGAATATACCTGCAAGGTGCTGGTGAACTGCGCCGGCGTAGGTTCTGCGAAAATTCATAACATGATGAGTGAGGACAAGCTGACCATCATTGACCGCCGTGGTCAGTATTATTTGATGGATCGGATGTCCCCCCTGCCTTTCCACATGACCATGTTCCAGTGCCCCACCAAGATGGGCAAGGGCGTGCTTGTTTCCCCGACAGTGCACGGCAATCTTCTGCTGGGTCCTTCGGCGGAAGATATTCCGGACGAGTTGGATACCCGCACCACGGCGGACGGTTTGGCCTTTGTGCTGCAAAAGAGCCGCCTGACCTGGCCGGGTGCTTCCACCAGAGGAACCATTACCAACTTCTCCGGCATTCGGGCGCACGAGGCGAAGGGCGACTTTGTTATTGGTGCCGTGAAGGGTGCTGCCAATGCCTATGAAACCGTGGGTATTGAAAGCCCCGGCCTGTCCGCTGCACCTGCCATTGCGGAAATGCTGGGTGCAGAGATCGCCGAGGAACAGCACCTGACCAAGAAGGCAGATTACAAGCCTGCCCATAAGCTGCCCCGTCCCTTCTATGCCATGACCACCGAAGAACGTGCGGAGGCTGTGAAGAAGGATCCACTGTACGGACGTATGGTGTGCCGGTGCGAGGTGGTAACCGAGGCGGAAATCCGTGCTGCCATTCGTCGTCCTGTGGGCGCAACCACCATTGACGGTGTAAAGCGCCGCACCCGTGCAGGCATGGGACGCTGCCAGGGCGGTTTCTGCTCACCTCGTGTGGCGGAAATCCTCTCTGAAGAGCTCCACGTACCCATGACTTCCATTACCAAGTGCGGCGGCTGCAGCTATCTGCTTACCGGCACCATCCATGATGCAATCAAGGAGGACGACTGACATGACAGCGACTGAAAACGGCATGCTGCAAGTGGATGTGCTGATTATTGGCGGCGGCCCTGCAGGGCTTGCGGCTGCCATTGCTGCCCGGGAGGACGGCATTGAAAACCTGCTCGTGTTGGAGCGTGAACATACTCCCGGCGGCATTTTGCGGCAATGCATCCATAACGGCTTTGGCCTCCACCGCTTTAAGGAAGAGCTGACCGGCCCGGAATATGCGCAGCGGGATGTAGACAAAGCCCGTGAGCTGAACATTAACATTCAGTGCGATACCACGGTGCTGTCCGTGGAGGCAAACCACGTAGTGACCTGCGTCAGCGCAGAGCACGGGGTGCAGCTGATTCATGCCAAGTCCATTGTGCTGGCCATGGGCTGCCGTGAACGTCCCCGTGGCGCTTTGGGTACGCCGGGTACCCGGTGTGCAGGCATTTACAGTGCCGGTACTGCACAGAAATTCGTCAACCTGGAAGGCTATATGCCCGGCAAGCGGGTAGTGATCTTGGGCAGCGGCGACATCGGCCTGATCATGGCTCGCCGCATGACCCTGCAAGGTGCCAAGGTGCTGGCCTGTGTGGAACTGATGCCCTATTCTTCCGGCCTGAACCGCAACATTGTTCAGTGCCTGAATGACTTCGATATTCCCTTGTACCTGAGCCATACGGTCATTGACATTGAAGGCCGTGAACGCCTTAGCGGCGTGACCGTCGCCAAGGTGGATGAAAAGCGGCAACCCATTCCCGGCACGGAAATTCATTTTGACTGTGATACCCTGCTGCTTTCCGTAGGCCTGATTCCTGAAAATGAGCTGAGCCAGGGCGCAGGGGTAAAGCTTTCGCCCTTGACCAGCGGTGCTGAAGTGGACGATTGCCTGCAAACCAGCATTCCCGGCATATTCGCCTGCGGTAATGTGCTCCATGTGCATGATTTGGTGGATCACGTATCCAACGAGAGCTTTAAGGCCGGTCATGCAGCTGCAGCCTACGCCCGTGGAGAAATCGCACCCGGGGAAACGGTGGCCGTCAAGGATGGGGATGGCGTGCGTGGCGTGGTGCCCCAGCGGATTCACCTGGGGGGCAATCAGGCAGTGGACTTGATGTTCCGTCCCAGCGGTGTATTCCGTGGGGCAAGCGTGGTAGTGAAAAACGGGGATCGGGAAATTGCCAGAAAGAAGGCACCCATCTTCACCCCTGGCGAAATGGCCGTGGTGACCTTGAAGCCGGAAGTCGTTGCATCCCTTGATTCCCAGGACATTACCGTAACCATGGAAAGGGGCTGAGCATATGGAACAGACGATTACCTGTATCAACTGCCCCGTGGGCTGCCGCATGACCGTAACCATTGAAAACGGTCAGGTGACCAGCGTGGTGGGCAATACCTGCAAGCGGGGCGAGAAGTACGCCCATCAGGAGTGCATTGCGCCGGAACGCATGGTAACTGCCGTGATTGCTGTAGAGGGCAGTGCTATGCCGCTGAGTGTCAAGACTCGCACCCCCATTCCGAAGAAGCTGATTCATGCCTGCATGACGGAGCTGTCCAAGGTGTCGCTTACGGCTCCCGTAAAGGCCGGAGACGTGGTACTTGCCAACGTGTGCGGCACCGGGGTGGACGTGATTGCCACCAAGACCGTCGGATAAGGGGAAATTATCATTGTCAATTTGAGCCGGACTCAGGGCAGACTGCTGTGCTGAGTCCGGCTTTGCTTTGCTGTGGTGAAAACAAATCGGCAAATCTTGCGACAATCCTGCCGAATTGTCCCGTGTTTTCCCTTGACGCAAAAGGATGCCTGTTGTATGTTTATTACAGGGAAAGACAAAGGAGGGTGCTTTTGTGTCTGCGGAAATTAAGTATTATGTGCTGCTGTTTTTTGCAGCCTCCTTCCTTGGGTGGCTCATGGAAGTAGTCTGCAAGCTGATTCAGTTTCATCGCTTTATCAATCGTGGGTTTTTGCTGGGACCCATTTGCCCGATTTACGGCTTTGGCTCCATCCTGATTGCCGCCTTGCTGTCCCGGTACGCAGACAGCCCTGTTGCCGTATTTGGCTTGGGCATGATCCTGTGCGGCACCTTGGAATACATTACTAGCTATGTGCTGGAGAAACTGTTTCACGCCCGATGGTGGGATTACAGCCAGAAGCACTTCAACCTAAACGGCCGTGTCTGCGCCAACACCTTGATTCCTTTCGGTTTGCTGGGGCTGGTGATGGTCTACGGCATCAAGCCCTTCCTTTTTCGGTATTTTGCCATGCTGCCGGAAGGCTGGCTGAACGGCTTGTGCATCGGCCTGTTTGTCGTTTTCGCCGCAGACACCATTCTGTCCACTTGTGTGCTGGGGCAGATTCGTCACAGTGCTACCAATGCGGAGGGCGACAGTACGGAAGCCATCACTGCCGCCGTGCGAGCCCATTTGGCTGAAGGCAGCGCACTGATGCGCCGTACCCTGCGAGCATTCCCTTATGCTAAGCTGTACAATAAGGATGTGCTGCAGAAGCTGAAAAAACAGCGCATCGCCATGCAGCAGGAAATGAAGGAAGCCCAAGAGAAAATGCGGCAGAATGTGAAATTGCGCGAAGACAAGCTCCGTGAAGAAATTCAGAAAAAACGTAGGAAATAATTGGAGAATAAGACTGACTTTTGTGCTGTTCGCTTGACATTTTGTCTCTTTTGGTGGATACTTATACCGGACAAAAATTCCATGCGCCTTGGCGCATGATAGGTGCGAAACGGAGGAAAGGGTATGAGCATTTTTCGAGCCGCAACCAATGACGATGCGGGTCTGATCAGCCATATCTTCGCCACCAGCTGGCGCCATGCTTATAAAGGACTCATTTCCCAAGATTATCTGGAGCGTTTGCCGGATGATTATTGGGTTCCTTCTTTGCCTGCATGGCTATGCAGTGATGAGCTGAACGGTTTGCTGATTTTTGATGGAAAGCAGCCGGTGGGCTGCTGCATTTATGGCCGCGGAAGAGATGAAGATCACAAGGAATGGGGCGAGATTGTGTCCCTGTATCTGCTGCCGGATCACATGCGGAAAGGATTGGGCGGCGAATTGCTGGAGGAATGCCTGAGAATCATGCGGGAGGACGGCTATCACCGCTTCTATCTGTGGGCGATCGAAGGCAACACCACTGGCGAGAAGTTTTACGCCAAGCACGGCTTCCATCCCACCACCGATTTTATCGATTATTCCATCGGCGGTGAAGGGGTTCGGGACAGGCGTTATGTCCGTGTAGAGGATGCACGGAAGAATTGATCCCTTATCACGTGGGTAAGCGGATTCACAGCGGAAAGGATGATATCATGCTGGATCAAAACATTGCACGGGAGGTTCTGACCAAGGCTGTGCACACAGGCGGCGATTTTGCGGAGATCTTCATGGAGGATCGCATCAATCATAACCTGTCCCTGCGCAGCGGCGAGCTGGAGCAGGTGAATAGCCAGCGTCTCCATGGTGCAGGCGTCCGTGTATTTAACGGAACAAAGGCCATTTACGTGTACACCAATGATACGAGCCGGGAAGGCTTGCTGCACTGTGCTGAGCAGGCGGCGGCTGCCATTCGCAGTGGAAAGGGCACTTCTCCTGTAGGCTTTTCTTCCTGGTCTGCCGCACGGCCGGAAGAAATTCGCAAAATGCCGACAGACGTAAAGGCAGCGGTAAAAGCCGAGAAACTGCGTGCGGCAGATGCGG
This sequence comes from Phocaeicola dorei, assembly GCA_963627465.1. Lineage (GTDB taxonomy): Bacteria > Bacillota > Clostridia > Christensenellales > Aristaeellaceae > CAKUFA01. The sequence goes on from CAVGBO010000082.1 coordinate 6,235, forward strand.
CGGCACGTCAGTATTCTCCTGAAATCAAGCAGGTCATCTGCGGCTATTCGGATAGCGTGCAGGATGTGCTGATTGCCAATACGGAGGGCGTTTTCGTCACGGATCAGCGGGTGTATTCCCGGCTGCGTGTCAGTGCCGTGGCCAGCAACGGCAGTGAAAACCAAAGCGGTTCCGACAGTCCCGGTGCATCCATGGGCTTTGAACTCTTTGATGAACGGGTAGACCCGGAGCGCAGCGCACGGATTGCCGCCGAAACGGCTGTGACCATGCTTCACGCCCCTGCCTGTCCTGCCGGGGTTATGCCGGTGTGCATTGACAATGGCTTTGGCGGTGTGATTTTCCATGAAGCCTGCGGCCATGCACTGGAGGCTACCAGCGTTGCCTTTGGTACCAGTGTGTTCTCCGGCAAGCTGGGGCAGCAGATTGCTTCTCCCTTGGTGACGGCTGTGGATGACGGCACCATCATGAACGAGTGGGGTTCTCTCCACGTGGATGATGAAGGTATGCCTACCACCAAGCTGGTGCTGATTAAGGACGGCATCCTGACCAACTATATGATTGACAAGCTGGGTGGCCGCCGGATGAACATGGCCCCCACAGGCTCCGGACGTCGGCAGAGCTATGCTTTTGCCCCTACTTCCCGTATGCGCAATACCTATATTGCTGCCGGCAACGACGATAATGATGAAATGATCGCCACCATGGGTGATGGCTTGTACGCCAAGAAGATGGGCGGCGGCTCCGTGAACCCGGCTACCGGCGAATTCAACTTTGCCGTCAACGAGGGTTATCTGGTGAAGGATGGCAAGATTGTGCATCCTGTGCGTGGTGCATCCCTGATTGGCCGTGGCAATGAAATCCTCATGCGGGTTGATCGGGTGGGTCGGCAGATGACCATGGCGCAGGGAATGTGCGGCAGCATTTCCGGCAGCATCCCCACCAACGTGGGTGAGCCGATGATCCGGGTAACAAGCATTACCGTTGGCGGCGGCAAGTAAGGAGGCAGAAGCAATGGATAAGAATGCATTTGTGGAGCAGCTGCTCCTTCGTGCCAAGGAAAGCGGCCTGGACACTGCCGAGGTATTCTGCTCGGAAAAGGAAGAGTTCACCGTCATGGCCCGGAACGGTGACATCAGCGATTATCAGGTCAGCTCCTCCATGGGGCTTGGCCTTCGGGGCACCTACAAGGGTAAGATGGGCATGTCTTCCACCCAGGCTATGGACGAGGCTGCCATTCAGCAGCTGATTGAGGGCGTTAAGGAATCTGCCGAGCTGTGCGAAAGTGCCGAGCAAGATGAAATCTTCCCTGGGGAAGCTTCCTATCCTGCCGTTGAGGCTTCGGAAAGCGATCTCGACAGCGTGACGGCTGAGGATAAACTTGCAGCGGTGATGAAGCTGAGCGATGCTACCGCCAGCCAGGACAAGCGTGTTGATCAGGTGATGTATGCTTTTATGTCCACGACTAAGCAGACCCTTCTGCTCCGCAATTCTTTCGGCCTGAATCTTACCTCTACGGATCAGGCATGGAGTGCCATGACCAGTGCCATTGCTACCCGGGGAAACGGCACCAAGGCCAACGGTGCTTACATGGACTGCGGCCGGAAGTTTTCTGCCTTCGATGCTGAAAAGATTGCCAAGGAGACTGCCGACCGCACCGTGAAGCAGCTGGATGCCGCACCCGTTCCCGCCGGAACCTATCGGGTGATCTTCTTTAACGAAGCTCTGTGCGAAATGCTGGCTACTTTCTGCGGCATGTTCTCTGCCGAGAATGCGCAGCAGGGGCTGTCGCTGCTGGCAGGCAAGGAAGGCGAAATTGTGGCATCCCCGGCAGTCACCCTGATGGATGATCCGCTGCTGAAGGATGGCTTTGCATCTTGCTCCTTTGATGCGGAAGGAAGTGCCTCCCGTACCAAGGCTGTGATTGAAAACGGTGTGCTGAAGACCCTGCTTCATAATCGGAAGACTGCACGCAAGCAGGGCGTGGAGACCACCGGCAACGCTGCTCGGAGCTATGCATCTGCCATGACGGTTGCACCCACCAACCTGTTCTTCAAGCCCGGCGAAGCAAGCCTGGAAGAACTGATGGCCAACATGGGGGATGGTATTGTCATTACCGATGTCAGCGGCCTGCATGCCGGTGCCAATGTGATTAGCGGTGATTTCTCCCTGATCAGCGGCGGCTATATGGTGGAG
>CAVGBO010000083.1:0-8381 GCA_963627465.1 Phocaeicola dorei
CCTTCGGGGCTTTTTTCAAGCGTTAATGCGGGGCGCAGCCCCCAACCCCGTTAAATGGGGCGCAGCCCCCACCCCCGGGAGGCGTTGGAGGGCTCGACCCCTTCGGGGCTTTTTTCAAGCGTTAAATGGGGCGCAGCCCCCACCCCCGGGAGGTGTTGGAGGGTTCGCAAACCCTCCAACGCTAGATCGGGAATCGGCGGCGTGTACGGCGATTCCCGCAGCTTTCCGCAAGGAAAGCGTCCTTACACGACCGAACGGCCGGGAGCGAAGCGACCAGTGAGGGCGTGCCATCCTCGACGAAGCGGCGAAGCCGGTTCGCCGAAACCTTTTCACTCGTTCGTCGGGATCGCACTGAAGACCACCGTCTGGATGTTCATCAGCTCGCTGGAGCCGTCCAAGCCCTGATGGAGGTACATCATCACGTAGCTCTGCACGGGTTCAGCACCCACCAGGGTGCACCGGCACAGCAGGCAGTAGTTGGTGCCGGAAACAATCTGGCTGGAAAGGAGGGCAACAGGCTCGTAGGTGCAGCCCAGCAGGCCTTCCGTGACCTTGTCGAAGCAGGCCTTCACCTCTTCGGGGATCTGGGTGGTGTCTTCCTTGTTTACATTCCAGCCGCCAAGGGTGCCGCCGCCAAGGGAAGCGGTTTCTTCAGCCAGTACGGGGAGGGATAGGGTCAACATCATCATAGCGGCTAGGAGGATCGCCATCAATTTCTTCATCATCGTTACTTCCTTTCTGCGGGGGCTTCATCGCCCTTGCACTTATTATGACGAAGGACAGGAGGAAAGGTTCCATCATGCAGGAGATTTTTTTCGACTTTTTTCAGAACTTTTTTCAGGGCATCCCCGGCAGGGGAAACGCCGGGAAGCAGGTGCTGAACGGTACATATCAGCACACGGTCTACCAATCATGCAGCTCGCACAAAACGGTTGACGCCAAGTATAACCAGGGTGTGTCCGGTGATTCCGGCCCGAATCTGACGGGGATGAACAACAAGTGGAAGTACTGGGGCTGGTCCATGTACGTGGATCATTAAAAAAAGAAGGGCATCGACTTTGCTGATGCCCTTCACTGAATCACCATTCGATCACGGCAATGATGGTGAACGGTGTGTCCCCTGCCTCAGTAGGGACAGCTGTGAAACGCAGGGAAGTGGTATCCTCCGGCATGGAAAGGCTGCCTTCCAGCTGATGATCGTTGTTCAGGTCGGTGATTGATCCAAGAAATTCCTGGGTTATGTTGTCGTAGACGTTCACGGAAGACACGGACACAGGTGCGTTGTTCCTGAAAATGGTGGACTCCATGGTGATGGAAAGTTGATTTCCCAGGAGAAGGGCATGACCGGTCAACACGGTGGCATAGGATGTGATCAGGAGGTCATCGCTGGACACGTAGCAGGGCGCAAAGAATTGATTGCCCTCTGCAAAGATGATTTTCGCCCAATCCCCTTCGGCGGCAAGCACGTGAACCTTCAGCCCTGCATCCAGTGCGGTGGTCATAAGGTCATTGCCGGATGCGCTGCTGTCTGCCGTCATGGGGTGGTCATAGGCAATGGTGTCATGAAGGATGGTGCCGATGGCATCGGTGTAAGGCCAGGCAGCCAAATCGAAGGATGTGCCCAGGGTCAGCTGATCTTTTCGGACAAAGCCGCGGAACCAATCGCCGGAATGCCCTTCAACATAACACCAATCCCCTGCCTGCGCCAGCACGTCCACCTCCATGTTCATGGAAAAGGAAAGAAGCGGTGCTTCCGAACAGAAGGGATCATCGGTGATGAGGGCATCTTTTTGCAGGGTTGCGGAACAGGAAGGGGCAGGAAGCTCGCTGACGGAAACACTGGATGCTGCATGAATCCAGCCAATGCGGCTGTGATCATGGTCAATGGCATACTGAATCATCAGCCAGCCATTTTCCCGGCAGAAAACCTGAATCGATCCATTGGTGGAAACGGCTGCTTTCCCGTCTGCACCCCGAAGATAGTCTTCACCGGGGCCGGAGTATACCGCATACCGCTCCTCAGCGGGGAAAGCGGCATGCCGAGCCTCAAGGGTATACAGGGATGAAAAGTCTTCCGGATCATCCGCCGAAGCGGTGCCGAACATGGTCAGGCACAGCACGCAAAGGATGCATGCAAGCAGGACGCAGAAAACTTTCTTTCGGCACGGCGATGGCATGATGTGCATGGTGTTCCTCCGGAATAATGTTGTGATGGGTATACGGCGAATGACCGAGTAGGGCGCGCTGCCCATGCTTATCCATGATGATCCAGCTCCTCCGCCGCCTCCCGGCAGGCTTCCGCTGCGGCGTGAACCTCCTCCATCCATTGGGTCAGGTTCATGGAGCGGAGATCCAGCGCCTCCGTAACCTTTTCGGACAGAAGCACCTGATCGCTTTCCACATCTTCAAACACGGACAGGGTATCATCCTGAATGCGGAGATTTTCAAAGGATGTGTAGCTCCACACACGGAACAGGTGCCAGGTATCCATGGCCTGGTACCGATAGCACACGGACAGCTCCAGATACTCGCCTGTTTCATCCCTTTGGGAGATGCACAGCACAGGAAAATCGTAGATTTCGTGGGTGGTCAAATCCTCCATGCCGGAGACGATTTCGATGGTCAAGGGGTTGGGGCTTTGGGGAATCCCTTCCGTGGTGGCGAATTGCAGCGCATACCCGTCGCCGGAGGAGGCAAAGCACAGGAGACGATGGTCTCCCTCCTGGGTGCGGGTCAAGACAAACAGGCACGCCCCATCCGGCATTTCAGCCTGGGTGGAGGACAACAGCGTCTCCCCCTCCATGGCGGAGGCGACGTCCGGGGGCAGGGCTTCCTCCCCCAAGGCAGGCAGCAGGGGAAGCAGCAGGACACACAGGAAAAGAAGGGAAGAAAGAAGGAAATGTTTGATCATACGCATGAGCACCCCTCCTGAACTATCCATCATGAAAACGCATCTGTCCCTTCCATCATACAACGAATGAACAAAGAAAGAAAGTCCCGACCCTTCGGGGCTTTTTTGAGGAAAGGTTCCATCATGCAGGAGATTTTTTTCGACTTTTTTCAGAACTTTTTTCAGGGCATCCCCGGCAGGGGAAACGCCGGGAAGCAGAACATCTTTACGGAAAGGATGATCATCATGGAAGTCAAGAAGGAAAAGCGTGTCAGCCCCGTTGCAGGCAAGAAGGAGATTCAGGCCTTCCACACCGCCGTCATGCGGGGGGAGGTGCAGGACTATGTGCTGGAGGGCAAGGGCAAGGAAGCCGTGCCGGTGGCGGTGCCCGCTTCCCTGAAGATGCGCATGGAAGCGGCGGAAAAGCTGGAGGCCTACCACGCCGCCCACAGCCGCAGCAAGGGGGGCATGGATACCGCCGAGGTGGTGCGGCTCATGCGGGAGATGGAGGGGGAAGGATGAACGTGTGGCAAGAGGGGATTGTCAGCGGCGGAGCATTGTTTTGCCGCAAGCAGCCGAAAGCAAAGTACGCTTACTGGGGAAAATTCCCCAATGGAACAAAAATCAGCGTGCGTGACTGTGAAACGGAAGGGTGGTTCGAAACCCGTTGGAACAACGACGACAGCAAGGTCGGGTATGTGATGCGGGACTATGTTGACGTGCGTGTTTTGCCTGATGGGTTAACGCAGGTCACCTTTTCCCCGGAAGATGCGGTTGCGTATGCCGAGCATCATGCCCAGACAACGGCAAAGGGGAAACTCTGCACGAATCGGAACAAAACCTTCGGCAGCGCAGCGAGCAATGATTGTGCAAATTTCGTCAGCCAGTGCCTTTGCGCCGGGGGTCTGCCCATGTTTAACGGCTGGTCCTATGCCCTGCCCGGCATTCCCGCCGGGTGGAAAAAGCATTCCAAGTGGCCGCTAACGGAAAGCTGCATGAAACAACTGACGGATCCGTCCAGAGCATGGATGACCCTGATTGACCCTTCCCAAGTGATGCCCGGGGATGTGATCTATACCTATGACAAGCAGCAGGCGCAGGGCAAGCAGTATCCTCATGTGACGATTGCGGTAACGAAAGCATCGGGAGGAAAGTGCCGGGTTTGCGGTCATACCTACAATCAGTATCGTGTGGAGAAAGCCCTGAAGCCGGAAAAGGTTCGCTGCTATCGGGTGAAAACTACGATTCCTCTCCTTGGCAGTGAGCGGCGTGTGAAGCTTCCCTTGGGTGAAGGGGAAAGCGGTGCCGAAGTGCTGGATCAGTAAGGGGGTTTCACCCCATCTTTACGCTTCGCCCCATTTTCACCAACGCCCCTGGGGCGATGGATGCCCCGGGGCATGGTGAATTTTTTTCGATTTTTTTCATTCAGCGGATGCTGCCCAATGTGTATACGGGCAGTAAAACAGATTGCCCTGATAGCGGATCAGCGTCCACGCCTGGTTTTCTGCCGGAAGGATCACATCCACGGCTTCACCGGGGGAGAGGGAGAAGGGCAGAAGGGTATCAGTGGCCGGCGCAGCATACAGGGGCACTTCTTCTTGGCAGGTGGCCGGAGTAAAAAGATCCTCCAAGGTGACGGGGCAATGCTGAAAATCGAACGTCTCGGCGGAGAAAGACCGATCTTCCCCATCCGTGACGAAATAGGAAGTGGAAAGGGAGCAGGTTGCGGCAGTCGGATAGTAGTCCGTTGTAAAGGTAAAACCCCGATAGGGCTCAAGGAGCGTTGTCACCACCCTTTGGGATGGTTCCGAAAGGAGCATGCTGATGGAGCGGAAGAAAGAAAAGCTGGGGTTCAGCAGCAGCTGCAGGGAAACAATTTCATTTTTCGGGGAAAGGAAATCAAAATAAACAGACAGGTGGGCATCCTCTGCACTGACCTGTTCATCCATGGAAAAGGCACTGAGCCGGTACTGATCACGCATCAGCGCAGCGGCGTTTTCAGCGGCATAGACCCAGGCGTTGTTTTCCTTGCGGAGGAGGATGAGCTTATACTGCCCGTCCCTGAACGCCACCACCGGGTACACGCTGATCTGCCGAAGAAAGGCATCGGAGGAGCAGTCCACCTCCGTCTCTCTGGACGCAGGCTGAAAGTACTGCCAGTCGCTGCCGGAATGCTTGGCAACAAGGGTCAGCAGTTTTTTGTTGGCAAGGGGGATCAGGTCTTCATTTTCCGCCGCAGCGGATGCATAGCCAAGTGTCAGGCACAGCACGCAAAGGATGCATGCAAGCAGGACGCAGAAAACTTTCTTTCGGCTCAGCGATGGCATGATGTGCATGGTGTTCCTCCGGAAAAAATGGTTCACGCTCATTGTCAGTTGCCTCCTTGCAGCACGCCGATATATTACTCCAGTTTATTCAACCATGGAAGGCAATGTACCGTCAAGAATGTTCAGCGTTTCCCCTTCGACCTGTACCTTGACGTATGCCAGCCGCTCTCCTGCCGGATTGAAAGACTCGTAGGTAAGAATGCCGGAATAAGATTCCTCGCCTTCCACCGTGAGGGAGAACATGGTGCTGTATTCTTCGGAAATCCACTTCCCGGCATGGGACGGAAACCAGCCGGAAACGCTGCTGTGAACGATGTCCGCTGCTGCCGGGTTTGAGCCGGAGGGGAGAAAAGCAATGCAGGGAAGGGAAAGTTTTTCATCCGCATCGGCAAGGATGTACTGCTGGGCAATCTGCAGGGCGTCGCGCCTTGCCATGGCTGCATATTGTTCGCTGTTTTTCATGGCGTCGTAGGCCAATGTTTCCCCGAACATGTCACATACATTGTCCCAGCGTTCGGAGCCGTCTCCTGCCGTCCGGTATTGGGTCAGCACAAGGGCGTTCCCCTGCCGCCTGAAGGCAAGCAGCACAGGATTAGAACCCCCGGACACTTCATCCGGCATTCCGTCAAGGATCTGGTAAACGCTATGGGCGGAATACAGCTTCAGGGTGATGGTGTCGCCGTCTTCCTCCTGGCTGAACACGTGGATGCCAACGGTTTGAAACGCTGCGTCGTCCCAGTAGCCGATGCCGTCATAGGTCAGGCACGCCAAGCGGGCGGCCGCAGCCACGTCGTCGGTTTCAAAGGTGATGCCCCATGCCTCGGGCACGGTGCCCTTTTCCTCGGCAAGCCCGGGGATTTGCAGGCAGAGCAGAACGGAAAGCAGCAGCAGAAACTTTCGAACCATACGCATGAGCACCCCTCCTGAACTATCCAACATGAAAAACGCATCTGTCCCTTCCATCATACAACGAATGAACAAAGAAAGAAAGTCCCGACCCTTCGGGGCTTTTTTGATGGAGCAAAGTCCCTTCGGGGCGTTAAACGGGGCGAAACCCCCAGGAGGCGTTGGAGGGCTCGACCCCTTCGGGGCTTTTTTAGGGGGCGAAGACCCCCCAGGAGGTGTTGGAGGGCTCGCAAGCCCTCCAACTCTAGATCGGCTTTCAGCGACATGTGCGGTGAAAGCCGCAGCAATCCGAAGGATTGCAACCTTACACGAAGGAGTGGCCGGGAGCGAAGCGACCAACGACTGAGTGCAACCCTCGGCAAAGCGGCGAAGCCGGTTTGCCGAAACACGACGAAAGGAGTGTTTTTAACGACACGGGAAGAAGCCATGACCCTCATGCTGGAGCGCCCGGCGGCCGTCGCCCGAGCCTGCGGCTATCCCCTGCTGAATGATCCGCTGCATGGGGCATGGATCCGGAAAATGATCCTGGGCAGGGAGGATTTGACCCTGCTGGCACACCGCTCCTCCTACAAAACCACCTGCCTGGCGGTGAGCCTGGCTATGCTCATGCTGCTAAGGCCGGAGGAGAGCATCATCCTCATGCGCAAAACGGAAAACGGTGCAGCGGAAATCCTGCGGCAGGTGAAGATCATCCTGAGCCAGGACATCATGCGCCGCCTGAGCGAAACCCTCTACGGGGAGAGCGTGGGGGTGAAGGCCACCACCCTGGGCATCAGCTGCAGCTGCTACGCCGCCAAGCGGGGCGCCTTTCAGCTGACGGGCTGCGGCACCAACGGCAGCATTACCGGCAGGCATGCGGAGCGAATCTTCACCGACGATATTGTGGATCTTCACGACCGGGTCAGTCCCCAGGAGCGGGAGCGGACACGGAACGTGTACATGGAGCTGCAAAACGTGCGGATTCGTGGGGGCAGGCTGGTGAACATCGGCACCCCCTGGCACAAGCAGGATGCCATCAGCCTGATGAAGGGGGTGGAGCGGTACGACTGCTATCACACCGGGCTCATGGACGACAAGGCCATCCGCACCCTGCGGGAAAGCATGTCCCCATCCCTGTTTGCCGCCAATTACGAGCTGCGGCACATCGCCTCGGAGGATGCCCTGTTCCCGGCCGTGCCCGGCTTCTTTCAGGAGGAAGAAATGCTGTGGGACGGCATTGCCCACGTGGATGCAGCCTACGGAGGGGAGGACTGGACGGCGCTCACCTGCGCCCGGCGGGAGGGGGAGGAGATTCGCCTTTTCGGCAAGCTGTGGCGGGGTCACGTGGAGGAGCACATGGAGGAAATACTGCTGCTGTGCGACCGATTCCGCTGCGGCCCCATCTACTGCGAAACCAACGGTGACAAGGGCTACCTGGCCAAGGAGCTGCGGCGAAGGGGCGCCCCGGTGCGCATGTATCGGGAGAACAGCAACAAGTATGTGAAGATTGCCACCTGGCTGAAGAAGTGGTGGCAGAGGATTCGGTTCTTTGAGGGGACAGACCCGGAGTATCTGGGGCAGATTTTGGATTACACGGTGAATGCGGTGCATGATGATGCCCCGGATAGTGCGGCATGCATATGCCGAACACTGGACAGGGGGAGGTAATCCCCCTGAGTATCGACAAAGTGGCAGTGCCACTTTGTCGAGTTTTGCACTCGCTCACTGGTCGAAAGGCTTTGCCTTTCTCCCGGCCGTTCACTCGTGTAAGGAAGCAATCCTTCGGATTGCTGCGAAAATCGCCGCACATGTCGCCGATTTTCGATTTAGGGTTGAAGGGCTTGCGAGCCCTCCAACGCCACCCAAGGTTTGTCGATTGTCTGATGGGGGAGGTAATCCCCCTGAAACCCCCTCTCTTGACCCCTAACTGTGAGGGTATACCCTTCAATCGTTAGATGCTTATTCCAGAGGGCTTTGCGGTCGCCCTCTGGACTCCTTCGGGCAAGCATCTTTTGGGGCAAACTGTGGCTTTTCGTTTATGCAGATTGCAGGGGGCTTTCCGGTCGCCCCCTGCACCCCTTCGGGTGCATCCTTTTGGAAGGGGTTAATGAATGGAAAGTAATGATTTTCCCTTGCAATACCCAAAGACTTGCTTGTAAGGCGACCGCCGAAGGGGTCAAGGGGGCGACCGGAAAGCCCCCTGCGAAGCCTAACGGAAAAATCCAGTTGCTTGTAAGGCGACTGCGAAGGAGTCCAGAGGGCGACCGCAAAGCCCTCTG
>CAVGBO010000084.1:0-7982 GCA_963627465.1 Phocaeicola dorei
CTTTGGCGATACCCTGAAAGGAGTAGCCATGTATCAGATGACACCGCCCCAGCCCATGCAGCCTAAGAAGAAAAAGATGCAGCTGTGGCAGATCATACTTGTGGTGGTGGCGGTGGGCTTTGCCGCATGGTATGTATACACCGCCGTCGCCCCGGAAACCGCCACCTACGCCACCATTCAGGCAGGCACCCTGGGGGCACGGTATTCCGGGGACTGCGTGATTGTCCGGGACGAGGTGCCCTACGATGCAGAGGGCATCTCCAGCATTGACTACATTGCTCAGGAGGGATCCCTGGTATCGGTTTCCTCCAGCATATGCAATGTGTACTCCACGGGCTACAGCACCAAGGAAATGACCACCTTGCAGAATTATCGGGACTCCATCAAGACCTACCAGTCCCAGCTGCTGGCAGCGGAAACCACCACCGATGCCAAGATGGATCAGCTCCGCAGTGACATTCTGGATCGTGCCAAGGAGTTCCGGCAGATGATCGCCGGGCAGCGGGGCAATCTGCTGAACCAGGAATCCCTGCTGGATGCGGCAGTGGACGCCTGGCAGCAGTACTTCAAGAAGAAGTACTCCACCAACCAGCGGCTAAGCCGACTGTATGACGATGAACAGTCCCAGCTGCAGCGAATCGACAGCTGGACCAAGCAGTACCTGGCCACGGAAGAGGCCATTGTCAGCTTCTACTCCGACGGCTACGAGTACAGCCTGACGGCGGAAACCTACGCCGACTTCTCCCCCACGGATGTGCGGAAGATGTATCAGGGGCAGAAGCCTTCCCAGTCCACCACCCAGAAGGCCAAGACCACCATCTACCGCACGGTGCGGGACGGCAGCTGGTACGTGCTCTTCCTGTCCAAGAATTCCGAGTGGAACCCGGTGGACGGACAGACCTACGAGCTGAAGCTGGAAAGATACGAGAACATGCAGGTCAACGCCACGGTGGTATCCTCCACCCGCTCCGGCGGCGAACTGCTGGTGCGGCTGAAGGTGGAAGCCCCGGTGACCCCGGTGCTGTACACCCGCACCTGTCAGGCGGAACTGGGCGAATATGTGCAGAGCCTGATGGTGCCCTCCCGTGCCATTTACACCTACGAAGGTGCCACCGGCGTGGTGGTGCTGGACGGCACCAACCGGCTGTTTATCCCGGTGAATGTGCTGCTGCAGGATGGGGACAATGTGTACGTCTCCGCCCTTCAGCAGGGGCTGCTGTATGAGGGTCAGACCGTGGCTCTCTTCTAAGGAGGCAGAAGCAGCATGGAGGAAGACCTATTGCGGAATCGCCTGGCGCAGGTGCGCCGGGAAACGGCAGAGGCGGCGGCTCAAGCCGGGTACCCTGCGCCGAAGATCATTGCGGTAACGAAAACCCACCCGGCGGAGATGATCCTCCCCCTTCAGGGCATGGATCAGGTGGACATCGGGGAAAACCGGGTGCAGGAAATCGTGGAAAAATTGCCTGCCCTGGAAGGAAAATTTCGCATTCACCTCATTGGCAGGTTGCAAAGCAACAAGGTTAAATATATAATAGAACATGTATGCCTGATTCACTCTGTGGACAGGCTGTCCTTAGCAGAGGAGATTGACCGGCAGGCACAGAAGCACGGCTTGGTCATGCCTGTGCTGATGCAAGTAAGCCCGGCAGGCGAGCCGCAAAAAGGGGGCGTTGCTCCCGAGGAGGCGGAAGAGCTGCTTCGGCAAATGGCAAAGCTGCCGGGACTGAAGGTTCGGGGTCTGATGGCAGTGATGCCCAAGACGGAAGATGAAGCCTGGCTTTCCGGGCTGTTTGCCCAGACACGCACCCTGTTTGAACGCCTTCGGGAAGAAGGCATTCCGGGGGTGGAGATGGAGGAACTCTCCATGGGCATGTCCGGAGATTATCAGATAGCGGCTAGGCACGGCGCAACCATGGTACGCATCGGCAGCGCCTTGTTCGGCCCCAGGGACTACGGCCAGAAGGTCTGAGTGCCCAAGCAAGCATGGGAGGTTCAAAGATGACATTTAAGGAATTGAAGGATTCCTTTCTGAGCCGTGTAAGCGGAGCAAGAGGCAACAAGCAGGATGAGCCGGAAGTTGTGTCCAACATGGCCAACGGAGGCACCAGCGGCTACCGCCCGGGCAAGGTCCAGGGAAGGAGTATCTTCTCTACCCAGAGCATCCCAGTGCAGCAGGCCACCCAGCCCCAGCCCCGGCAGTCCACCGGCATGACAGGCCGGTTCGCCGCCATGGACGGGCAGATGCAGCAGATGGAGAACGCAGGATTCCAGCAGACGGGCTATCAGCAGCCCCAGCAGGACTTTACCGGCAACATGGGGGGCACCTATCAGCAGCCTTACCAGCCCACCATGAATCAGGGCTATCAGCAGCCCTATCAGCCCACCATGAATCAGCCCTATTACGGCCAGCAGCCGGACAATATGGGCTATCAGCAGGGCGGTTATCAGCAGCCTTATCAGCCTACCATGAATCAGGGCTATCAGCAGCCCTATCAGCCCCAGCAACCCCAACAGCCTCAGCAGCCGGACAACATCAGCTACATGCCCGGCAGCAGCAACTTTGTGGATGATGACCGGCGGAGCTACGCCCACGTGGAGCGGATTGTGCAGCTGGTCAGCGTAGCGGCCTGCTTCCGCATTATCGAATTCATGCGCAACGGGGAAAGCGTGATTGTGAACACGGAAAGCATTGCCAACGAGGCAGACGTGCAGCGGTGTCTGGACATGCTGGCCGGTGCCGCCTTTACCCTGGAATGCTCCCTGACGAAGATCACCCAGGTGAAGCGTGCCTACCTGATTGCCCCCAAGACCGTGCTGGTGATGCAGGACAAGTCCTTCGCCCACTGGAACGAACGGGACAGCATGCAGATGCCGGAAATGGACGATGCCCAGGAGAGCTACCGTGCCGAGCGTGGGGCGTACGTGCCGGATCGCCGGTGGGAGCGTCAGCCTGAACCCTACCAGACCACAGGCTACCGGCCTCAGGCACGGCCCGCCAAGGCATCCTTTACCAACCGTCAGGCTCCCCTTCGTCAGGAGCGGGCAGAGGCACGGGGATCCTATCAGTCCGATACCCGCCGAGGGGTGTACGCCACCATGCGGCATCCCCAGGGGGAATACGTACAATGAGGATTTCGAGAAAGTGGCATAGCCACTGTCTCGAGGATTGCACTCGCTCACTGGTCGAAGGGCTTCGCCCTTCTCCCGGCCGTTCACTCGTGTAAGGAAGCTTTCCTTGCGGAAAGCTGCGAAAACCACCGCACATGTCGCTGGTTTTCGATCTAGAGTCGGAGGGCTTGCGAGCCCTCCAACACCACCCGGGGGAATAAGCGTCTGAGCAGTCCTTTGGATTGGTGTGGTTTTGCCGCAGGGGGCTTTCCGGTCGCCCCCTGCACCCCTTCGGGCACACCTTTTTTGTGGGTTGGGTCTTCGCCCCATCGCCCCAATCAATGCCTATTTGTTCATGCTAGGTTCTGCCCCTAAGGCAGGAGAGACGAAAAGGAGGGAATCAGCGAATGCTGCTTTACAAAATCATTCGAACCGTGCTATGGCTGTTTGACGTATGTCTGCTGCTGTATGTGCTTCTGTCCTGGCTGAAGCCTGCGTCCAATAGGTGGACGGAGCTGCTGAAGCGGGTGGTGGAGCCTGTGCTGACCCCCATCCGCCGGGTGCTGGTGGCCAAGCTGCCTGCCCGTTGGCAGATTTTTGACTGGTCTCCCGTGGTGGCCTGGCTGCTGGTGGAGCTGATCAACATGCTGCTGAACAACCTGATGAGCATCTTCTGGTAATGCGTACGGAAGAGGGACTGCTCCTTCGCCTGCGGCAGGAAGCCATGCGGGCGGACAAGCTAATGCGCCCCTGTGCCGGTCGGTTTGTGGCCGGGGAAGAGCAAGGGGCGGCACGTGCCGCTGCTAGGGAAGCCGGTGTGGCCGTCAGCTTTGACGGAGGCTGGGCAGGATGCGAACGGGTACAGGCCTGTTTTCATCCCCCGGAGGATGAGCCGGTGTACACCCATGTGTGGCTGGAAATCCGCTGGAACAGCAAGTTTGCCACTGTAAGCCACAGCGACCTGATGGGCAGCCTGATGGCACTGGGCATTGACCGAAGCTACTTCGGGGACTTGATTGCCGGGGATGGTCAGGCATGGCTCTGCGCCCTGCCGGAGGCAGCCCGGCGGCTGCCCATGGAGTGGGACAAGGCCGGGCGAACCACCATCACCGTCCGTGAACTGGAGGAAGCCCCTGCGCTGGAACCTCCCAAAGGCACCCTGCTGCGGGATACGGTGCCCTCCACCCGGCTGGACTGTCTCCTTGCCAGCGGCATGAAAACCAGCCGGAGCAAGGCGGCGGAGATCATCCGCCAAGGCCTGGTCATGGTGGATCATCAGGCGGAAGAGCGGGTGGACAAGGTGCTGACCGCCGGACAGCTCATCAGCGTGCGGCACTTCGGCCGGATTCGCCTGCAGGAGATTGGCTGCCCCACCCGGAAGGATCGGCTGCCGGTGGTGCTTGAAATCTTCGGCAAATAATGGTATCATCAAATAGTAAGTAAGCGATATTCGCCCATGATTCGCACCCCTGTGCGATGGATGAAAGGAGTAAGATCCCATGGCTGTAACGATTGAAATGATTGAAACCAAGGAATTCAAGGTCATTGCTCGGGGCTATGATCCTAAGGAGGTTGACGGCTTCCTGGACGACATCATGGACGAAATGGCTCGCCTGATGGATGAGAAGCAGTCCCTGCAGCAGCAGCTGGCCGCCGCCAAGGCCGCCGCAGCCGCCCCTGCCGCCACCCAGGTGGTGCGCCCTGTGCAGGCAAGCCCCTACGCTGCCCCCAAGGCCGCCGCTCCTGCCGCCCCCAGCAAGGATGCGCTGGAGATTCTGGAAATGGCACAGAAGCTGAAGAACGAAACCCTGGAAAAGGCTCAGGCCGAGGCACAGGAGATTCTGGCCAAGGCACAGGAAAAGGCCGACGAGCAGCTGAAGGATCTGTCCGGGGACAAGGAAGCCCTGACCCGTCAGGTAGCTGACCTGCGTGCCGCCGCCGCCGAGTATCGGAAGAACTTCGAAGCCCTGCTCCAGGCACAGCAGGAAGCCATCGAAAAGGCATCTAATCTTTTCTAAGACCACTTCTGTCATGGAAGCATGTTTTCAGCCCCGTCACGGATGGTGACGGGGCTGTATTGCATTCACCAGCAAAGCTGGGGTAGTGTTGGAAAACTCGCAAGACCCACGCCCTGCAAAAGGATGCGCCCGAAGAGGTGCACTCCTTTGAAGGAAGTTTCAAAAGAAAGCAAAGTATTAGGCTTCTTCTACTCGAAGGGATTATACAAGTAGGGTGCCGAAGGGTTCCAAGGGGCGACGGTCAAGCCCCTTGGAATAAACAATTCCGAAATGAAACTGTAAACCCCAAAAGTAAGGTGCCCCGAAAGAGTCCAGAGTGCGAACCTCGCCCTTGCTTATCCAGAGTCCCCGTGTTATCATGATGGCCGGAGGATACCATGCAAATATTGATACTCACCGATATTCACGGCAACCTGCCGGCACTGGAGGCAGTGCTGGCCTCCCCCGAGGCTCAGGCCTGTGGGCAGGTCATTTCCCTGGGGGACTATTCCGGCTTTGGTCCCAATCCCCTGGAAGTCTGCCACCGACTTGCCTCCCTGCACGCCGTGATGCTGCTGGGCAACCATGAAGAGCGGCTCCTGCACATGGAGGAGCCTGCCTTTGCCGGGTACAACTGGGCACTGGCACGGTGGACGGCAGCCCAGCTGCAGGGGCAGGACCTGCATCATCCCACGGATTACCGTGTGGGGCAGGTGCTGATGACCCACGGCACCCCGGGAGATCCCTTCCACTTGATTGACGGGGATGAGGCGCAGACCCTGCTGGGCACCCTGCCGGAGGGGATTCGGCTGGTGATCAGCGGACACAATCACATCCCCTTCCGGGCTTCCGCTCAGGGGCGCATGTGGGTGAACCCCGGCTCTCTGGGCATGCTGGAGGACGAAACCGGGAACATGGCCGCCTTCGCCGTGCTGACCATGGCGGAGGAGCATCCCTCCATCACCCTCCATCGAGTAGCCTACGATCCGACCAAGGTGCTCCATGCCATGGTCGCCCAATCCCTGCACACCCTTGCCCCGGAAATGTGCCACGCCGTTTACCTGACCATGACCCGGGGGCTTCCCCAGTACATGCTGCGATTGGTCGATCACGTGAAGCGCACCGCCGCTCCCCTGGGGCTTTCCCTTGGGGATGAGCAGGTCTGGAAAATCGCCGACGAATCCTTCCCCTGGGCAGACGGATGCACCAGCCGGGAATTCTGGAAAGAGGTACTGTCATGACCCATGATACCATTGCCGCCATTGCCACTGCCCCAGGACAGGGGGGCGTAAGCATTGTCCGCCTAAGCGGCGGAGAGGCGGAGAAGATCCTGATGGCGCTGTTCCGCCCGGCTAAACGGGGGCTAACTGCCCTGACCAGTCACATGCTGACCTACGGTCACGTGATGGACGGAGCGGAAGTCATTGACGAATGCATGGCGGTGATCATGCGTGCCCCACGCAGCTACACCCGGGAGGACGTGGTGGAGTTCCAGCTCCACGGTGGTGCCTTCACCCCCCAACGGGTGCTGAATTGCTGCCTACATGCCGGTGCACGGCTGGCAGAGCCGGGAGAATTTACCCGGCGTGCCTTCCTGAACGGGCGGATGGATCTATCCGAGGCCGAGGCGGTGATGAGCCTGATTGCCGCCCGGGGAGAGCAGGCACACCGTGCCGCCATGCGGCAGCTGCAAGGAGGCGCATCCTCCTTCATTCGGCAGGCAGCGGACGAGTTGTACACCATTGCCGCCGGCATTGCCGCCTGTGTGGATTACCCGGAGGAAATCACCGAGGAGGAGGCCACGGAAGGTCTATCCCCCAAGCTGAAGACCCTTGCGGACAAGCTGGACGCCGCCTGCAGTGAGCGTTCCGCCCGGCTGCTTGCCCAGGGCTTGCAGGTGGTGCTGTGCGGCCGCCCCAATGTGGGCAAAAGCTCCCTGCTGAACGCCCTTTTAGGGGAAGACCGAGCCATCGTCACCCCCATTCCCGGCACGACCAGAGACGTGGTGACCGGGGACATGCTGCTGGGCGGGTGTCAGATTCACCTGACGGACACTGCCGGCCTCCGGGACACGGATGACCCGGTGGAGCGGCTGGGGGTCGCCCGCTCCGGCAAAGCCATGGCGGAGGCGGATGTGGTGCTGGTGGTGCTGGATCACGCTTCTCCCCTGACGGAAGCGGACAAAGCCCTCTTGCAGGAGCAGAACAGGGACAATACCCTGGTGATTGTGAACAAGACGGATCTGCCACCGGTGTGGGATGTGGCTGACATTGCCGCCCTATGCCCCAAGGGCAAGGTGCTGACCCTTGCCGCCGCCCTGCCGGACACCCTCCAGCCCCTGAAGGAGGAGCTTCGCCGCCGGGCAACGGTGAGCGATCAGCTGGCGTTGACCCAGCCCCGGCACATGGATGCCGCCCGGCGAGCCGCCGCTTTCCTGCGGCAGGCTGCCGCCACGGTGGATGCCGGGCTGCCGGTGGATCTGACCACGGTGGACATGACCGCCGCCCAGTGCGCCCTGGGGGAAATCACCGGGGATCAGGTGGATGAAAAGCTGCTGGACGCTGTGTTCAGTCAGTTCTGCGTAGGGAAGTAATCGAGCAAGTGGCAGAGCCACTTGCTCGAGGTTGCACTCGCTCACTGGTCGAACGGCTACGCCGTTCTCCCGGCCGTTCACTCGTGTAAGGAAGCTTTCCTTGCGGAAAGCTGCGGGAATCGCCGTACACGCCGCCGATTCCCGATCTAGCGTTGGAGGGTTTGTGAACCCTCCAACACCACCCGGGGTTGGGGGCTTCGCCCCCTGCTAAAGTGCCGAATGGGTTTGCTGAAAGACGATTATCACAAGGGGGCTTGACCATCGCCCCCTTGACCCCTTCGGGT
>CAVGBO010000085.1:0-7934 GCA_963627465.1 Phocaeicola dorei
CGTTCGCGGACGCAATTCGCGCCACTGGCGCGAGTCCGCTCACTTACCTCTCGCGCTCTCCCCGAAAACCAGCTGGAATTCAAGAAAGGGCGTACCTTCGGATGTAAGTAATCTTTTGCTGAAGGCAGAAAAGCAAGCTGTTTTCAACTTGAAGGGTATCGAAAAGGAGGGTGCCGAAGGGGTGCAGGGGGCGAGGGGCTTCGCCCCGTTTAAGCCCCCTGCAAAGCCTAACAAGAAAATTCAGTTGCTTGTAAGTGGACTGCGAAGGAGTCCAGAGGGCGACCGCAAAGCCCTCTGGATAACAATCAAAATCCAGTAAGCTCCTTCGGAGGCGTTTAAACGGGCGAAGCCCCTGTGCGGCGAAAGCCGCAGCAATCCGTAGGATTGCTTCCTTACACGACCGAACGGCCGGGAGCGAAGCGACCAGTGAGGTCGTGCGAAACTCGAGAAAGTGGCGAAGCCACTTTCTCGAATCGTCCCTTAGGCGAATCGCCTCCCCTGTCCCTTTACGAAAACCCTCCTTTCATGGTATACTTGCCATAGAAAATTTCGTTATTTTCCTGTAAGGAGGCGTATTGCATGGTAACCATGGAAAAGGGTATCTTTCGTTCCGTAACTGGGCAAAAGCTGGATCGGCGTTTGTGGAAGGGGGAAGGAACCCCCAAGGCGGTGATTCAGCTGGTGCACGGCATGGCGGAGCATATCGACCGCTATGACGCACCGGCACGGGCACTGGCAGAGGCAGGCTTTGTGGTGGTGGGGCACACCCACCTGGGGCACGGTGGCAAGGCGGACACCCTGGGTCACTTCGGCAAGGAACACGGCTGGCAGAACCTGATTGACGATGTGCACAGCCTGCGGCTTGCCACCCAGGGCTATTATCCCGGTGTGCCTTATTTCATCCTGGGGCACAGCATGGGGTCTTTCGTCACCCGGTGCTACCTGATGGAGCACAGCGAGGGGCTTGCCGGTGCCATGCTTTCCGGCACGGGATTCTTCTCCCACAGCAAGGTCACGGCAGGGTTGACCGTATCCAATCTGGTGTGTCTCTTCGGCGGCGCAGAGAAGCCCAGCCCCCTGATTAACAAGCTGGCCTTCTCCTCCTCCAACAAGGCCTTCGCCCCTGCCCGCACGGACTTTGACTGGCTGACCCGGCGCAATGATGTGGTGGATCAGTACATGGATGATCCCTTCTGCGGCTTCCTGTTCACGGGTGCAGGCTACCGGGATATGTTCCGTGGCCTTCGCCGGCTGAACCATGTGAAGAACCTGTCCCTTGTGCGCAAGGATCTGCCCATTCTCCTCTTCTCCGGGGATCATGACCCGGTAGGTGCCATGGGCACAGGCGTGAACAAGGTGGCGCAGCAGTTCCGGGATGCAGGGGTGAAGGACGTGACCGTGAAGCTGTACGAGGGCGGCCGCCATGAAATGTTTAATGAAGAAAACGCAGCGGAAGTTTATGCAGACGTGGCCGCATGGGTGAATGCCCACCTGCCCCAAGCATCCGTCTGAAAAATTGATACACGAAGGAGCAACCGTTTATGAACATGGTGGAGATTATCGGCAAGAAGAAACTGGGGCAGGTGCTGACCCACGAAGAAATTGACGCTTTTGTGCAAGGGGCGGCAAAGGGCACCATTCCCGATTATCAGCTTGCCGCCATGCTGATGGCTATCCGCCTTAACGGCATGACAGCGGAAGAAACCACCTACCTGACCCTGAGCATGACCCGCTCCGGGGACGTGGCGGATCTTTCCGCCATTCCCGGGGTGAAGGTGGATAAGCACTCCACCGGCGGCGTAGGGGATACCACCACCTTGGTACTGGCTCCCTTGGTGGCGGCTTGCGGCATTCCCGTGGCCAAGATGAGCGGCCGGGGATTGGGGCATACCGGCGGCACGCTGGATAAGCTGGAATCCATCCCCGGCATGAGCGTGGAAATCGCCGAGGATGCCTTCATCCGTCAGGTGCAGACCATCGGCGGTGCTATCATCGGGCAGACGGGCACCCTTGCCCCGGCGGACAAGACCCTGTACGCCCTTCGGGACGTGACCTCCACCGTGGATTCCCTGCCCCTGATTGCCTCCTCCATTATGAGCAAGAAGCTAGCCAGCGGCGCAGACGCCATTGTGCTGGATGTGAAGACCGGCAGCGGTGCCATTATGCACACGCTGGAGGGCAGCATTGACCTGGCGAAGGCCATGGTGGACATCGGCACCCTGGCGGACAAGCCTGTGGTGGCCATTGTCACCGGCATGGAGCAGCCTCTGGGCACCCATGTGGGCAATGCCCTGGAAGTGAAGGATGCCATTGACGTGCTTTCCGGCCGCACCGCCGGGGCACTGAAGGAAGTTTCCCTGCTGCTGGGCAGTCATATGCTGGTGCTTGCCGGCCGGGTAAAAACCACCACCGAAGGCAAAGCCCTGCTGGAGGAAGCCATCCGCAGCGGCGCAGGCTTGCAGAAGCTGCGGGAGATCATTGCCGCACAGGGCGGCGACCCCAACGTGTGCGACGACCTGTCCCTGCTGCCTCAGGCCAAGGTGGTCAAGACCTACGTTTGGGATGCGGAAGGCTATGTGGAGGATATGGACACCACTGCCATTGGCCTTGCGGCGCAGGCACTGGGCGCAGGCCGGATGAAGAAGTCCGACGTGCTGGATTACTCTGTGGGCTTGGTGCTCCATGCCCGCATTGGGGACAAGGTGGAGAAGGGCATGCCCCTGGTAACCATCTATGCCAAGGATGAAGCCGCCGCCGACACTGCCGCCGCAAAGGTTCGGCAGGTGATTAAGCTTTCCACGGTGCCGGTGCAGCAGCCCCCGCTGTGGTACGCCATTGTAACCAAGGACGGGGTGCAGCGGTTCGACCGGTAAATCCCATGCATGTACCTTGCGAATCACGGACAAAGGCGTCCGAAATAACGAATCAGAAAGCGTGAGTCCCTTGCATCCCAGCTATATGAAAGGCCTGCGTCACGGCCTGGCCATTGGCCTTGGGTATCTTTCCGTGTCCTTCGCCTTCGGCATGAAAGCCGTGGCAGACGGCCTGACCCCGCTGGAAGCGGTGCTGATTTCCATGACCAACCTGACCAGTGCCGGACAGGTGGCCGCCGTGCCCCTGATCATTGCTCAATCTTCCCTGCTGGAAATGGCACTGACCCAGCTGATCATCAACCTGCGCTATGCCCTGATGAGTATCAGCCTGAGCCAGAAAATGGGGGATGACATGAGCACCCCCCGGCGGATGCTCTTCGCCTTTGTCAACACGGATGAAGTGTTTGCCGTGGCGGCCTCCCAGCCGGAAAAGCTGGAACACAGCTACCTGTACGGGTTGATTACCCTGCCCTTCCTTGGGTGGGTACTGGGGACGTTGCTTGGGGCAGTGGCCGGGCAGCTGCTGCCGGAGTTTGTCCGCACGGCACTGACCTTCGCCATTTACGGCATGTTCATGGCCATTATCCTTCCCCCTGCACGGAAAGAAAAATCCGTGTGTCTGGTGGTGGTGCTGGCGGTGATCCTTAGCTGCTGCTTCCGCTACATCCCCTTCCTGTCCGGCATTTCCGGCGGATTTGTGATCATCCTGTGCGCCGTTGTGGCCGCCGGGGTGGGGGCTTGGCTATTCCCGGTGAAGGAGGATGCCGCCTCATGAGCTTTTCTGCTTTTCTTCCCTATCTGCTGGTCATGGCAGTGGTCACCTATCTGATTCGTATGCTGCCCCTGACCCTGATTCGCAAGCCCATTCGCAGCCGATTCCTTCGCTCTTTCCTGTTTTACGTGCCCTATGCGGTGCTGGGTGCCATGACCCTGCCGGATGCCCTGTATGCCACCTCCTCGTTGTGGACGGCCATCCCCGGAGTGCTGGTGGCCGCCATCATGGCCTGGCGGGGCAAGAGCCTGCTGTCCGTGGCCGCTGCCGCCTGCCTGGCTGTGGCTGCCGCACAGGGGATCATGCTGCTGCTGTAATTTGAACGATACCATAAAAGCCCCTGAAGGGAGGCACTATTGATGAAGAAAGAATTGACCCTTAGCCCCATAACCTGCTCCATGAGCGACGCCGCTCAGTGGCTACGCTCCCATGGCATTACGGAGGCTGCCTCCCGGAAGGCGGCCATGCCGGAGGATCTTCCCCTGAAGATTGCACGGGGAGACGATCTGGCCACCCTGAAGCGTCAGCTCATGCGCACCGGTGCCATTCTGGCCACCCAGGAGGATGCGGCGGAGATTTCCCGCATGGTGGCCAAGCTTCGCCGGGGAAATCCCCTGCTGGCACTGTTCTCCTCCGCCAAAGCAGAGGATGAAGATGCGCTTGAAGGAACGGAAGACAACGTTTCCCCTGAAGCAGAAGTCCCCGAAAGTAAAGCTCCTGAAGCAGAAGTTCCTGAAGCAGAAGTTCCGGCGGAAGAAAACAAGCCTGAAGTAGAAACGCCCGAAGCAACGCCTGAAACCATGGAAGCCCATGCAGCAGAAGAGCCTGCCCCCGAAGCCCAGGCAGAAACGCCTGCTTCTGCCTGGGGAAATGCTCCTGAAGAAGAAGCAGCTGAAGCCAAGGCTCCGGCCGTTCAGGAGAAGAAGGAGCCGGACAAGAAAGAGAAGAAGGAATACTTCTTCCTCCTGTTGATTGACACCCTGGAGCATGTGCCTTCCCTGATGGATCTGCCTGGGGTGCAGCCGGATCTGACCATCATCGCCCCCATTCATGTGTGCGAGGCGGAAATGCAGGAAGCCCTCCGCTTTGCCCACGGCGTTGCCACGGATACCCTGTGGGAGAAGAAGCCGGACAAGACCCTGACCGCCACCGTCACCGGCACCCTGTCCACCAGCCGCACCATGCTGGAGGCACGGATGCTGGACGCTCAGCAGACCGCCAAGATGCTGCTCCTGCGTGGTCATGACGGAGGTTATGTGCACATGACTGGCAAGGCTGTCCGTGAAGTGTATGGTCTGCCCCTGGGCAAGGCCATGGAATTGGTAGAGCCTGCCCTGCAGCAGATGATGGAGGGTGCTGCCCCGGAGATTGCCACCTATGCCCCCCTGCGTATGCGGGATATTCACCTGCTGGCAGGCAAGTCCCTGCACCCCAGCCGTGCCATGGCACGCCGCCTGACGGAGGATGAGCTGGAGCAGGCACTTCGCAGCCTGTACCGTCACCCGGAATGCCGCCTGTCCGTGGAGGAGCTTCTGCCCATGCAGCGGCAGTTCTTCGCCACAGGAAAGACGCTGGACGTGTCCTTCCGCCTGCGGCAGCTGGACATGCTGGAGAAGTGGATGGATCTTCACGAGAAGGATATCCTCCATGCCCTGTATACCGACCTGCACAAAGGTGCCTTCGAGGCCTACGAAACGGAAATCCTCCTGGTGAAGGAGGAGCTGAAGACCATGCGGAAGCATCTGCCCCAGTGGCAGCGTCCCAAGCATGTGATGGCACCCCTGATGCACTTCCCCTCCAAGTGCCGCATCTATCGAGATCCTTACGGACTGTCCCTGATTATGTCCCCGTGGAATTATCCCTTCCTGCTCAGCATTGATCCTCTGCTCTCTGCCATTGCAGGGGGCAACTGCGCCGTGCTGAAGCCTTCCGCCTATGCGCCTGCCACCTCTGCCCTGCTGCATCAGCTGGTCAGCGACCTGTACGACCCGGAATACATTGCCGTGGTGGAAGGGGGACGGGCAGAGAATCAGTCTCTGCTGGCGCAGAAGTTCGATGTGATCTTCTTCACTGGCTCTCCTGCTGTGGGCAAAGTGGTGATGAAGGCGGCAGCCGAGCACCTGACCCCTGTGACGCTGGAGCTGGGCGGCAAGTCCCCCTGCATTGTGGATGACACGGCGGATCTTGACCTGGCAGCCAAGCGGATTGCCTGGGGCAAATTCATCAACGCCGGGCAGACCTGCGTGGCGCCGGACTATATTCTGTGCTCCAGTAAAACAGCCCCCAAATTGGCCAAGGCGCTGGAGTGCGCCATTCGCTCCCTGTACGGGGCAGATCCCCTTGCAAGCCCCGACCTGTGCCGCATTGTGAATGAGAAGCACTTTGACCGGCTGCTGCACCTGATGGAATACCGGGAGGTAGCCTGCGGCGGCATGCATCGCCGGGAAGATCTGCTCATTGAACCCACAGTGCTGCAAAACGTTTCCCGGCAGGATCCTGTGATGCAGGAGGAAATCTTCGGACCCATTCTGCCCATTGTGCCCTTTGATGGGGACTTTGATGCCCTTTTGCAGGACATTGAAGCCCAGCCCCGGCCTTTGGCGGCCTACCTGTTTACCCGGGATAAGGGGCATGAGGAGAAGTTCCTCCGCCGTCTCCGCTTCGGCGGCGGCTGCGTCAATGATGTGGTGTGCCACCTTGCCACCAGCAAGATGCCCTTCGGCGGCGTAGGGGAAAGCGGCATGGGCAGCTATCACGGCCGCCGGGGCTTTGAAACCTTCACCCACGAGAAGAGCATCCTGAAGAAGTCCGGGAAGATTGACGTGAAGGTTCGTTATGCTCCGTACAAGGACAAGAAGATCAATCTGCTGAAAAGGTTCTGTCAGTAAACACCATCGACAAAGCGGCGTTTTGCGCACCCATCCTGGTCGTTCGTGTAAGAAGCGATGTAACCGCTTCATCCCATTGCATGCAAAAGTGGTTGCTCCCCAAAAGCCACGAAGGGTTTGAGTCCGACAACGCCATCATAGGTTTGTTCACGCTTTATGTCAGTGATGTTCCGTTCAGAATCGGTTAACGAATGAAAGAAGGCTCACCATGAAGAAGATTCTTCTGCGTTTCCTTGCCCTTTTGACCCTGATGACCCTGTGCGTCTCCTTGGCCTCGGCAGATGTGCTGCTCCGGGCAGGGGGAAGCTTCGGCTATGCCATTGACAGTCAGGGGGTCATTTGGGGCTGGGGTGATAACACCAAGGGACAGCTGGGAGACGGCACCAAGCAGCGCCGGTATTCCCCTGTGCATGTGGCGTCCGGGCTGGACGGCAGCCAGGTGGCGGATATTCAGTGCGGCAATGAAAACACAGTGTTCCTCATGAAGGACGGCACCGTGTACACCTGCGGCCCCAATAACTACGGTCAGCAAGGGGTGAAGGATGCCCCCAGCTACGTGTACGAGCCCATTCAGATTCCCACCCTGTCGGACATTGTGCAGATTGCCTGCGGCTTCGGTCAGTGCCTGGCACGCACCTCGGACGGTCATGTGTGGGCATGGGGACGGAATAACTGCGGACAGATCGGCAACGGCACCACCACCGGGGCAAAAGAGCCGGTACTGCTTGACTTGGAGCACATTACGGACATCCAGTGCGGCGGCAAGTTCTGCATGGCCATGGATGAGGACGGCAACATCTGGGGCTGGGGAGACAATGAAAGCGGTCAGCTGCTCATGACCGGCAAGAAGAACACCAAGGTGAAGGTGCCCACCCTGCTTTCCGTCAGCGGACAGTTTACCCAGATCGCCTGCGGCGGCAGCACCGCCTTTGGGCTGGATCATGAGGGCAACCTGTGGAGCTGGGGCAAGAATGACTACTGGCAAATGGGCACCAACGAGGTGAGCAAAAGCTCCTCCGAGCCTAAGCGGGTCATGCTGCCGGAAGGCTTGCATATCAAGGAGATTCACGCATACAACTCCCACACGGCGGTGCTGACGGAGGAAGGGGAAGTGTACCAGTGGGGTCGCACCTACAGCGGACAGCTGGGCAACGGCAAGCGTCCCTATCGTTCCCTGCCCCTGAAGGCCTGCCCGGAAGACGGAGAAGTGCAGCAGGTGGCTACCGGCTCTTCCTCCACCTATGTGCTGCTGGATGACGGCATTATTCGCACCAGCGGCTACAGCGCCGTGGGACAGACCGGGGCATTCCACACCTCCAAAGGATACATCTGCAACTGGCAGAACACAGGACTGAACCTGTTGACCGGTGAGTGGATTGACCAGCATAACAAGTGACAAGG
>CAVGBO010000086.1:0-7172 GCA_963627465.1 Phocaeicola dorei
AAGCCCAGGGCGTGACCATGCTCCTGACCAGCCATTATCCAGAGGATTTGGATGCGCTTTGCGATACGTTCACGTATCTGGACGGAGGAAAAAGAGTGGAACACTGAAGGTTCCAAAAAATTTGATCAAATAAGGGATGAGATGCAATAAATTGCGCCTTCTCAACGTTCTATATGGTAGAGGATCGTCCTCAAAGACAACTGACTGCATGGAATGCAACGATAAGGAGGTCAACATGTCGCACAAGTTTCGGATCACACTCGTACTCGCCCTCGTCTGCGCTTTTGCCATTTCTTTCGCCCTTGCTGACGACACCCAGGGATGGGATCTTGCCTTTGCACTCATCGAAAAGGAAACAGGATACACTCGTGACCAGCTTGAAAAGGTTAATATGGTTTATGGAAACGGTCAGTATGCGTTCAGCGTGAAAATCATCAATCATCCGGCGGATGAAGATGGGTTGCTGGTAGGCGAAATGGACGCAAGCGGCAACAAAATCAGCTTAACCGGTCCGGAAAAAATTCATATTGAATCTCAGCTTCAGCGAGATTTGAAAAACTGCTTCAATAGGCGTGATTGCTATTTGCTTCTGGCGGATGTCTGTGCAGACTGGAATGAAAAGCTTGCCTCGGTGGACGAAGAGACCATAGAAAGTATCTGGGAAAAATATCGTGCCATCCTGGACATGGGCATCACAACGCCGCCGGATGATGTAATTGATTATGATACGGCTTATGCCGCTGCCTGGACGGAACTGGCTGCATATGAAAACTGGACGGCAGATGCGGAAGAACTGTTTCGATTGACCATTTCTGCTTATTATGTATTAAACGATGAACCTGTTTATTTCTTTTATTTTGAAAACCATTCCTATTTTGAGGATGCATATAGTACGGAAGCGGCCATGAAGCAATATAAAAAGAAACTGGCAGCTTATTTTGCTGAGATCGACCAGCAAGCTCCTTACAGCATCGGTGTCGTCCTTTCGGCGAAAACGGGCAAACTGGTGGAAGCACCCATGATGGATTACATTCCTACGCAGTACCATTATCTTGATTTCTTTATTCGGACAGAGGAGGCTGTGGCAAGCATTGCACAAGGTGAGCAGCCATGAAAAAGAACTTCCTGTTTTGTCTGCTTTTCCTTTTTATCGTTGGCATAGCGTGCGCTGAAGAAATCAATCAAACAATTTTCTTTGACGAAGATGATCCCATTCTAAGCATAGCCGCATATGATGAGCATCTGTATCTGCTGACATACAGCGGCGTTTTGACATACGATGCAGGCAGCGGAACAACTTCACTTGTAACCGATGAAGTCAACGGCAACTATGCCGATGCGCATGGTGTGGACAGACTTTGCGCAACCAATGATGAATTGTATGGCATTCGATATGATGATTGTACGGTGTGGCGCATCTTGTATGGCGATACGCTGGATGGATCCTGTGAGCAATTATCCGAAGACACGGATGATGCGTTTATCTTGGAAAGCGTGCTGACAACGGATGATGTCTGCTTCCTGATGCAAGAAGGCACTGGCACTTCCCTTCAAATCATGAACCGTGCAACCCAAAAGCGGCGAACCGTCAACCTGAAAAATGCTTTCTGCATGGCGGCTTACGGGCAGAACGCCATTGTTTACGCTGCACAATCCAGCGGCGCTGACGGCATCAGCTATACCATCGGCATGGTTGATTTGGCGTCCGGCGATACTTCTGTTGTGGCACAGCTTAGCGGTGATGTGCATATTACGAACCTGTGCTGCGGTGAGAACGGCACCGTTTTTGCCATTGCAAGGGGAAATGTGTATCAGCTGGATGAAGCCCATGCTGCCCTTACGGAGGTTGCGTCCATTGCATCGGGGGATGTGGCAGACAGCACCATGCTGGGGACAGATACCATTGCGGTTATTGTGGATAATTCCTTGTCCATCCGTGCAATCGGCGGTGAATCACAATCCCGTCAGCTGACCATGTATCAACCAACAGGCCGGAGCGATGAATATCAAACGTTCCTGACCGAGCATCCGGAAATTAACCTGAAGTTTGTCGGGGATGAAGATACGTCTGCCGAGGAACAGTTTGTTCAGGACATGGCTACACACAGTGCATCCACGGACGTGTATGTCATGTCCGACCTTTCCGTACTTTCCTCGATTGCCAGCAAGGGAATGGCGGCGGATTTGTCCGCATCTTCCGGTATTGCTCAGCTTGCAAACGACATGTATCCAGCGTTTCAGGAGCTCTTTCTTGCAAATGGGCGAATCATTGCGATTCCGACTGAAATCTACATGGCCGTTCCTGCATACAATGAAGAATTCTTCACTCGATTCGGTTTCACCGTGCCTGCAACCGCCATGGAATTGCTGGACTTGGCAGAAACCTGGTTTACCGACTATGCAGCAGAATACCCGGAAGTGTCCTTTGACCCGTTTTCTAACGGGTTCACGCTGGCAGCCATCTTGAAGCAATACGAAATTGAATGTATGATGGCATCCAAGCCGCTGTCCTTTGATGATGAAGCTCTTGTACAATTGGTTGAACGATATTGGTCGGTTTATACATTGTATAAAACCAACCAATCATCCGGTTCTGCTGAATTGTATGCCTTCAACACGCTGGATCTGCCCCACAGCGCCCGGTATTCACCCTTGCTGCTTTCCGTGCAGGAAGATTTTGATCCAGTGATCAGCAACGCCTATCTTGAAATGACCTACATGGTCGTCAATCCCTATTCGGAGCACATCGCCGATGCGCTGCTGCTGGCCGAAAGCCTTTGCCATGCCTGGGATGATACGACCCGTGTGCTGCTGCTGACATCATCCAATCAAGCGATTGAATGGGCGGATTACACGGTGGAGAAGAATAAACTCCTGGATGAAATTGCGCAGCTAAACGAATCGGACGGATCAGCAGACAGCAAACGGGAAACCTTGCAGGCGGAACTGGACATCCTGGAGCAAAATCGATGGGTTGTTACGGAAGCGGAAGTGCAGACCTATCAAAGCCTTACGTCTCGCATGAAGTTCCTGACGGATGATCCGCTGGATGCTGTCAGTGAACAATACGGACAATATAGTGCCCAGCTGTCGGCAGGCAAAATCACGGCACGGGAGTTTCTTCACGCCTTGAATGACCGGGTGCAAATGGTGCTGCTGGAACAAGCAGAGAAGTGATAACACCGAAAGCGAACCTGGCAAAATTGATTTCCATCATCATGCAGTCATCAATACGAAAAATCTATGCTGAAAGTGCCAAAAGAATTTGCAATTCGACTTCGTTGTGCATCTACTATATGGAGCATAGGAAAAACGAATGGAATGCTCCGTCAAATGCTTGCGAGAAAGGAGGCACACGGATGCTCCCTCTGCTTATGATAGCGATCAGCGATGAAAGTGATCGTGAGCTGATTCAGCGGCTGTTCCTGCAAAATGAGCGCAGCATGTATGCCATGGCCATGTGCATTGTCAAAGAGCATCATACGGCGTGCGATATCGTCTCTGCGGCATGCGAGAAAATGATCGAGAAGGTCGACTACTTGCGAAACATCGACCTGCAGAAGCAAACTCCGTATATTTTGTCGATCGTGAAAAACACAGCACTCATGTACTTGCGAAAACGCCGCAACGAAAGCATTTGGGTGGTGCCAGATGAACGCATCTTCGACAGTGCGCCTGTTGGCGATGACGTGGATGACGCAATCATCTGTGCAGCAGAAATCGATGCATTGCGATGCGCAATCAATCGACTCAAGCCGCAAGAACGCGATTTGCTGATCATGAAGTATTTTGCGCAGATGGACAATGAAGAAATCAGCAAACAGCTTGGCATCGGAAAAAACAGCGTTCGCTATTACCTTACCATGGCACGAAGAGCATTGAAGAAGGAATTGAAGGAGGTTTTGCATGCGTGAGGAATATATGAGCTCGCAAGAAATGATGCAGGAAATTGCTGACTTGAAAATCCGACTGGCATTGCAGCAGGAATTTGAGCAGGAAGCTGCTGATATTATGGAAGGGGCTAATGCCGAAAATGCAGGGCAGACGCAAGCAATGCGTGAGCTGGAAGAGAAGGTTTGCCATGACGTGATGCGGCATAAAACACCTTTCATGTATCTGCTAAGAAGATCTAGGGGGATGCGCATCCTTGCAGTCGTTTTCATTTTACTGATGGTGAGTATGGGTTCCGCATTTGCAACGGCTTATATGTTTCAGGCTGGCCTGCTGAAGTTGGATGTACAGAAAGATCAGGAACGGACCTCATATGGCCTGGCACTTACGGGAGAAACACTGGATATTCCTAATGAATGGACAGGGGTCTTCTATCCGGCATATATTCCGGATGGCTTTACACTGGTTGATGGTCGATTTCAAGAGGCAGAATATCAAAATGCCAATCAGGATAGTTTATCCTTTAGCGAATATGAGTATGGTACAAGGGTCAGCCTTGATACCGAAGATGCAGCCGTTTCGACAACGAACGTGAACGGTGTGGAGGCAACGCTGATTGAGAAGGCTGGATGGTCTGCTGTTGTTTGGTCGGCGAATAATCGTCTCTTTGTGGTGGAAATGGCCGGTTCGGCTGAAGAGGTTGTGAAAATCGCCCAAAGTGTCACGCTGATTCCTTAGTGAAAGTGATTTTTTTCAAAAAAGTATTTGCAGATCGACTTTGAAATGCATCTATTAAGTGTAAGGAAAAATAAGGAGGTGCTTGATTTGAAACGTTCTGGAGTTGTTGCAATCTTGTTGGCATGGATCATGTTGCTGATGATGCTGAGCGTACCTGTTGCGTTGGCAAATGAGAAGGAGATCTCTCCTGCCTATTTGTATACACAAAAGGTGACCGCATCACTTTCAATCGATGCGAATGGTCAAGCGACTTGCTTCGGATCGATTAAAGCAAGTGCACAGAGTGATATCTCAATGACGCTTACGCTGTATAAGAAAGCAGGAAGCACATGGACAAGAGTAACATCTTGGAACAGTTCAACTTCCGGTAATTCTCTGAAGATTCAGAAGACGTACACTGTTTCTTCAGGAACGTACAAGGTGGTCACTTCCGGCAGCGTAACGACTTCCACAGGTTCGGAACATGTTACGGAAACTTCATCACAGAGGGTTTATCCGGCGCAATAATGACTGCTCGAAACAATTGGAACAACATGATGAAAGACTAGCTGACAAATCGGTCGGTTGGCAATATGACCATAAGAAGGAGGTTGATTGGCGGAATGCGCAGGAAGAGATAAAATCTTCGCAACTAACGTGAACCTCAAACTGCTGCAGGACTGAATGAAAGAATTATATGCAGAGGGAAATGGCAGTGTTTTCTTGAGCACAGTGCTCACAAAATGTCCGAAACATAAATTTCATTTCAGGATGCACAAAACAACCAAATGAGAAAGCGAGAAATGACAATGAGACATTTTGCGTACACGATGATGGTCGTACTACTGGCTATAATTGTCTGCGTAACCGCATTCGCAGAGACGTTTACTACAACATTAGCGTGTAATAGCACGGCGGATAGTGCCTATACGTATGTGGCCAATTGAAATGCTTCGAAGAAAAAGACAGGAAAGGTTTACGTCTATCACACGGTTAATACATCTGGAGCTAATTTGGGATATACCAATCATTTCCGCATCTATGTTGATGGTGCGACTAGTGCAAATAACAACAAATGGATTACACCGAGGAAGAATACGGCGATCTACAGTAGTGCCATTGTGGAATCAAGCAGCGTTGATGTCAAGGCACGTGGAAACACGAAATACAATGATGCAGGGTTCAGTTCAATTACGATCAGCGGATCTGTTGGATGGCCTAAATAAGTGAAAGCATCTGGAGGAATCCGGATTCAAGGGTTCCTCCAGATGTTCTTCGATATCGAAACAGGAGATGGCATGATGAAACCAATGAAAGTGTTCCTTTTTGCTTTAATGTTGCTTCTTGTCCCTTTACTGGCTTATGGAGAAACGCAATATTATTCCATTAGCGACCTTCCCAGCGTGACATCTGCACGTTGGAAAGAGACGTACCAAGCATATGGCCGAACAATTGATGTTGATGTGAAAATTGAAATTCCGGATGTGGCTGCAGCACCGGTGCTTTTGGTTCGTACAGCATTGCCTATAAGTGAGACCATTACTCAGGAAATTGAAAAACAATGCGAAGCAGCTATGAAGAAAGACAAAGTCAATTCCT
Organism: Phocaeicola dorei; assembly: GCA_963627465.1. Taxonomy (GTDB): domain Bacteria; phylum Bacillota; class Clostridia; order Christensenellales; family Aristaeellaceae; genus CAKUFA01. Next base: position 6,208 of record CAVGBO010000086.1, read on the forward strand.
ATAGCTTCAAATCAACAAACTTTGTCACAAGCTATGACTACGGGACACCACCACAATGGGGAAAGACGCAAGATGCAGAATATGAAATGACGATGAGTTGGGATTCGCACTTGTTACTTGACTATTCCATGGATAAAGCATATGCTTAAGACAATGATTTGCTGCTTGGTGATGCAGTAGAGATCGCTCAGAGGCAGATAGAAGCACTGTATCACTGCGAGAAATTGAAACTTACAAATGTGGCAACTTTCGACAGGACGTTCTATAAGAAAAACAAAAAGAAAATCAGTGAAAAGGGATACTACCACTTAGAAATGCATCAGGTGCTTCAAGGTATACCGTTTATGGCGAGTGTGCAAAATACATTTTCAAAAAAGGGACTTTGGAATGAAAATCTATGGATTAAAGAAAGAGGTCGCGCTTCTGCGGATGTTTGGGGAGAAAATTCATTTTTAATTGGGTGCTGGTTCTATGAAGAAAGCGACGTGTTATATCAGGACGTTCCACTTCTCTCCTTTGATGAACTCAAATATCAGGTAGAGGAACTGATCAACAAGGGATATGTACGCGACATATTCAGCGTAAATCTCGGCTATGTGCAGTTTGATACGGAAAACGGTGAGGAGCAGGCTTTGGTGCCTGCATGGGTTGTGTGGTGTGAATACCAGCAAGAAGGCCCTCGGGCAGAGCGTATGGGTCCGCTTTACAACGATGGATGGCTGGAACATGAACCCTATTACCGCCCTTTGATTATCAGTGCGCAGACCGGGAAAATGATCGACCCTGAGAACACCGAAGAGGGACGGTGCATGATGCCGGGAATTATGACATGGTGAGGAGGTTCCTATGAAATTATTTTTTACTGTGTTATCCATGCTGTGTCTCATGCTGTTCCCTGACATTGGGAAGACAGACGTTCAAAATGTCAGCATTTTGAGCAGCGGCAGCACCGGCGTTATTCAAGA
>CAVGBO010000087.1:0-7157 GCA_963627465.1 Phocaeicola dorei
GGCTTCCTCCGGCAGGAAGAGCTTCTGTGCCTCGGTAAACACAGGCAAGAGCTTTTGGGTCAGGAATTTCAGCAGATAGGTAGCGGAAATCACGTCCATTTTCCGCACCTGATACTTTTCGCCGTCAATCTCCACGGCTTGGGTCATTTCACGGAGCATATTGTTCCCTCCTTCGGTTTTGCATAGTGGACAGAAGAAAACCGGTGCGGAAGAGGCATCCGCATCGGCTTCAGTCTTGATTAGGTTTCAGTGATTTCTGCTGCCAGCAGGGTGTAGCCCACCGTGCCGGAAGTCTGGTCGTAGTTAATATCCGGCCGCTTCTGAGGGGTGACGCCTACGCAGGTAATGGTGCGATTCACGGCGTTGTCATACACGGTCAGGGTAGAATCAGCGAAATTCCGCACGGAGCCGTTGTCCAGATAGCTGATCCACCGGCGCATGAACAGATCCGCATCGCTGTTTTGCGGCAGTTCCAGGGCGATGGAGCCATTCCGGGCACGGGTCTTGTTAATGACCGTGTAGCCATTGGCGGTGGTGGTATGGCTGGACATATCCCCGGTGTAGGAGATGGCGATCTTGCCGCCGCCTGCATCGGAAATGACGCACTGACCAACATTGGGATGGTTCAGCACCGTCCGGGTATCCACCAAGGAATAGATTGCAAACTGTTTAGCCATGATTTATTCCTCCCTTCTTCTTATCGCTGGACATACACGTTCAGCTCCACGGACTCCACGCTGCCAGCCAGGCACAGGCAGCAGGTAATGGGCATGGCCTTGTGGGCTTCCCGATCCGCAGCGGTCTGGTTGTCATAGGAGTCCGCATAGAGCATGTAGCCGCTATCCAGGGCGTCCCCGGTGCTGAGGGAGCCCACCGCATCCCCCCGCCAGGTACCGGCGGCAATGACCCCACGGTTCACGTAGCTTTGCAAGGTGGAGGTCAGGGCGGACATGATCAGGGCGGAAGCGGTGTCCGTCTGGGGAAGCTTGGTGGAGCGGTCAGCAATCAGGGCAATGCAAGCATCCTGCATATCGCTGGACAGCATATCCAGATACATGACCTCATCAAAGCGCAGGCCGGAAGCAGTGGTGCCGGGTTCTACCATGGCGTGACCATAGCCCCGGACAATGTACACATTGCCGTTGACCTTCTTGATGTTGTCCACTTCGCTTTGGGTCATGGTGAAGGTTTCTGCGCCGGGCACCTTCTTATAGCACAGAGCAAAAGCATCAGAGGTGTGCATGTGGCTCAAGCCCATGGCCGTGCCCATGAGGGCGGCGGCGTCGTTTTCATCGGTCTTGCACGTCAGGCCGATTGCCCGGCGGGAATCCCTTGCCTTCAGCTGCGCGAAGGTGCCGGAAGCGGAAGCCGCCTCGGCAGCGGTGGCCTTCACGCCATAGAACTGCATGTGATGACCCAGCCCGGTCAAGAACTCATCCAGGGCAAGAATCTTCGCGACATCACCGCCGCACAGATACACGCCGTAGAAGTGATTGGTCTTCTCCAGCACGGCGGTCAAAGCCTGAACAGGGGTTTCGCCGGAAGCGATGGAAGCCACCATCACGGAAGCTGGGGCAGGGGAAGCGGCGAAATACTTAGCGGCGGCCAAATATTCCTCGTCCGTGGTTTCAAAGCCGTCAGAGGTCATTTCCAACAGGCTTGCATATTCCTTCACCCGGTCAGTGGAGGAAATGGTGTCGCTGCTGCCCAGGATCAGCCCCACGTCAAACACATTGGACGCAGACGTGGCAGAACCCACCAGCAGATTGACCTTTACAATCGGGTCTAGCGTAAGCATGATTTTGTCATCTACCTTTCTGCTGCCTGAGCAGCATCATGATTTCGCAAAATTGCCTTCGGCAATTCTGCGAGTTTGCACTCTCTCGCTGGTCGGGCTTTTCGCCCTCCCGGCCGCTCGTTCGTGTAAAGAATGTTTTCGGCTTGCCGAAAACGCCCCGCCCGACCGGCAGAGCCGGTCGATACGATTTCAGTCCTGCGGACGGCTGAATAACCGTCACGCTTGCACTTCCATGCCGCCGGGCTGTTCCACCTGAGGAACGGCAATGGACTCTTCCTCCAGCATGGAGAAATACACGGTCAAATCGGTGCGCCGCCGCCACAGGCTGCCTTCCAGCTCCGGGGCGGCGTTGGGATGGGATGGACGGGGCAGAGGCACCATGCCCGCCTGACGGAGAATGCTCCGGGGGCATCCATGCCCTAAATCGATGAAAAGTCGGCTCCATACTTTTTCCGCATCCTCGTCCGCATCCGGTCCGTAGAAGGTGAAGAGGCACTGAATGGGGATCACCTTGCGGACGGTCACGGCGTTGTCCTCGTAACGGGAAAAGAGGGCGTCCAGACTGCTGTTCGGGCTTTCGGACAGGGCGTAATAGCACAGGTTGTCTTTCCGTCCGCTCTGGGGGCTGGTTGCTTCCTCCAGATAGGCGGCACGGAATCGCTTTGACGCAGCGGAAGACGCAGGGTCAAGCCCGAAGCATGCGCACAGAGCCTCAAAAACGGCCTTATCAGCCTTCTTTAGCCATGCCATGGCTTATTCCCCTCCTTCCACCTTCAAGGCGGCGTAGGCCACCGTAAAGCCCCACGGCGACCATGGTTCTACACGGGTCACACGCCACATTCTGCCCAGAGCCGCTACTTCATCGGCGGCGGTGAAGGTTTCGCCGTTGTCCTGCCCGGTTTGAAAGTCGAAGGTGGAGCGGATGATGATGAACTCGTTTTTCCGGTCTTCATCGGCCATGGACTGCAGATCCACGCTCCCGGCAGGCTGGATATTGCCCGCAGCGCTATAAGTTACGGTCTGTTCTTCTTCCACGTGGCCGTAGGAACGTTTGTGGGTGGTGCGGTACACGATGAAGGACACGCCGCCGCCCAAGTCGGGGTCTGTCAGCATTTCTCGCACATCGGGAAGCAAAGCCATGGTTCATCACTTGCCTTTCTTGCGCACCACAAAGGTGATGCTTTGCCGCAGGGCACCGGTATCAATCAGGGGTCCTTTGTTGCCCTTGCCTTTCACGTGCACCATCTTGCCGGAGACTTTGTTCCGCATCCAGCCGCCGGAGATGGTAATGGGGGCATTGGCAGCCAGCCCGCCGTCCGTGAACTTCTTCTGCACGGCGGCGGCTCCGGCCATGCCTGCCCGCTGATAGGCGTTTTCCGCCCCTTGAAGATTGCCCGCCAAAGCCTGCTTGATACCTTCCTGCAGGAGCTGCTGAATCTTGGGTCGCTCTTCCGGGTCGTTGATGCCTTCCTTCAGCACAGGGCGTGGGGGAATGTTGTTCACCGGGCTGCCGTTTTCATGGATGTACAGCAGGGAAGCATTGTTCAGGGTTCCGTGGTCTTCGTTCTTTTCCGCAGGGATGCCCACCAGCACGTCCATTTCCTTGACGAACTTGAAGCCGTCATTGATCTTCTTAATTTCATCCCATGCGGTGCGTACGCTTGCGCCCATCTCGCCCATGTTACTGCACCACCATCATGCCCCGGCCAACAAGCCTTGCCATGGAAGCGAATTGCTGACCGTAAACGGTATCCTTCAGGCTGCCATAGCCCACAAGGTCGCCGGTGGCTTCTGATGCGCCGTAGGACACAGACACGCCGCCTACACTCTTGCTGGTGACGCTTCCACGGGACTGCCCGGCGGCGGCCACAGCGGCATCATCCGCCCCTTCAGGCACGGAAGTCTTCAGCCACAGGGTCAGCAGATGAGCGGCATACAGGCACACGCCCAGTTTCCATCGGGCATGCCAGCGGCTTTCCAGCACGGTGTCATTAGCTTGCTGAAGCATCAGGGAAAGGACTTCCGGGGGCACATTCTCAAAGCCGGGGTACACGGTGAGGAAGTCCTGCAGGGACACTTCCTGCCCGTTCTTGCTTTTCAGGTTGGCCGCCTCTTTTACCACGTTGCGGAAGTCGTCCATGGGGGTCAGTCCTCCTTCGTCAGGGAAGCCTTGGCAGAGGTCTTGCGGGGCTTAGCTTCAGCGGCGGCCTTCTCCAGTGCGCCGCCCTGCTTGGTGTTCTCGAACTGCTGCAAATCGCCGCAGGAGATGGCTACACGCAGGGTCACGTCCCGAAGATAAGCGTCCGGCACATCGTAGAACTTGCCGGGCTGAAGGGTCATGGTTTCCCCTTCCCCTGCCTTGATCAGGAAGGTGCGGGGCGGATTGGAACCGTTAAACAGCTTGATCATGGGTTATCACCTCATCTTTTTGATTGTGGTTAGGTCACTTAGCCGTCCGCAGGACTGGAATCGTATCGACCGGCTCTGCCGGTCGGGCGGGGCGTTTTCGGCTTGCCGAAAACATTCCTTACACGAAGGAGCGGCCGGGAGCGGAGCGACCAACGACTGAGTGCAAACTCGGGGAAATGGGAAATCCCATTTCCCCGAAAGTCCTTAAATGCCGTCCACGTACATGGCGTGGGTCAGGTACTTGAACTGCACCTGGGAGAACTGGGTCACGTAGGGGGTCAGGTAAGCCAGGTGCTCGGCAGAGGGCTGAGTGAACAGGCGGCGAATGGGCACGGTAATATCCATGCCGATCATGTCCTCATCATTGCGGTAGGCTACCATACGGTCAGAGCCGCCGGTGCCTGCGCCCTTGCACTGACGACAAGGAACAATGGTCAGATCAATGCCCTGCTTGGTGGCGATGTTGTTCTCCATCAGGTAGGTCAGAATGGACTTGCCGGAGCCGTCGCTCAGCTCGGTGGTGACAATGTAGGTATAGGCTTCCCACGGAATCAGGATGTGGTTGGCCATGCCACGGTTGTCATACTCGCTGGCGGCAATGGTGCCGGTGAGCACGTTGTTAATGTCATGGAGGATTTCCGCAGGGGTCTTCACCTTCCACTGGGTATCCGTGCCGCTGGTGGTATGGGGGTCTGCCACCACGCTGGTGACAGAGGGGTGATTCACAAGGCCGTAGGAGCCGTACTTGGGGAAGCCGTAATAGACGTTCTCGTCCATCTTCTTGTCGTGGTTCAGGCGCAGACCCTTGTCAAAGATCTGATCCAGAGAACGGCCGACCTTCTGGAGCTTTTCCTGGTCAATCATGGGCACCTTCAGGATGTGACCCCACATGAAGACCCGGTAGCTGTCCTTCTCGATGTCAGCCTGAATCACGGGCAGCTCGTTGGACTCGTTCTGCATCAGGCCATCCGCAGTGCCGCCGGAAGAGCCGTAAGACACGTTGAAGGATGCAATGGAGTCCACAAAGCCGCCGCCGGTCTTCACAGGCATGTCACGCATCCAGGTGACGGAAGAAAGGGGCTCACGCAGCTTCTCGTCCCGCTTTTCCAATTCGCCCACCAGGAAGGCCATGCCGCCGGCATCGAACTGCATGATACCGCCGGGGGCGGCATCCAGAGAAAGCATGGGGTAATCACTCATACGCAGATTATTCATGGTTGTTGTCTGCCTCCTTCTTACACAATACGGCTGGTCAGGGTGATTTCCGCAACGCCGTTATCATCCACATAGCCAGTGGAGAACACAGCACCGGGAACAGCCAGGGTGTCCTTGTTGGTGGTGTCGTCCGTGCCGGTGATGGTACCGGCGGCACGGGATGCATACTTGCCGTTGCAGGCATAGACCTGACCACGGGCGGTATAGGTGCCGCTGAGCACATTCACGGACATGGAGCCCCGAAGCAGCACGTCCACCACTTCGCCGGGGGCGTAATACCAGCCGTTGTTGTCATCGCTCTTGGGCTGCCCCAGCTTGCGGACCGCAAAGCCCACAATGGCGGCGGCGGTATCGGTGCTGGTCAGCTTGCGGACGCCATTGTTGGTGGCATCATAGGCTACAGGCTCGCCATAGGCGATATTGCCGGTGTTGGTGGCGGCGTAAGCATAGGGAGCAATCACGCAGTCACTCATCCGGGCAGGGGTTCCGGCATAGCCAAGGTTCAGGGTTTCGCCAATTACTTTACCGGGCATTTCTTTGTACCTCCTTCAGATTAGTGCTTGTTATAGTGGGGGTTGTACTTAGCCATGATGGCACGGCCAATGGCTTCCTCGTCCTGCTGAGGACGCTTGGCCTTCCGCTGAGACTGCATCCGGGCAATGGTGCTGTAGCTGTCAGAGGAAGAGCGGCGGGAATAGCCCATGGAAGCACGCAGGGCACGGACAGCCGCATCAGATGCGGCACGGCGATCACGGGCAGGCAGCTTGGCCAGATAGGGCTTCAGGGCACGGATGGTGTCTGCCACAGCGGCCTTGTTGTTCTTGCCGGCAAGAAGGGGATCTTCCTCCGGGTCATCGTCTTCGCCCAGGGTTTCGGTTTCCAGGGGGTCGTCATCCTCGCCCATCTTGTTGATTTCCTCGGCGGGAACGGTGACTTCCTCTTCCTGATCCGCGACCGTGGGATCTTCCTTCTTCTTTCCCTGGACTTCAGCGGCGAACTTCTCCAGGGGATCGGACGCTTCTTCATCGGCGGCATTCTTGGCGGCCAGAGATTCGATCAGCTGCTTGATCAGTGCCTTCAGCTCGGCATCGCCGCCTACGGGATCCTCATCCGCTTCGGTAGCAGGAGCCTGGGCAGGAGCTGCCGCCTTCTTGGGCGGGAAGTTGGGTGCCGGTTCTTCGTCCAGCTTGGGCTGCTCTTCGCTGCCCTGGATCAGGTCGTCCACGGCGTTTGCCACTTCTTCAGGGTCACGATCCTTTGCCCACCCGGAGAAAAACCGGGCAATGGCGGAGGGCTGGTTCTTACGGTTCATGTACATGGTTCCTCCTTTTTGTTTGTTGTTGGTGTTGGTGGTGGGCTTCGCTTGAGCGGAGTCCTTTATAGATACGCGGGAGCCTGCACGGCCGGCCTCTACGACCGCAACATGGTTCCCACGGATCCGTCTTTGGTAGACGTTTCCTTGCTCGTCCTGCTCGTAATCGCATTCATAGCCGCAGGAGATTTCCCTGAGGCCTTCATCGATTTGACGAATCAGGTCTTTGTCATCAATGAACAGGTCAGAGAGCAGCAGGTCACTGTCTTCCCCCTGCCCCCGGTGCACGTTTTGGGCGTGTCCCTTCAGGAACATGCCGTAATTCTCCGGCAGCACAGCCATAGGGGGATGCTCCAGGGTCACAGGCTTGCCCTCAAAGGATGCAATCGCCTGAGGGGAAAAGACTTCTTCTTCCGTCCTGAT
>CAVGBO010000088.1:0-6454 GCA_963627465.1 Phocaeicola dorei
CTTCCCAAGGGCTTTGCGGTTACGAGTCGAAGACTCCGCCCTTGGGGAACCTTCGGGCAGCATCTTTGTGGGTTTCCTGTCTCTTGTCTTTGCTGTTTATTCCAGAGGGCTTTCCGGTCGCCCTCTGGACTCCTTCGGGCATCCTACTACTAGGGTTTCCTATTTCTTTTCGTTAGCGTTACTTCCAAGGGGCTTTCCGGTCGCCCCTTGGAACCCTTCGGGCAAGCATTTTTTGGGGGACATCTTTGTTCTCGATAATGTTTATTCAAGGGGGCGACCGGAAAGCCCCCTTGATTGGCATAACGAAGATTGTGCAAGTGGACACTCTACCTGCATAGCTTGGGTTTTGTTTATTCCAGAGGGCTTTCCGGTCGCCCTCTGGACTCCTTCGGCGGTCGCCTTACAAGAAAGATTATGGGGATTGCAAGGAAAGAGACAAGGGGGTTCCGGGGGCTTGCCCCCGAAAAAACACCCCCTTCCCAATGAAAGTTTCGGGAAAGGGGGAGAGCGCGAGAGGGGGATAACCGCTTTGTCTAAAGCGGTTGCCACCCTCTCGCAAAATCATCACGTATCCAACTTTTCATCCATCAGCTTTTGCAGCAGCACCGGGTTGGCCATGCCGCCGGACAGACCCATGGCGGCGCCCATAAGCGCCTTCTTCAGGTTCACCTTGCCCTTGCGGTAGCTTTCCACCATGTCCGGGTGGGCGGACACGGCTTCCTCCACGTAGGCGGCAAGCACTGCCGGGTCATTGATCTGCCGCAAATGCTCCCGCTCAGCATAGGCCTCCGGGTCTTCATCCTTGAGCCACAGGGCAGCCACCATCTTCTTGGCGGCGCCGCTGTTGATCACATTCTCCTCCGCCATGGCGGCAATCTTCGCCAGGTGCGCCGGTGCAATGGGGATCAGGGTGCTTTCCCCTTCCAGGAGGCGGAACACTTCCGTGATCATCAGGTTGGCCAGGGTCTTCACCGCAGGGGTGTACTGGGCGGCGGTCTCGAAGTAGTCCGCCAGCGCCTTGTCGCTGACCAGCTGCTCCGCCGCATAGGAGGTCAGGCCGTATTCACGGATGTAGCTGGCCTTCCGCTCATCGGGCAGCTTGGGCAGCTCCTTCCCCCACTTTTCCACCAGATCCGGGGCGAGAACAATGGGCGCCAGGTCCGGGTCGGGGAAGTAACGGTAGTCGTTGGCGTTCTCCTTCCGGCGCATGGCGGTGGTTTTCCCCGTCTGCTGGTCAAAGCGGCGAGTCTCCTGCACAATGGCCTCTCCCTTGCGCACCGCCTCCACCTGCCGGCGATATTCCTCCTCAATGGCACGCTGCACGGACTGGAAGGAGTTCAGGTTCTTCATCTCCGTCCGGGTGCCGAAGGGCTCACCGGGCTTGTGGATGGACAGGTTCACGTCGCAGCGGAGAGAGCCTTCGTTCATCTTGCAGTCGCTGACGCCGGTGTAGGCAATGACCGCCTTCAGCTTTTGCAGGTAGGCAACCGCTTCCTGGGGGGTGCGGATGTCCGGCTCGGACACAATCTCAATCAGGGGCACGCCGCACCGGTTGCAGTCGATGAGGGTCCCTTTTTCCGGGTCGTGCACCAGCTTGCCTGCATCCTCCTCGATGTGAATCCGGGTAATGCCGATGGTCTTCGCCCCTTCCGGGGTCTCCACCTCCAGATGACCGCCAATGCACAGGGGCAGATCATACTGGCTGATCTGGTACGCCTTGGGCAGGTCGGGGTAGAAGTAATTCTTCCGATCCTGCTTGGAGTACCGGGCAATCGTGCAGCCGGTGGCCAGGCCTGCCAGCACCGCATAGTGCACCACCTGCTGATTCAGTACCGGCAGCGTGCCGGGGAAGCCCATGCACACCGGGCAGCACTGGGTGTTAGGCTCTGCGCCGAAGGTGGTTTCGCAGGAGCAGAAGATCTTCGTCTTCGTCTTCAGCTCCACGTGCACCTCCAGACCGATGACCATTTCGTATCCGTCCATCATTCGCCATGCAGCCATTACAGACGCACCTCCTTGCATACCTGACCCAGTGCCCCTTCCAGCGCATAGCCAATGCGGTACAGCATGGGCTCGGAGAAGGTGCTGCCCATGAGCTGCAAGCCCACCGGCATGCCCTTGTCGTCAGATCCGCAGGGCATGGACAGGGCAGGAATCCCGGCAATGTTCACCGGCACGGTATGAATATCCCCCAGATACATTTCCAAGGGAGTCATGGTCTTTTCCCCCAGCTTATAGGCGGTGGTGGGGGCAACGGGTCCCAGGAGGGCATCGCACTGCTGCATCACCTGCTCCACATCCCGAATGACCAGGGTGCGCACCTGCAGCGCCTTCTTATAATAGGCATCAAAGTAGCCCGCACTCAGGGTGTAAGTGCCCAGCAGAATCCGCCGCTTGACCTCTGCGCCGAAGCCCTCGCTGCGGCTCTTCACGTACAGCTCTTCCAGGTCGGCGTATTCCTTGGCACGGTGGCCGTAGCGCACGCCGTCGAACCGTGCCAGGTTGCTGGAGGCCTCTGCGCTGGAGAGCACGTAGTAGGCAGGCAGGGCGTAGGCCAGGGAGGGGATGGACACTTCCTTTACCTTGGCGCCCATGTCCTTCAGGGTATCCGCCGCATGCATCACCGCCTTGCGGACGCTGCCGGACAGGCCTTCGGCGAACATTTCCCGGGGCAAGCCGATGGTCAGCCCCTGCACCCCGTCCTTCATCTGCCGGTTCATGGGGGTGTAGCCCCGCTTCACGCTGGTGGTGTCCCGCCGGTCATACCCGGCGATGGCATCCAGTGCCAGGGCGTTGTCTTCCACGGTGCGGGTCATGGGACCGATCTGATCCAGGGAGGAGGCGAAGGCCACCAGTCCGTACCGGCTCACCATGCCGTAGGTAGGCTTCATGCCCACCACGCCGCAGAAGGCTGCCGGCTGCCGGATAGAGCCGCCGGTATCGCTGCCCAGGGCCAGGGGGGCTTCCCCTGCCGCTACGCATGCCGCACTGCCGCCGGAAGATCCGCCGGGCACACGGCTTACATCATGGGGATTGTGGGTGGGATGGAAGGCGCTGTTCTCCGTGGTGGAGCCCATGGCGAACTCATCCATGTTGGTCTTGCCCAGCATGACGCAGCCCGCTGCCTGCAGTTTTTCCCACACGGTGGCACTATAGGGGGGGATGAAGTCCTCCAGCATCTTGGAGGCACAGGTGGTCTTCACCCCTTCGGTGCAGATGTTATCCTTCACCGCCACAGGCACGCCGCACAGGGGATGGACTTTCTCCCCCGCTGCCCGGCGCTTGTCCGCCTCGTCGGCCTGCTTCAGGGCTTCCTCCTCCGTGATGGTCACGAAGGCGCCCACTTTGTCTTCTACCTGATGGATTCGTGCAAGGCATTCCTCCGTCAGTGCCCGGGAGGATGTTTCCCCGGTCTTCAGTGCATCGCACATTTCTTTCAGCGTCATTTTTTCAATGGCTTCCATGGGTGGAATCCTCCTTTCAGTCAAAGGTCTTGGGCACGGTGGGGCAGGTTTCCGTCCGGGTGGGGGCGTTCATCAGCAGCTTCTCCCGGTCAAAGGAGGGGGAAGGCACGTCCTCCCGGAGCACGTTTTCCGTAGGAATCACGTGGGCGGTCATGGGCACGTCGGTGGTGTCCACCTTCTGCAGGGCTTCCGCAAAGGACAGGATGGCGTTCAGCTCATCCCCCATGCGGGCTTCCTCTTCCTCGCTCAGTGCCAGCTTGGCCAGCTCCGCCACCTGCTTCACCGCCATTTGGGGCTTTTTCCGCACCTGACGGCGTTCCTCCTGCCCGGCGGCAACCCCCAGCTGAAGCACCTCCAGCTGTTCGGGATCCACATAATCCGGCGCGCCGGTCATCAGGTCGGAGGCGTCACGCACCTTGGGGAAGGCGATCACGTCCCGGAGGCTATCCGCCCCCAGCAGCAGCATGGTCAGCCGATCCAGTCCGAAGGCGAAGCCCCCGTGGGGAGGCGTGCCGTACTGGAAGGCGTCAATCAGGAAGCCGAACCGCTGCCGGGCACTTTCCTCCGTAAAGCCCAGTGCCTTAAACATAAGGGACTGGACATCGCTGCGGTGGATGCGGATGGAGCCGCTGCCCAGCTCGGTGCCGTTGAGCACCACGTCATAGGCCTGGGAGCGAACCCGGCCGGGGTCGGTCATCAGGTAGGGCAGATCCTCCTCATAGGGCATGGTGAAGGGATGGTGCATGGCCATGTACCGTTTTTCCTCCTCCGACCACTCGAACTGGGGGAAATCGGTAACGAAGCAGAATTGATAATCGTCCTTGGGGCGGAGACCCAGCATATCGCCCACCTCCAGCCGGAGGGCGCACAGGGTGCGGCACACCACATCGAACTTATCGGCACAGAAGAGGATGAAGTCCCCTTCCTCCGCATCCAGCAGGCGAAGCAGCTCTGCCCATTCCGCCTTGGTGAAATATTTTTGCAGGATGGAGTTGATCTCCCCATTTTCATGAATCAGAATCCACGCCATGCCCTTAGCACCGCACTTGATGGCGTGATCCGTCAGGGTTTCGATGGTGGTGCGGGTGAACTTCTCGGCGCAGCCCTTGCAGTTCAGTGCCCGAACCTTGCCCCCTGCATCCACCGCCTTGCGGAACACGGAGAAGGTGCACTTGCCTGCCAGGTCGGTGACGTCCTTGATCTGCATACCGAAGCGGAGATCCGGCTTGTCGCAGCCGTAGAGATCCATGGATTCGTACCAGGTGAGCCGGGGGAAGTCGTAGTCGATCTCCTTGCCCATGGTGGCAGCGAAGATGTGCTTGAACAGCTTTTCCAGGTGCTGGAGAATATCCTCCTGATCCACGAAGGACATTTCCATATCCACCTGGGTGAACTCCGGCTGCCGATCCGCCCGGAGATCCTCATCCCGGAAGCACCGTGCCACCTGATAGTACCGATCCATGCCGCCTACCATCAGCAGCTGTTTGAAGATTTGAGGGCTCTGAGGCAGGGCGTAGAAAGTGCCCGGATGCACCCGGCTGGGCACCAGGTAATCCCGTGCCCCCTCGGGGGTAGACTTGCACAGCATGGGGGTCTCCACCTGGCAGAAGCCTGCTTCGTCCAGGAAGTCCTCCGCCGCCCGCTGCACCTTGTGCCGGAACTTCAGCGCCTTTTGCATTTCCGGCCGGCGAATGTCCAGGTAGCGATACTTGAGCCGCAGCTCCTCCCGAACGTGGGCGTTCTCGTCCATGGCATAGGGCAGGGTCTTGGCCTGGGACAGGATGGTCAGCTTTTCCGCCTTCAATTCCACCTCGCCGGTGGCCAGGCGGGGGTTATAGGTGCTTTCATCCCGGTGGCGGATTTCCCCTTCCACCTGCACCACGCTTTGAAGGTGCACGCCTTCCGCCAGGTGGAAGGCTTCATCCCCCAGGTACTGCTGATCGCACACCACCTGCAGCACGCCTTCCCGATCCTTCACATCCAGGAAGATGACGCCGCCCATGTCCCGCTTGGTCTGCACCCAGCCGCAGCAGGTGGCTCGCTTCCCCATATCCGCCGTGCGCAATGCGCCGCAATAATGTGTCCGTTGCATTTCTGTTCCTCCTCAGGCATCCCGTGCAATAAAAAAGCGCCCTTCACCCCATCCATGGGGCGAAAGACGACCATCTTACGCGGTACCACCCAAAATTCGACTCTCCTGTGAGAGTCTCTCTCCGGCAACCCTTGATTGCCTGAAGCTGTTACGGGCTTCTCCCGTCCGCGCCTAGTCAGCTGATGCCTTTCGGGCGGCGGCTCCAAGCTGTTCTTTCACCGGCTGCACCTGCCGCACTTGCACCTTCACGCGGCTCTCTCACAAGGTTCAGTCCCCGGTTACTTTTGCTTTTCACAGCCTTTCATGGGACAATGCTGTCCGTATGAAATTGCACCCAGTATAGCACGCTCTTCCCCCCCTGTCAACGAAAAGACGGAGAAAAAACAGTCGGGGAACGGGAAACGACGAGGATTTTGCGGGAGGCGGCTTTTGAGGCAAAAGCCCCTCCCGCACCCACCCGAAAACCAGCTGGAACAGTCGCTCTCCCCGAAAAGCATCTGGACGTTTAGATGATGAAAATTTGTGTCCCAGAGACGTGCAAATGAAGAGATTTTTTGCTAACACAAATCTCCCCACGCCCGAAGGGCGAAGGAGTCCAGAGGGCGACCGCAAAGCCCTCTGGAATAATCAAAACCTTATTTCTTGCAAGGAAGTCGAAGCCCTGCATCATTTCTTTCGGTAGACGTCATCTCCATCCGAAGGAGCGCCGAAGGGGTGCAGGGGGCGAGGGTCTTCGACCCGTTTAAGCCCCCTGCGAAGCCTAGCTTTTGAGGATTGCCGCTTCCGAAGGGGCTGCGAAGGAGTCCAGAGGTAAGTGAGCGGCTATGCGCCAGTGGCGCATAAAGCAGCCGCGAACGCATCAACCGAAACGAGCAAGCGTAGCTTGCGACGATTGAGG
>CAVGBO010000089.1:0-6386 GCA_963627465.1 Phocaeicola dorei
GTGCGTAGGTTGGTAATCGGCCTGTTTCCTCTCCCTTTTGAAAATAGCTTTTACCGCCCGCTTTTACCAAGAATCCGAACAATATCATCTGATCATCATTTTACGCAGGCCACTCCACCATCTTTTATTTATGCATGTTGCATATTTTTGTCGAAATGTTCCCATCCCAAGCGTGCCATTCTCAACAGGCTCAGGAGCTCCATTTTCATGAAAAACAGCAAAGTGAAAAAGGTCAAGCGGTTGAACGACTTGCCTTTGCTGTTCACGTTCAAAGGACGGCTTATACAGAAGCCGAAACACTTTCGTAAAGAAATCAATAAAAGAGAACAATCGAAATACAAAAAAGACTTGTATTTATACGCAAAATGGTTTATGATAGTAACGAACAGAGCGGTTCAGCCAGCACGACTGGACCGCTTTGCCTATCCTACTTGCTGAGTGGAGGTTAGATCATGCAGCAGCGTCTATCATGGCGCGGTTTTTGGAAGACGGCATTGGTGCTTCTAGTGATTGGTGCTGTTCCCGGCGTATACCTGGGCATCCGCCGATCATCACCGGTGCTTACCTTCGCTGCTGATCTGGTCTTTGCACAGGCATCTGTTTTTCTCATCTGGGGATTGATTCGGTTACTTGGCAATATGCGTGCTTTCACTTCCTTTACATGGGGATTGAAATCCTTACGAAGGCTGATTGCCAACAGGCCTATGAAATCCTCCCATGCCAAGGACGAGTATCTGAAGTACCGCAATGAGCGTCCCGTGCACAACGATGTGTCCATGCTGATGATCTGCGGCGGTATCCTCATGGTGCTTGCTTTGGTGCTTACCGTGCTGGCCATCCGCATGGTGTGACTTTTTCCAGCGTATGCACGGGTGCTTCAAGGCATCCTTTGCATAAAAATCTTCCGATAGGAGTGGTTTCTGTGAAACTGAGACGACTGGTATCCCTCATCGCATCAGCAGCACTTTTGCTGACCTGCTTCTCTGCCGCAGGCGCAGAGGGTGAAACCGCCGAAAAGGTGTACCGCACCTACATGACCAGTGACAGTCCCGTCCTGAACGCCCATGACTCCGTTGAGACGTCGCTGGAAACGCCGCTGAGCTATTGCTCTGCTTTCCTGTTCCGTGCAGTGCCGGATGATGATGGCATGGGCTATCATTACATTGGCGATATTGCCTCTGAGTTGCCTATTAAGATTGACGATTACACCTGGCAGATTAAGCTACGTCCCGAAGCTCACTGGAGCAATGGTGACCCCATCAATGCGGACACCATGATCTACTCCTATCAGATGATCCTCGACCCCATTCTTGCCAACAAGATGGCCGACTTCATTGGCGACTACAACATCACCATTGTGAACGCCAAGGAATACAGCCGTCAGGGCACCAGCAACACCGTCAGCTGGGATGATGTAGGCATCAAGAAGATTGACGACTATACCCTAGAAATCCACACGGTGGATGCTAACAGTCTGACTGATGTCTGCGCTCACTTCACCAACCGTGCTAGCGGCCCCGTGTACGAGCCCCTCTATGAAGCCGGCATGAACGAGGATCGCACCTCTACCACCTACGGTACCTCCTTGGATACTTGGATGAGCTGTGGTCCGTACACGCTCGATACCTGGACCTATGACTCCATTCAGATTTACAAGAAGAACAGTGACTATTGGCTGAGTGATTTGTTCCACTATGATACCGTAGAAGTTCGGATCATTCCCGAGATGAACGCCCGCGTTGAGCTGTGGGAGCAGGGCCTGTTGGACGATTTCACTCCTGACGCCAACACCATTGAAACCTATATCGATGATCCTCGCACAGTGGAATATCCTTCCGCCACCGTGTATCACATCGATGTCAACTGCAAGAATCCCGAGAATCCCATTACTGCTTCCATCAACTACCGCAAGGCACTGTATCACGCCATGAACCGTGAAGTCATCGCTCACGACCTGTTCGGTTATCAGGAGCCCAGCGGCACCTATGTCAACGGGCAGGCCGGCATACTGAGTGAGTCTCGCCTGACCTATCGTGAAAGCGAATATGGCAAGGCTGTGACCGCATTGGTGGAATCTTGGGGTCCCTACGGCTACAATCCTGAGCTGGCTCGCGAATATTTGGCCAAGGCTTATGAAGAGTGCGGCGTATCCGAGGATACCGTTATCACCCTGACCATGGCCTTCAACGAATCTGACTCTGCTTGGAAGGCTACCGCCGAATACCTGATGGAAGAGTTCCCCGTCATCTTCGAGGGCAAGCTGCAGATTAAGATCGTCACCTACGCTGGCATGTCCACCACGGACTACAAGAAGACCACCGACACTTGGGATTTGTCCCCCAACGACTGGTCTCGTGGTGCTGCCCGTACCTATCCCTACGCTTGCTTCTACTACTACCTGAGCTCCTACGCTTCTCACCCGAACAACTTCCTGGATGCAGAGTTTGAAGAGCAATATGCAGTAGCAGATTCCGTGAAGGGCGACTACACCAAGATGCTGGAAGAAACCGCAAAGCTGGAAGAGGTTTACCTGGAAAAGGTTATCAATATCCCCATGGTGCAGGAAATCAAGTATCAGATGTTCTCCGATCGTCTGGTTCTCCCTGTGCAGACCTACATTCCCGGCATCGGCTGGGGCACCATGTTTGGTGACATTGCCGAGTAATTTCCCGTTTCAGGTGCATGGATGTGCCGAGTTTCGGTGCATCCATGCACCTATACCATTTGATAAAACACTGCCTTAACGAACTGACTTATCCGCGGTTCCACGGCAAGAGTGGAGGGCCTTGATGTTTAAGTATGTCCTTGGCCGGATTGGTGCCATGCTGCTGACGCTGTTTCTCGTAATGACCCTTTCTTTTTGGGTCATTCGACTGATGCCCATGAGCATCTTCGAAAACCCTGAAGTTTCTCCTGAAATTCAGGCGAAGCTGGAAGCAGAAATGCACCTGCATGAGCCCATGCTTGCACAGTACTATTATTTTATCGAGGGCATTGTGACTCGCGGCGACTTTGGTACATCGGTCAAGGTTCGTCCCGGTTTGGATGTTTTTGAAATTCTGTCCATTCGTATTCCCCCTACCGTTGTGCTGAACATTTTCTCACTTTTGATTTCGATTCCTCTAGGCATTATTGTCGGTACATGGGCTGCGCTGAAGCGCAACAAAATGACGGACAATATCCTATCTTTTTTAATTGTGATCTGTATATCGGTGCCATCCTTCGTATTTGCATCCCTGTTGCAGTATTGCTTTACGTACTTGTGGCCCATCTTCCCTACCCTGTATGATTCCCAGACTACGTCCTTTGCTGGTCAGCTGTACTCCATGGTTCTTCCCATTATTGCCCTGGCATTGGGACCGATCGCTTCCATCGCCCGGTACCTTCGTGGCGAACTGATTGAAACCCTTTCCTCCGAGTACCTGCTGCTTGCCCGTACCAAGGGTCTGACCCGTACGGAAGCTACGGTCAAACACGCTTTCCGCAACTCCCTTGTGCCCATTGCTAACACCATCATTCCCATGATTACCGGCATTATGGGCGGCTCCCTTGTGGTGGAGAAAATGTTTGCCGTGCCTGGCATGGGCGGTTTGCTCATTGACTCCATCTTGGCAGGCGACCATTTCCTGACGGTTGCATTGCTGATTTTCTACTCCGCTATTTCCCTGTTCACCATCTTGATTGTAGACATTTCCTATGGCATTATTGATCCTCGAATTCGTGTGGGAGGTGGTAAGTAATGATTATTGAAGACCGCAATCATCTCCCGGAAGAGCTGGCCAACATCCCGGAGGAGGACTTTGCGCCTCTCGGTGAGGTTCAGTTCCATGATGAAGAGTTCAAAACAGAACCCATCGGCTTTTACAAGGACGCTTGGCAGCGGCTGCGGAAGAGCAAGCTGTCCATGGTTTCACTGACCATTATTTTGATTATCATTGCGCTGGCGATTGTTGTGCCTAACATTACGGGCTATTCCTATACCCAGCAGAATGTAAGCCAGAAGAATCTGCCGCCAAAAATTCCGCTGCTGGAGAAGTTGGGCATTGCGGACGGCACCATGGTGCTGACCAACCGCAAAAAATCTTCTCTGGAAAACACCAGCCGTTTCCCGGAAGGCAGCGTCCTTGAAATTGTCAACGAATACGACGCTAAGGGTGTTACTGTGGTAGACGTGAAGGTGGACTACTATGCCTACTGCGGTGTGCCGGAAGGTGAATACCACTGGTTCGGCACGGACTACCTGGGTCGAGATATTTTGACCAGACTGTTCAAGGGCACAAGAATCTCTCTGCTTATCGCCTTCATTTCCGTTGTGACCAACGTGATTATTGGCGTGATTTACGGATCCATTGCCGGATACTACGGCGGCAAGGTGGACATGATCATGACCCACTTTGCCGAGGTGCTGGATGGCCTGCCTTACATTGTGGTCACCATTCTGTTCATGATTCTCTTTGGCTCCGGCATGTTCTCCATCATTCTGGCACTGACCGTTACCGGCTGGATTGGCACAGCTCGACTGATTCGTGCCCAGTTCTATCGGTTCAAGGGACGTGAATATGTGCTTGCTGCTCGAACCCTGGGCGTGCCTGACCGGAAGCTAATTTTCCGGCATATCCTACCGAACACGGTTGGTCCCCTGATCACCCGTGCCATGATTGCCATTCCCGGTGCCATTTTCTCCGAGTCCTTCCTGGCATACATTGGCCTGGGCATCAAGCCCCCGGAACCCTCCATCGGCACCCTACTGTCCACCGGTCAGAGCGTGCTGCTGCAGTATCCTTATCAGACCTTGTTCCCTGCAGTGCTGATTTCCCTGCTGATGGTTGCTTTCAACCTATTTTCTAACGGACTGCGGGATGCAATGGATCCTACCAGACGCGGAGAGGATGCGTGATACCAGATGGCAAATGAAGTAAAAACTACAGAAGCCATGCCGGATGATGTGATCCTGCGTGTGGAGGATTTGCGGGTTTCTTTCCGCACGTATGGCGGCATTGTGCAGGCTGTGCGCGGTGTCAGTTTTGACCTGAAGCGTGGCGAAACCGTGGCTATTGTTGGCGAAAGCGGTTCCGGCAAGTCCGTTTCTACCAAAACCATTATGGGCATTCTTGCCCCCAACGCCATGATTGACAGTGGCCGTATCCTTTATGACGGCATGGATCTGACAAAAATTGATGAAGACCACATGCACGAAATTCGTGGTCACCGCATCGGCATGGTATTCCAGGATCCTATGTCTGCCCTGAACCCCATCATGAAAGTAGGCAAGCAAATTACCGAGGTGCTCCATAAGAAGGGCTTGCACCATGATGAAGCCAAGAAGCGTGCACTGGAACTGATGGAAGCCGTGGGCATCCCGGATGTAGAGCGTCGATTTAACCAGTATCCCTTCCAATTCTCCGGCGGCATGCGGCAGAGAATTGTGATTGCTATTGCTTTGGCTGGAGATCCGGAAATTCTCATTTGCGATGAACCTACCACCGCCTTGGACGTTACGGTGCAGGCGAAGATTCTGGAACTGATCAATCGCATCCGTGAGGAACGGCATCTGTCTGTTATCTTCATTACCCACGACCTGGGCGTTGTGGCCAACATGGCAGACCGGGTAAACATTATGTACGCCGGCCGCATTGTGGAAACGGGCACGGCAGAGGAAATCTTCTTTGAGCCTGCCCATCCCTACACATGGGCACTTCTGTCCTCCATGCCTGATTTGCAGACCAAGGATCGGCTGATGGCGATTCCCGGCACACCGCCCAACATGATTTATCCCCCGGTCGGCGACGCCTTCGCCCCCCGCAACCAGTATGCACTGAAGATTGACACGGAAAAGGAACCTCCTTTCTTCCGTCTGTCCGATACCCACTTGGCTGCTACTTGGCTGCTGCACCCCAAGGCTCCGAAAATCGAAATGCCCCAGCAGCTTCAGGATCGTATTAAGCGCATGAAGGAGGCGGCAAAGAATGTCCAATGATAACTATATTCTGGAGGTCAAGCATCTTTGCCAGTCCTTCACCACGGGGCGCGGGAAAAAGCGCATGACCGTGAATGCGGTGAATGACGTTTCCTTCGGCATCCATCCCGCTGAAACCTTTGGTCTCGTAGGCGAAAGCGGCTGCGGCAAAACGACCACCGGCCGTTCCATCATTCGCCTTTATGACCCGACCAGTGGACAGGTGTTCTTTGATGGGAAAGAAATCACTGGTCCCATGACCCGTGAAAAGCGGAAATTCCTGACCAGCAACATTGCCATGATCTTTCAGGACCCCATTGAGTCCCTGAACCCTCGTATGACCATTGAGGAAATCATTGGTGAAGGCTTGACCTTACGTGGTGTAACGGACAAGGCGGAGGTTCGCCGTCAGGTCATTGAAATGCTGCGG
>CAVGBO010000090.1:0-6115 GCA_963627465.1 Phocaeicola dorei
CTGTTCAAGGGGGCTTTGCGGTCGCCCCCTTAAACCCCTTCGCCGCCCCTTCGGATGAAGGGGTTCTTTTATGTAAGTATAAATGATTTTACCTTACATTACTCACAACCTTTCTAAGGAATGCACCCGAAGGGGTCAAGGGGTAAGTGAGCGGCTACACGCCAGTGGCGTGTATAGCAGCCGCGAACGCATCAACCGAAACGAGCAAGCGTAGCTTGCGACGATTGAGGTTGCGGAACGATCGGAAAGCCCCCTTGGAACAAACACCAACGAAAAAAACAGGAAACCCACAAAGACGCTTGCCCGCAGGCGGGGGGTTCCGGGGGCATCGCCCCCGAAAGAAAACCCCCTTTCCCAATGAAAGTTTCGGGAAAGGGGGAGAGCGCGAGAGGGGGGATAACCGCTTTGCAAAGCGGTTGCCACCCTCTCGCAACATATGCGCTTACGCTTAGAACTCGCAATTCATGGGCGTGCGGGCGTAGGGGATCACGTCACGGATGTTGTCCACGCCGGTGAGGTAGATCAGCAGCCGCTCGAAGCCCATGCCGAAGCCGGAATGGGTGCATCCGCCGAAGCGGCGAAGATCCACATACCAGTACATCTGCTCCTTGGAGATGTGGAGCTCGTCCATCCGCTTCACCAGCAGATCATACCGATCCTCACGCTGGGAGCCGCCCATCAATTCCCCGGCGCCGGGCACCAGCAGATCCACGGCCGCCACGGTCTTCCCGTCCGGGTTCTGATACATGTAGAAGGCCTTGATGTCCTTGGGCCAGTCGTAAACGAACACGGGGGAGTGGAAGTATTCCTCCGTCAGGTACTTCTCGTGCTCCTTGGCGGTATCTTCCCCATACTTGGGCTCGAACTGGAACTTGTAGCCGTTTTCCATGGCCTTGCGGAGGATGGTGATGGCCTCCTCATGGGTCACCCGGGCTGCGCCGGAGGTGGCCAGGGCGTTCAGCTTGTCCAGCAAGCCGCCGCCGGTGTACTTGTCCAGGTGGGCAAGCTCGTCGGGGCACTTCTCCAGCACGGTCTTCACCAGGAACTTGAGGAAATCCTCCTCAATGTCCATGAGCTGATGAATATCACAGAAGGCGATTTCCGGCTCGATCATCCAGAATTCCGCCGCATGGGTCTTGGTATTGCTGTTTTCCGCCCGGAAGGTGGGGCCGAAGGTGTACACCTTGGAGAAGGCCATGGCGAAGGTCTCCGCCTCCAGCTGGCCGGTCACTGCCAGGGCGGTGGGCTTGCCGAAGAAATCCTCCTTGGAATCCTGCCCGGGCTTCAGGGTAGTGACGGTGAAGGTATTGCCTGCGCCCTCAGCATCGTTGGCGGTGATCAGGGGCGTGTGCACGTACAGGTAGCCCCGATCCTGAAAATAGGTGTGGATGGCCATGCTGGCCACGGAGCGGACACGGAACACGGCCTGGAACAGGCGGGTCCGGGGGCGCAGGTAGGCGATCTCCCGCAGATATTCCACGCTGTGCCGCTTGGGCTGCAGGGGATAATCCTCCGGGCAGTCCCCCTCCAGCACAATGGTCTTGGCCTGAATCTCCGGGGTAGTGGGATCCTTGTAGCTGGGCACCACCGTGCCGCACACCGTTACGGCTGCGCCTACGTGCAGGGTGGATACCTGGGCATAGTCCGCAATGCCGGTATCGTACACCACCTGGGGATTCTTGAAGCAGGTGCCGTCGAAGAAGTCGATAAAGCCCATATTCTTCTGCTTGCGGTGATTGCGAATCCAGCCCTGCAGGCAGACCTCATGTCCCTGCAGCTCCTGCAGGCGCTCCTTCAGCGCAGCGGTAGTGATCACTTCCATGAATGAACCGAGCCTCCCTATCACGCCGTACAGGCGGAATGAACTGGCTTTATCATACCACAAATTGCTTGGTTGCGCAATGAAGGGAAGAGAAAGGCTTCACTGAAAAGTTGGGATGAAAAAGCGGAAAGTTTTCAATGAAAAAATGCGTTATCAACATTTTATCGAGATATGTGGAAAAAAGCAGATGCAAGAAGTCTTGTTTCCTGCATCTGAATCGTGATGTTTATTCCAGAGGGCTTTCCGATCGCCCTCTGGACTCCTTCGGGCACCATACTTTTAGGGTTAACCTTTCGTTCGTTAGATGTCGCTTCAAGGGGGCTTTCCGGTCGCCCCCTTGACCCCTTCGGGTGCATCCCTTCGGATGAAGATAGTTTGTTATGAAAGGAATATTATTAACTTGCAATACCCTCAACCTAAAAAAGGAGTCCAGGGGGCGACGGTCAAGCCCTCTGGGAAACTTCACACAAGGCTATCATCCAGCAAAAAATCCATGACCCCAATGTTGAGAATCCCCTTTTCATCATACCACCGCTTGCGAATATCATACCGCACAATCATCTTCGGGAAGGAATCCCCAACAAGGGCAAAGGGCTTGTTCTCCGTTGCCGCCTTTTCCTCCGTGCCCAGGGCATAGGCAGACTGAATATAGGTCTTCTTGCTGCCGGACGTGGCAATGAAGTCAATCTCCCGTGCCACATACTCCGTGCCGCCCTGCCCTTTTTTCCCGCTGTCGTACACAATGCCGATGTCCACGGCGCAGTCCCGAAGGATCAGCTCATTGTAGATGATGTTTTCCATGATGTGGGTCATTTCCTGCTGCCGGAAGCCAATGCGGGCATTCCGCAGGCCGATGTCCTCGCAGTAGTACTTATTGGGATAGTCGAAATAGTTCTTGCCCTTCACATCCCACCGGCGGCACTCGGAAAACAGGAAGGAATCCGCCAGGTGATCCATGTAATTTTTCACGGTGTTGATGGCCACCACGTTTTCCCCGCTCCGCTTCTGCATGGTGTTGATGGCCGCCGCCACCCGGGTGGGATTGGTCAGGGAACCGATGGAGGAGCACAGCAAATCCAGAATGGCGGACAGCACGTCTTCCCGCTTGATCTTCTTCCGCTCCACAATGTCCTTCAGGTAAACCTCGGAAAACAGGGATTGCAGGTATTGCATCTTCGCCCCGTCATTGGGGCGGGAAAGGATCAGGGGCATACCGCCGTAAAAAGCGTAGGATTCGAAGGCGTCCTGCTTTTCGCCCCCCACGGCGGCGTAGTACTCCGCAAAGGACAGGGGATGAACACGAATCTCATCCCCACGCCCGCGAAACTCCGTGAGGATGTCCGAGGACAGCATTTTCGAATTGCTGCCGGTGACGTAAATGTCCAGATTGGGCAGGGACTTCAAGTCGTTCAAAGCGTCGTAGAAGGTGATTTTCTTGCCTGCCGGGTTATACGGATTGGGCACCTCATCGGACAGCTGAATTTCATCCACGAAGAGATAGTAGTTCTCCCTGCTATGCTCCACCTTTTCCCGCACATGGGCGGCAAGCTCCAGGGGATTGCGGTAGCGGATGTCCCGGGTCAGATCCAGGGCGAAGGACAGGATGTGATCCTCCTGCACCCCTTCCTTGAGGAGATAATCCCGGAACAGCTGATTCAGCAGGTAGGACTTGCCGCACCTGCGGATGCCGGTGATGACCTTGATCTGTCCATCCCACATGAGGGAGATGATTTTCTTCAAATATCGATCCCGCTTGATTTCCATGCTGCCCTCCATTGAAAACTTGGCACGATGACGCTGCTACTTTTCAATGGATAGTATAACCCATCGGGGAGGAAAATGCAAAGGCTTCACTGAAAAGTTGGGATGAAAACGCGGCTACTTTTCAATGGAATGGCGAAGTTTTCAACATTTCATTAGAAAAGTGTTGAAAAAGCAGATGCAAGAAGTCTTGTTTCCTGCATCTGAATCGTGATGTTTATTCCAGAGGGCTTTCCGATCGCCCTCTGGACTCCTTCGGGCACCATACTTTTAGGGTTAACCTTTCGTTCGTTAGATGTCGCTTCAAGGGGGCTTTCCGGTCGCCCCCTTGACCCCTTCGGGTGCATCCCTTCGGATGAAGATAGTTTGTTATGAAAGGAATATTATTAACTTGCAATACCCTCAACCTAAAAAAGGAGTCCAGGGGGCGACGGTCAAGCCCTCTGGGAAACTTCACACAAGGCTATCATCCAGCAAAAAATCCATGACCCCAATGTTGAGAATCCCCTTTTCATCATACCACCGCTTGCGAATATCATACCGCACAATCATCTTCGGGAAGGAATCCCCAACAAGGGCAAAGGGCTTGTTCTCCGTTGCCGCCTTTTCCTCCGTGCCCAGGGCATAGGCAGACTGAATATAGGTCTTCTTGCTGCCGGACGTGGCAATGAAGTCAATCTCCCGTGCCACATACTCCGTGCCGCCCTGCCCTTTTTTCCCGCTGTCGTACACAATGCCGATGTCCACGGCGCAGTCCCGAAGGATCAGCTCATTGTAGATGATGTTTTCCATGATGTGGGTCATTTCCTGCTGCCGGAAGCCAATGCGGGCATTCCGCAGGCCGATGTCCTCGCAGTAGTACTTATTGGGATAGTCGAAATAGTTCTTGCCCTTCACATCCCACCGGCGGCACTCGGAAAACAGGAAGGAATCCGCCAGGTGATCCATGTAATTTTTCACGGTGTTGATGGCCACCACGTTTTCCCCGCTCCGCTTCTGCATGGTGTTGATGGCCGCCGCCACCCGGGTGGGATTGGTCAGGGAACCGATGGAGGAGCACAGCAAATCCAGAATGGCGGACAGCACGTCTTCCCGCTTGATCTTCTTCCGCTCCACAATGTCCTTCAGGTAAACCTCGGAAAACAGGGATTGCAGGTATTGCATCTTCGCCCCGTCATTGGGGCGGGAAAGGATCAGGGGCATACCGCCGTAAAAAGCGTAGGATTCGAAGGCGTCCTGCTTTTCGCCCCCCACGGCGGCGTAGTACTCCGCAAAGGACAGGGGATGAACACGAATCTCATCCCCACGCCCGCGAAACTCCGTGAGGATGTCCGAGGACAGCATTTTCGAATTGCTGCCGGTGACGTAAATGTCCAGATTGGGCAGGGACTTCAAGTCGTTCAAAGCGTCGTAGAAGGTGATTTTCTTGCCTGCCGGGTTATACGGATTGGGCACCTCATCGGACAGCTGAATTTCATCCACGAAGAGATAGTAGTTCTCCCTGCTATGCTCCACCTTTTCCCGCACATGGGCGGCAAGCTCCAGGGGATTGCGGTAGCGGATGTCCCGGGTCAGATCCAGGGCGAAGGACAGGATGTGATCCTCCTGCACCCCTTCCTTGAGGAGATAATCCCGGAACAGCTGATTCAGCAGGTAGGACTTGCCGCACCTGCGGATGCCGGTGATGACCTTGATCTGTCCATCCCACATGAGGGAGATGATTTTCTTCAAATATCGATCCCGCTTGATTTCCATGCTGCCCTCCATTGAAAACTTGGCACGATGACGCTGCTACTTTTCAATGGATAGTATAACCCATCGGGGAGGAAAATGCAAAGGCTTCATTGAAAAGTTGGTATGAAAACCTGGCTACTTTTCAATGGAAAGATGCGTTTTTCAACATTTCATTAGAAAAGTGTTGAAAAGTTCTTTTTTCTTGCAATACCCAAAGCCTTGCTTGTAAGGCGACCGCCGAAGGGGTTTAAGGGGGCGACGGTCAAGCCCCCTGCGAACCCTCATATAGAATGGCTTCACTGAAAAGTTAGTCCGAAAACTTGGCTACTTTTCAATGGAAGGGCAAGGTTTTCAACATTTTATTAGGAAAGTGTTGAAAAATAAAGATGCAGGGATTCGACTTTCCTGCATCTAGTTGATAATGCTTGTTCCAGAGGGCTTTGCGGTCGCCCTCTGGACTCCTTCGCAGCCCCCTTCGGATGGAGTTGAGTTTTTTTGAAAAGGCATTTTTTCTCTAACAATACCCAAAGCCTTGCTTGTAAGGCGACCGCCGAAGGGGTCAAGGGGGCGACGGTCAAGCCCCCTTGAAGTATCTTTCAAGTACGATGCAAGGGTTCGACTTTCCTGCAAGAAATAAGATTTTGCTTATTCCAAAGGGCTTTCCGATCGCCCTTTGGAAACCTTCGGGGGTTCACCCCCAAGAAAGGTTATGGGAATTGCATAAAAATTCTCATTCCATCCCGAAAACAATCCCCACCACCGCCGAGAAAAGAATCACCCACACCGGGTGGAGCTTCT
>CAVGBO010000091.1:0-6064 GCA_963627465.1 Phocaeicola dorei
TCCATGATGCGCTCAATGCCATAGCGGCCATCTGCCGTCTCACCAAAAATCAGGTGCTGAATTGGATCAGCGCCGTCATGACCTTCTGTATCAATCGTCACCAGTACAGGTTTCATCTTGTCTCCTCAGTCTGTTTGCCCTAGAATTTGAACGATCTTGTTCTTTAGTTGGGCGTTATACCTCTGCAGGTCAATCTCACCCTTGTGCTTCCTGCAGTTTTCTGCAATCTGTTCGCGCAGAGCCTTGTTATCACGAAGTTCCTTCAGCGCATCTGCCAATTCATCTACACTCTTGTGATCTACCGCGACGCCTACGCCCCACTCTTCCACAACTTGTGCAAGATAGGTGTTCTTAGCCACAATCAACGGCATTTCACAGTAGACTGCCTCGTAGAGTTTGTTAGGCAGTGCCACGCGGACGTTGTGCATGTCGGCATCGTAGACCGAGTACATAACATCACATTTACCATAGAGTTCTGCAGCTTGCTTATTAAAGTCAAAGCGGCCGACCCATTCAATGTTAGGGTTGCCTTGACACATAGGTTCGATAATATTCGGCTGATCTTCATAGCCAGCAATCACAACATGATCTCCTGTACGCTCAGAAGCTTTAATGAGATTAATCATCTGCTGTTTATATCGAACGGCACCCAGATAGCCAGCAGAGAATTCACCATCCACCTTCTTTTGATAAGAACTAAAGGCAGATAGATCTGGTACATTGGGCATGTACAATACTTTGTCTTTGGAAACATATGCGGTGAAGTAAACATCGTAGTACTTCATGGAAGTTAACACCAGCAGGTCGTACTGCTTCTCAAACTTACGCTCTGTAAAGTGCAGATACTTCTGTGCCAACTTCGCAGTGGGTGTTGTTTGCCGATCAACCAACAGTCGATGAAGATCAGCCACTTCATAGATAACGTGCACCGGCTTGGCAGAGCGCTTCTTGTAAGCACAAGCGATTTTCAGCATATCTAATCCTTGTACATGCACCAAATCCGGCTGAATCTGATTGAGCAGATTGTTTGCTTGCTTACTAAATATTTGATAAGGAATAAGACGCTTGAGAGGATTCCCACCAGCTTTTACTTGTATGACGTGAGACTTGTAACCATCGTCAACAGGTGCTTGTAGCATGCTGTTGCCACGATCCCAGCAGATCAAGTGAACATTGCCGATTTGCTTCTCAAGAGCTATCCGCTTGTAGATTCTTGGATTCGGTAGAAATCCTATCAAAATCGCAATCGCCTTTGCCATGTTTGTTCCTTCTCGTTAAAGATTCAGCTTACAAACTCGTTCTGCATTCTTCTTTACGCAGTGTGCTGAAAAGTACACCATTCCGCCCTGCACATTCGTGAATGTCACTGTCCCATACTGGAACAGCCTCAACGGCAGGCCATCGTGTTCAAATTGTGCTACATCTTCTCGTTTGCCATCCGCAGACAGCGTAAACACACCCACTGATCTTCCGCAGATACCTTTACCGGGCTTATTGCTTAGCCAGTAATCCAGCCGATTCTTAGCATGTGCATCCGGCTCACATGTGGTCGAAAACACGCCGATGCCATCTACCACTGCACCATAGATGCAGGTGCCTTCTAATTCGGCTAGCTTTTCCGCATGGCCGTTTGCAACCTGATAGATGGCATTCTTTTCAGACGGCGCATCAGTCATGTATAGCACCTGGTCGCCGGATGCAATCATCTGACACGCTCGGTACTGTTGACTGCCAATCAGCAGAGGTTTCACCGTTTTGAAATTGTCCTCTGCCTGCCAAATACCAGATTCGCCGTCTTCATCGCCTGTTAAAATATAAACCGTTTGTGCTTTCTGATTAGCAAACACGCCATGGATGTGTCTGACTTTACCCGCTGGGAAGGTGTACGCACAGCGCCAGTTGCCAACGCCATCACGCTGATACAGAGAGACAGGTTTGCGTTCTGGATTGGATGTGTAATCGCCTATGACGACGGAATTTTCAAAGCCAATGATTCCTTGTAGGACAGCCGCTGCCAAAGGCTTGCCCTGCACAGGCACGTTTTCATGCGTGTAGGCACCTGTCCTGCAATTTGTGCGATAGATACCTGTGTTCATGGAAATCAGTGCTTCATCAACACTGATGGGTACCGCCCAGCGGGCTTCACAGTGAAGCAAGCGTTCCAGAATTCGCGCCTTGCTTAGCGTGTTGCGGAGTTTTCCATTCGGTAGTGAAAACTTGTGGATAACGGCGTAGCTTTCTGTTTCGTACAACGTGAAAATACCACCGCGATAGCAAAGCAACATTCCGTTCGGAAAAATGCAGAGTGCTTTTCCTCGAATTGGCGTTTCTACGATTTCGTTATTCATGGCAGATCACATCCGCAATCCTCACGCACGCCTTGCCATCCCCATAGGGATTCTCTGCATGCGCCATCTCCGCATATGCCTTATCGTCATTCAGCAGCTTGGAGAACTCTGCATAGATGACCTCTTCCTCCGTTCCCACCAGCTTCAGCGTGCCTGCCGCAATGCCTTCAGGGCGCTCAGTGGTGTCACGCATCACCAGCACGGGCTTGCCCAGGGACGGTGCTTCCTCCTGAATGCCGCCGCTGTCGGTGAGAATCAGGTAGCTGCGCTTCATGAAGTTGTGGAAGTCCAGCACGTCCAACGGCTCAATGATGTGAATTCGGTCGTCATCTCCGAGAAATTCTGTTGCCGTTTCGCGGACAACGGGGTTCATGTGGATGGGGTAGATGGCCTTCACATCCGGATGCTCGTCCATGACTCGGCGAATCGCCTTGAACATGTGCCGCATCGGCTCGCCAAGATTCTCGCGGCGATGCGCAGTGATGAGAATCAGGCGGCTATCCTTCGCCCAGTCCAGCTCGGGATGGGTGTAATCCTCGCGCACAGTGGTTTTCAGCGCGTCAATGGCTGTGTTGCCGGTCACAAAAATGCTCTCGGGATTCTTGCCTTCCTTCAAAAGGTTCTGCTTGGCAAGTTCAGTAGGGGCAAAGTTGTACCGGCTGATGATGGACACTGCCTGACGGTTGAACTCCTCAGGGAAGGGACTATAGATGTTGTAGGTGCGGAGGCCTGCTTCCACATGTCCAACAGGTATTTGCAGGTAAAAGCACGCCAATGCTGTCACGAAGGTGGTGGATGTGTCGCCGTGCACCAGCACCACATCAGGGTGCTCCTTTTCCAGCACATCCTTGATGCTGTTCAGGATGTTGGTCGTCACATCAAACAGGGTCTGTTTATCCTTCATGATGGATAAATCATAATCCGGGACAACGCTAAACGCTTCCAGCACCTGATCCAACATCTGCCGATGCTGCCCGGTGACACAGACAATGGTCTGAATTTCTGGGCGAGTCTTCAGCTCGTTGACCAATGGGCACATTTTAATCGCCTCCGGACGGGTGCCGAAGACGAGCATGACTTTCTTCATATGCGTTCCTCAGATGTGATATACGCCGGGCAGGTCAATAATGTTGTGGCAATCCAGCACAACCTTGTCGGCCAACTTAGCGACATTTTCACGGATCTCGGTATGCTTCACCATGATGACCACTAGATCCACATCTTGTAGGAAAGCATCCAAGTCATGATATTGATGCTCCACCACATCCTTGGTAATGAAGGGATCATAGACCTTCAACCCGGGGGCAAGGTGCCGTTCTTGACTTTCCAGCAACTGCAGGGTGGGAGATTCCCGCATGTCGTCTACGTTTTCCTTGTAGGTCAGGCCATACAAGCCAACACGACCGATGTCGGTCAGTCCCTTTTCCTTCATGATTTCGTAGATACGGTTCAGCACAAAATCCGGCATGCCGTCATTGGTCTTCATGGACTCATCGATGACTTTGGCAAGGCTCGGATAGTCGCCCACCAGGAACCAGGGATCTACACTGATGCAGTGACCGCCCACACCGGGACCCGGCTGAAGGATGTTCACACGGGGATGCATGTTACAGATCTTGATAATTTCATATACATCCATGCCGTCATGGCGGCAGATCTTTGCCAGCTCATTGGCGAAAGCGATATTGACGGCACGGAAGGTATTTTCCACCACCTTGGTCATCTCTGCCGTGCGGATGTCCGTCACCACGATTTCTCCTTGGCAGAAAGAGCCGTAAAGATTCTTGACCTGTTCGCCGATTTCTCGCTCGTCTGCGCCAATGGTGCGGTTGTTGTGCAGCAGCTCATACACCATGTTGCCGGGAATGATCCGCTCAGGTGCATGCACCAAATGGATGTCTTCTCCAATGGTAAAGCCGTTCTCCTTGATGACAGGGCGGACATACTTGTCGATGGTTCCCGGGGAAACCGTGGACTCGATGACCACCGTGGCACCCTTGGGGCAGACCTCCATCACATTCTTGACGGCAGCCACCACATAGCAGGCATCCACCTTTTTGCTGAACTTGTCATAAGGCGTGGGCACGGATACGATGTAGGTATCCGTCACCTGATACTCCGTGGTGAAGCGAATACCGCCCTTCACGGCATCCGTAAAGAGCTCATCCAGTCCTTTTTCTTTGAAGGTGGTCTTCCCTGCATTCAGGGTGGCCACCAATTCAGGATTGTAGTCCGTGCCAACCACATCCACACCGTGGGAAGCCATCATCAAAGCCGTAGGCAGACCGATATAACCGAGGCCGATTACGTTTACCATGGTACATTCCTCATTTATTGCTTATTTCACCAGTTCAGCCAATTGCCGTTCAAAGGTCAAGGCGATTTGCTGGCGGGAATATTTCTCCCGCATCAGCTTCTGCGCTTCTTTGCGGTGCTGACTGTAGACTTCGTGATGCTCCACCATATCGTCAAGAACGTCTGCAAGCTGTTCGGGATGATCCGGAGAGACGCATCGTCCCATGTGGGCTTCCTCAACGATTTTGCAGGCATCGCCCTCTGCTGCCAGCAGTACAGGACAGCCAATGCCCAATGCTTCATAGACCTTGGTGGGAATGCTATCTTTCATCTTGGCACTTTTCAGCGGGATAAAACTCAGCTTGGCATAAGAAAGCAGCGTGAAGACCTTCTCATGAGGCAGCACGCCGCAGAATTTCACATTGGTAAGACCCATTTCCTGAGCTTTTTCCGCTAACTTATCTTTTTCAGCACCTTTGCCGAAGAGCAGAAATTGCACGTCCTTATGCTTGGACTTGGCTGCCATGTCCAGCAATGCACCTAGGCCTTGTGCCAGACCAATGTTGCCGATATAGACGCAGGTGAACTTCTGATCCAGCTCGTACTGCTTCACCAACGCTTCATCGATGGCACTGTCCAGGATTCGCTCATCAAAGCCATTAGCGACCAGCTTCACCTTGCTTGGATCTGACTTTTTTCCACCGGCAGCAATCACATGCTGACGAATCTTTTCTACCTTGCCAGGGGATACGGTGGTAATCCAATCCGCATGACGGTACATAAAGCGAGTGATGCGGCTGAACACCTTGCAGTAGAAGCTGCCCGGGGCAAAGCTGCCCATTTCCAGTGCTACATCCGGCCAGATGTCCCGCACGTCATACACCAGCTTGGCACCCTTGCACTGGGCAATGAGCCAGCCGCCGAAGCTTACCAACGGCGGAGGCGAAGTGGTGATGACCACATCCA
This sequence comes from Phocaeicola dorei, assembly GCA_963627465.1. Taxonomy (GTDB): domain Bacteria; phylum Bacillota; class Clostridia; order Christensenellales; family Aristaeellaceae; genus CAKUFA01. The sequence continues at coordinate 5,610 of CAVGBO010000091.1, forward strand.
CCTTGCCCGCACGTATTGCTGTGAAAACCGAAGTAATGCCGAAGCTCAGGTTATTCAGCATTCGCATGATGGTGGTCTTCTTTTTCATGCGAATGGTTGGCGCATACAGGATGCGTTCCTGCCGCCTGTCCGTCGTGCCGTTTGCCCTATTAGCCGAGCTGGCAACCACCGTCACCTGATGCCCTTGCTGAAGGAAGGCCTCTGCCAGCACCCCCATGCGATAGGCGCAGGCCTGTGCCGTTGGATAATACTCATCTGAATGAATCAGGATATGCATTCATTACATCCGTTCGTGTTAGAATCAGGCGATTTGATTTTGCACCGAGGAGGAGCCTTTCACCCCTCCATAACCCCCATCTCCCTGAACTGCCCCACCAGCTCGTCCAGATCCTTGCCTGCCGTGTCCTCGTCCACGTCGAACTCGGCAACGATGAGCTTCACTAGGTCTTCTTTGG
>CAVGBO010000092.1:0-5997 GCA_963627465.1 Phocaeicola dorei
GAAAGGACTGTGTCTGCACAGGCACAGGGTGACCCGTATGAACATCCTCCTTGTGGGCGGCGGCGGACGAGAGCACGCCATTGCCCTGAAGCTAAAGGAAAACAAGTCCGTCACCCGGCTCTACGCCGCTCCCGGCAACGGAGGCATGGCGGACATTGCCACCTGCCTGCCCTTCAAGGCCACGGACGTTCAAGGCATCACTGCCTGGGCGGCAGAAAACGCCATTGATTTCGTGGTGGTGGCACCTGATGATCCCCTGTGCCTTGGTATGGTGGACGCTTTGGCGGAGAAGGGCATTCCTGCTTTCGGCCCCCGGAAGAACGCCGCCATGATTGAGGGCAGCAAGGTCTTCGCCAAGGATCTGATGCGCAAGTACGGCATCCCCACCGCCGCCTACGCCGCCTTTGACGACTATGATCAGGCGGCGGCTTACCTGCAAAGTGCGGACATGCCCATTGTGGTGAAGGCAGACGGTCTTGCCCTGGGCAAGGGCGTCCTCATTTGCCAAACCCGGGAGGAAGCCCTGGCCGCCTTGTCTTCCATGATGAAGGAAGCCAAGTTCGGTGCATCCGGCGCACGGGTGGTTATTGAAGAGTTCCTTACCGGACCGGAGGTCAGCGTGCTGGCCTTCACCGACGGCAAAACCGTCAAGCCCATGGTATCCAGCATGGATCACAAGCGGGCACTGGATCATGACGAAGGGCTGAACACCGGCGGCATGGGCACCATTGCCCCCAACCCTTGCTACACCCCGGAAATTGCTGAACGGTGCATGAAGGAAATCTTCCTGCCCACCATTGCCGCCATGGCAGCGGAAGGCCGTCCCTTTACGGGCTGCCTGTACTTCGGCCTGATGCTGACCCCCAAGGGTCCCAAGGTGATTGAGTACAACTGCCGCTTCGGCGACCCGGAAACCCAGGTGGTACTTCCCCTTTTGCAAAGCGACCTGCTGACCATCATGCAGGCCACGGTGAACGGCACCCTTGCGGAAACGGACGTAACCTTCTCCCCGGATGCGGCCTGCTGTGTGGTGCTGGCCTCCGGGGGCTATCCGGTAAGCTACCAGAGTGGCTATCCCATCACCGGGCTGAAGGAAGCCGGCAAATTGGCTACCGTGTACCATGCAGGTACCAAGGCTACAGCCGAGGGGCTTGTGACTGCCGGCGGCCGGGTGCTGGGGGTCACTGCCACGGCCCCCACCTTGCAGGAAGCGGTGGACAAGGCCTATCAGGCAGCGGACATGATTCACTTTACCAACCGGCAAATGCGCCGTGACATCGGTCAGCGGGGACTGGCCGCACTGGAAGGGACGGAGAAGAAGGCATGAGCGTACAGCGCATTTATGTAGAGAAGAAAGCCCCTTACGCCGTGGAAGCCAAGCAGCTGCTGTGGGAGATTCGCCACATTCTGCAAATCAAGACCGTCACCGGGCTTCGCCTCCTGAACCGCTACGATGTGGAGGGCGTGGATGAGGAGCTGTACCGCCGGTGCCTGCCGGTGGTCTTTTCCGAACCTCAGGTGGATGTAACCTACACCGAATTGCCGAAGGATGCCCGTGCCGTGTTCGGAGTGGAATTCCTCCCCGGACAGTACGATCAGCGTGCCGCCTCCTGCGAGGAGTGCATTCAGCTGGTGGGGCAGTGCAGCCGTCCCACGGTGCGCAGCGCACGGATTTACCTGCTGGACGGGGATTTCACAGCCGAGGAACTGCAGCGGGTGAAGAAGCATGTGATCAACCCGGTGGAAGCCCGGGAGGCTGACCTGAAGGAAAAGGAAACCCTGCAGCAGCACTATCCCACACCGGATCACGTGGAGACCCTGACGGGCTTTACCGCCATGGATGCTCAGGCTGTGGATGCCTTCGTCCGCAAGTACGGCCTGGCCATGGACGATGATGACCTGGCTTTCTGCCGGGATTACTTTGCCAGCGAGCACCGTGACCCCACCCTGACGGAAATCCGCATGATCGACACCTACTGGTCGGATCACTGCCGGCACACCACCTTCCTGACCACCATTGATGAAGCGGATATCCGCAAGGCAGCAGTGGAGAAGGCCTTCCGCCGGTATCTTGCTGCCCGGAAGGAAGTCTACGGGGATCGGCAAAAGCCCATGAACCTGATGGACATTGCCACCATGGGCGGCAAGTACCTGAAGAAGACGGGGCAAACCCCCAACATTGACCTGAGTGAGGAGATCAACGCCTGCTCCATCAAAATCCCGGTGGATGTGGACGGGAAGGAAGAGCCCTGGCTCCTCATGTTCAAGAATGAGACCCACAACCATCCCACGGAAATCGAGCCCTTCGGCGGTGCTGCCACCTGCATTGGCGGTGCCATTCGGGATCCCCTCAGCGGCCGCACCTATGTGTATCAGGCCATGCGTGTCACCGGTGCGGCGGATCCGCTGGTACCCGTGGCGGACACCATGCCCGGCAAGCTGCCCCAGCGGAAGCTGGTGACCACGGCGGCGGCAGGCTATTCCTCCTACGGCAATCAGATCGGCCTTGCCACCGGGCTGGTGGATGAAATGTATCACCCGGGCTATGCGGCCAAGCGGCTGGAAATCGGTGCTGTGGTGGGCGCAGCCCCGGAGAAGAACGTGCGCCGGGAAGCTCCCGTGCCCGGGGACAAGATTGTGCTGCTGGGCGGACGTACCGGCCGGGACGGCTGCGGCGGTGCTACCGGCTCCTCCAAGTCCCACAAGCTGGAATCCATCGAAACCTGCGGTGCGGAAGTGCAGAAGGGCAATGCCCCTACGGAGCGGAAGCTCCAGCGGCTCTTCCGGGATGGCAATGTGACCCGGCTGATTAAGCGGTGCAACGACTTCGGCGCAGGCGGCGTGTCCGTAGCCATTGGCGAATTGGCGGACGGGCTGCTCATCGACCTGGACAAGGTGCCCAAAAAGTATGACGGGCTGGACGGCACGGAGCTGGCCATTTCCGAGTCCCAGGAGCGGATGGCGGTGGTGCTGTCCCCGGAGGATGTGGATGCTTTCCTTGCCGCTGCGGAAAAGGAAAATCTGGAGGCTACGGTGGTTGCCGTGGTAACGGAGGAGCCTCGCCTGCGGATGACCTGGAAGGGCGCCACCATTGTGGATCTTTCCCGTGCGTTCCTGAACTCCAATGGTGCAGAGAAGCACACCCGTGTGGTGGTGGAAGAGGACAGCGTGCAGCAGGTTCCCTTCAGCGGCAGCACCCTGGGCGAAAAGCTGGGGAACATGCTGGGCAGCCTGAACATCTGCTCCAAGCAGGGACTTAGCGAGCGGTTTGACGCTACCATTGGTGCTGCTACGGTGCTGATGCCCTTCGGCGGCAAGTATCAGATGACCCCCATCCAGACCATGGTGGCCAAGCTGCCTGTGACCCACGGAGTAACGGACACGGTCAGCGGCATGGCCTACGGCATGCACCCGGAACTGCTGGAACAGTCTCCCTACGAGGGCAGCTATCTGGCGGTGATTGAAAGCGTCACCAAGCTGGTGTGCGCCGGGTTTGATTATCGGCAGGCCTACCTGACCTTCCAGGAATATTTCGAGCGCATGGGCACGGATCCCACCCGGTGGGGCAAGCCCTTTGCCGCTCTGCTGGGCGCATTGGATGCCCAGCTTGACCTGAACATTGCGGCCATCGGCGGCAAGGACTCCATGTCCGGCACCTTCGAAAATATGGATGTGCCTCCTACCCTGTGTTCCTTCGCCATTGCCCCCGGCAAGGCAAGCCGGGTCATCTCTCCCGAATTCAAGGCAGCAGGGCATACCCTACGCCTTGTCACCTGCGATCCCCACGACACTGCCGCCCTGACGGCCAACTACCAGGCTGTGCTTCAGGCCATGGAAGAAGGAAAGGTTGTTTCCGCTTGGGCCCTGGGGCTGGGCGGCGTGGCAGAAGGCCTGTTCAAAATGGGACTGGGCAATCGCCTCGGCGCAAGCCTGAAGGCTTCTGCCCTGCCGGGGCTGTTCAGCCAGCAAATCGGCGGCATGCTGCTGGAGTGTACGGAGGATCTGCCCTTTGGGGAAGTCATCGGCGAAACCCTGCACGACTGGGTGCTGAAGACCCCTGAGGAGACCCTTGACCTGGCCGCTTATCAGGAAATCTATGAAGGCAAGCTGGACAAGGTGTTTGCCTACCGGGGACGCACGGGGGAAACCACGGAAGCCTTTTCCTTCACGGCAGAGAAGTATCCTTCTCCTGCCATTGCCTGCAAAAAGCCCAAGGCCTTCATCCCCGTATTCCCCGGCACCAACTGCGAATACGACACTGCCCGTGCCGTGGAGCGTGCCGGCGGCGAAGCGGATATTCTGGTCATTGGCAACCTGACCCCTGCCGCCATTGCCCAGTCCATTGAGGAGGCAAGCCGCAGGATTGCGAATAGCCAGATGATCATCCTCCCCGGCGGCTTCTCCGGCGGCGACGAGCCGGACGGTTCCGCCAAGTTCATCAATGCCTTCTTCCGCAATCCTGCCATGAAGGATGCGGTGCATGATCTGCTCCATCACCGGGACGGGCTGATGCTGGGCATCTGCAACGGCTTCCAGGCACTGATCAAGCTGGGGCTGGTGCCCTTTGGGGAAATCGTGGAGACCACCGACCAGTGCCCCACCCTGACCTTTAACGAAATCGGCCGCCATCAGTCCATGCTGGTGCGCACCCGGATTGCCTCCAACAAGTCTCCCTGGCTGATGCACTGCGCTGTGGACGACATCCACACCGTAGCCATCAGTCACGGGGAAGGTCGGTTCGTAGGTCCGGAAGCCCTGATCCGTCAAATGGCCGAGAAGGGACAGATTGCCACCCAGTACGTGGATCTTACAGGCGTGCCCTCCATGGATGCCCGGTTCAACCCCAATGCCAGCTACTTTGCGGTAGAGGGCATTACCAGCCCGGACGGCCGGGTGCTGGGCAAGATGGGACACACGGAGCGCAGCGGCGAAAACCTGTACAAGAACGTGCCCGGAGACAAGTACCAGCCCCTGTTCGAAGGCGGCGTGGATTACTTCAAACTCTAATGCCATGGATTGAAACAGCCCGGAGGATCATGCAACGTCCTCTGGGCTGTTCTTCTTCTGGGTCAAGATCAAATTCAAAATCAAAAAACCGCTGCCCGGCTTTTCGCTCAGGCAGCGGTTTTCTTGTTGTATGGGGGAGGAATTATTCTTCCTCTTCTTCTTCGGGCAGCTCGGCGTTATGATACACGTTCTGCACGTCGTCGTTTTCCTCCAGCATGTCCAGCAGCTTCTGCACCTTCAGGAGGGTTTCCTCATCGGGGATGGCCACGGTGTTCTGGGGGATCTTCTGCACCTCGGCAGTCAGGAAGGTCAGTCCCTGCTTTTCCAAGGTTTCACGCACGTTGTGGAAATCGGCGGGGGCAGTGTAGATTTCGTACACATCGTCCAGGGTCTTCATATCCTCAGCGCCAGCGTCCAGGGCGGTCATCATCATCTCGTCCTCATCACTGCCGGGGGTACGCTCCACCACCAGCACGCCCTTCTCGTCGAACATAAAGCCCACGGAACCGGTGGTGCCCAGGTTGCCGTCATTCTTGGCGAAGCAGTGACGCACATCGCTGGCGGTACGGTTGCGGTTATCGGTAATGGTGTCCACGATGACAGCCACGCCGCCGGGGGCATAGCCTTCGTAGGTGATCTCTTCATACACCACGTTGCTCAACTCACCAGAGGCCTTCTTGATGGACCGCTGAATGTTATCGTTGGGCATGTTGTTGGCCTTTGCCTTGGCGATGATATCACGCAGCTTGCCGTTGGACTCGGGGTTTGCACCGCCGTCACGCACAGCAATGGCGATTTCGCGGCCGATCTTGGTGAAGATTGCGCCACGGGCAGCGTCCGCCTTGCCCTTCTTGGCCTGAATGTTATGCCACTTGGAATGACCGGACATCGTATCCCTCCTGAAAAAACACAAGGTTTTCAAAATTCAACAAGATATTATAGCACCGTGGAGGGAAGTGCGTCAAGGGTCGGAGCGTGGTTTGAAGTTGT
>CAVGBO010000093.1:0-5897 GCA_963627465.1 Phocaeicola dorei
GGAGGAAACGGTTATGGGTAAAAAAACAATCAACTTTATTCTGGCGGCACTGGCGGGAACCGTGACGGTGCTGGCTCTGACGATCGCAATATACGCCACCTTTTTCCACGACTTTCTGGGGCAGTTTCTTGAGCTTTCACCGGAGACCATTACCCTGATCTCCAGAGATCCCGTCAATGTCGGGACGATGCTGATGGCAAATGTCGCACATGGCTTTCTGATAGCGACCGTTATTCTGTGGGGGAAGTTCTTCAAGCCTCTGCAGGGCGCAAAGGCGGCGGCAGTCATTGCCCTCCTGACGGAGATATATTTCTGTTTCTCGCAGTATTCGATTATGAAGACCATGTCCATTCAGTCGGCAATCATCGACACAATCATGTGGACGCTTGTTAATTTCGTTGTAGGAGCCGTGACCGCAAAAATTCTCAGTTTGCAAAACAAACAGAACCCATGAAGAATTTGCTAAAAAAGATCGTGATGATTGCCGTGGGTTCCGTTGTGGCGGCTTATGGCATCACGCTTGCTCTGTATGCCGGATTCGGCGGCGCAACGCTGGCGGTTCTGTGGCAGGGACTTTCTGAAACATTTCATATCAGCATAGGAACAGCTTCCTTTCTTGTGGCACTCGGCATGATTTTATTCGTGCTGTTCTACGACAGGACGCAGATCCACATAGGGACCGTACTCTATCAGATCATATACAGCGTCTGCGTGGATCTGTTCGCGGACTGCCATGTATACAGCGGTCACGCATGGGTAAACTTTCTCATCATGCTGTCCGGCGTGATTTTGTTTGCCGTTGGAACCGGGCTGTACGCTTCGGCGTCTTTGGGGCGAGGCTCCTATGAAGCAGTTACCTTTGCCCTGGCGGAAAAGAACCGCTGGCAGGTGAAAACAGTCCGCATGGTGCTGGATGCCATTATGGTTGCAGCTGGCATTCTGCTCGGTGGAAAATTCGGGGTTTGCACGATCATCACAGTTGTTATTTCCGGACCCGTTATACAGTTCGTGAATGATCAATCGAAGCGGCTCTTTAAACTCTGAGGGGGGTGCAGCGGCTCGAAAAAAGGCACCCCCTTGACAGCAGACTGCACCCCCTTGCTCGTTTTCTATGAAAATGAGCGTTCGTAGCAAAAAAAGTCGCCTTCCCCACATGGAGAAGGCGACTTTTTGTCCTTTGAGTGAATTTATCCGCGACGGGCGGCAAAGCACTCGCTGCAGTAAACGGGACGGTCCTCACGGGGAACAAAAGGAACCTGCGTGGGCTTGCCGCAGTTTGCGCAGATGGCGTCATGCATCTCGCGGGGAGCGCCGGCAGCAGGACGGCTTGCCTTGCGAGCCTGACGGCACGCCTTGCAACGGGTGGGCTCATTCTGGAAGCCCTTTTCGGCATAGAATTCCTGTTCACCGGCGGTGAAAACGAATTCAGCGCCACAGTCTTTGCATACCAGCGTCTTGTCTTCGTACATGGTTAGGTAACCCCCTGATGAAAAAATAGGTGATCTCTTTCGGCTGACCTGATCTTTGACCCCACACACGCCGCCTGGAAGGTTGCTCAACGCATCTGCGCCCTCACGCACTTCTCTCGGGGGATTATCCCCGGACGGACTTACATCTAGACCGCACCATGCTCCCCGCCGCTTTGGACGGATTACGTGGACCGCTTTGCCTGCGACTGGCATCGGCTTTCAATCACAGACCCTAGGAGATCGACCGGGAACATTATAAGCTTTGCACCCTAAAAAGGCAAGACTAATTTTCCCTCATGCACGAAAAAAACATTCCTATTTAATAGGAAACGCAAGGCGTTGTGTTTTGCTGTCAGCACTCTAATCGATTGAGTGCTAAAAAGTTCTTGCAATTCTCCTCGTTCGGTGTTACAATGGTCAAAGTCAAGGAAAGTAAACGGCGTGACGAACCGTATCAAGGCAAGGAGGCCAAAGCAATGGCTGTTGAAATGGAAAAAGGCAGCGTATCCATTGACGCGCAGAACATTATGCCCGTCATCAAGCGCTGGCTGTATTCAGATAAGGATATTTTTCTTCGTGAAGTGGTAAGCAATGCCTGCGATGCCATCACCAAGTATCGCATGCTCCACATCGGCACGGAAGAACCCATGCAGGTTACCGTGACCGTGGATAAGGAGAAGAAGGAGCTGCGGATCGCCGACACCGGCATCGGCATGACGGCGGACGAGGTGCACCGGTACATCAACCAGGTGGCCTTCTCCGGCGCAGAGGAGTTCCTGAAGAATTATCAGGGTGAAAAGGACGGGGAGAAGGGGGGCATCATCGGCCACTTCGGCCTGGGCTTCTACTCCGTGTTCATGGTCTCCGAGCGGGTGGAGATCGAAACCCTGAGCTGCAGCGAGGGTGCAGAGCCTGTGCACTGGGAATCTGCCGACGGCATGGACTTCCAGATGAGCGAAGGCAGCCGGAAGGAGCACGGCACCACCATTATTCTCCACCTGACGGAGGAGGATAAGGAATTCCTGGAAATGTACCGGGTGCGGGAAGTGCTGAACCGGTACTGCGGCTACATGAACGCCCCCATCTATCTGGAGGACGCCAATGCCAAGCCCACGGAAAAGGAAGTGCCCGTGGAAGGGGAAACCAACGAGGACGGCACCCCCAAGATGGAGAAGGTGATGGAAGAGCCCAAGCCTTCCCTCATCAACGAGGTTGCGCCGCTGTGGCTGAAGAAGCCCAGCGAGTGCACGGATGAGGAGTACAAGCGCTTCTACCACAAGATGTTCTCCGACTATGAAGATCCCCTGTTCTGGGTGCACCTGAACGTGGATTATCCCTTCAACCTGAAGGGCATCCTGTACTTCCCCAAGCTGAAGAACGACTTCGGCACCCGGGAGGGCGAGATCAAGCTGTTCTCCGGCCAGGTCTTCGTGGCGGATAACATCAAGGAGATCATCCCCGAGTTCCTCATGCTGCTCAAGGGCGTCATTGACTGCCCCGACATCCCCCTGAACGTGAGCCGCTCCTTCCTGCAGAACGACGGCTATGTGAAGAAGATCAGCGCCCACATCACCAAGAAGGTGGCGGATAAGCTGACCGGCATGTTTGCCACCGACCGGAAGACCTACGAGGGCTACTGGAACGATATTGCCCCCTTCGTCAAGTACGGCTGCATGAAGGATAACAAGTTCTTCGACAGTGTGAAGAACGTGCTGCTGCTGCGCACCACCAAGGATGAGTACCTGACCCTGGAGGAGTACAAGACCCGGAACGAGGGCAAGGCAGACAAGAAGGTGTACTACACCAATGATCCCAAGCGGCAGGCCGCCTCGGTGGATCTGTACACCCAGCGGGGCATTGACGTGGCGGTGATGGATACCGTCATTGACGTGAACTTCCTGTCCTTCATGGAGTATTCCTCCGGGGAGGATAGCGTCACCTTCGCCCGGGTGGATGCAGATGTGTCCGGCCTGACGGAGGATTCCGAGGAAGGCAAGGAGCTGGATGCGGATAAGCTGCAGACCCTGTTCCGCAAGGCCCTGGGCAAGGATGACCTGGAAGTGAAGCTGGAATCCCTGGCCAATGCGGACATGGCAGCCATGGTCACCGAGGATGAGCAGACCCGCCGCTTTAAGGACATGAGCCGCTTCTACGGTCAGTCCTTCCCCATGCCGGATCACTTCACCCTGGTGCTGAACCGGCGGAGCGCCACCATTCAGGCATTGGCCAATAAGGATGCGGAGGATGAAACCACCAAGCTCCTTTGCGAGCAGGTGTATGACCTGGCCCGCATGGCAGCCCAGCCCCTGGAGGCGGAGGAAATCACCAAGTTCCTGAATCGCTCCCAGAAGCTGCTGGAAATGCTGGCGAAATAAAAGCAAATCCTCCTGTGAAGATGATGACCTTCACAGGAGGATTTTTTCTATGTATCGGATGAAAGTAGACTTTTTCCCAGGGGGTATCCATTGTTAGAGGTGAAACCTCAAGGGGGCTTTCCGATCGCCCCCTTGACCCCTTCGGGTGCATCCTCTATAAAAGTTATGGGTATTGAAAGTAAATAAATTACTTTCGGATGAAGTTGAATTTTATGAAAGAATCATTATTTTAACCTAACAGTACCCTAAACCTTGCTTGTAAGTCGACCGCCGAAGGGGTCAAGGGGGCGACGGTCAAGCCCCCTTGAAACATCATAACCGAATAGAAAGGTAAACCCTAGTAGTAGGATGCCCCGAAGGAGTCCAGAGGGCGATCGGAAAGCCCTCTGGAAGCAGCATAAACGAAAAGTATGGTTAACCCTAGTAGTAGGATGCCCCGAAGGGGTCAAGGGGGCGAGGGGCTTCGCCCCGCTTAAGCCCCTTGCCCATTGTGACGACAGCCCTTCTATGGTATAATAAAAGCGGATCGTATATGATCCGGTTTTCTGCTATATCGGGCACAATAGCCCATATATGATCCATAGGAGGCAGCCATGAACTTCACCTGGGAAACGCCGGAGGAAATCGACCTTGCCCTGGCCAAGCGCTTCGCCCGCCTGCGCAAGCGCCGGGGACTCTCTCAGCTTCAGCTCAGCGAGAAGAGCAACGTCAGCTACGGCAGCATCAAGCGATTCGAAACCAGCGGACAAATCTCCCTCCTGTCCCTGACCAAGCTGTGCGCCGCACTGGACTGCACGGAGGAGCTTCGCCGTCTGTTTACCGATGTGACCTACGGCAGCATCGAGGAGGTTCTCCGTGAAAGCACATAAGGTGGACGTGTACCTGGGGGAGAAATTGGTCGGCACCCTGGCGGAAACGGCGGATCACCGCACGGCCTTCGCCTATGGGGATGCGTGGCTGGAATCGGGCTTCGCCATCAGCCCCTTTTCCCTGCCGGTGGAGCAGAAGGTGTTTGTCCCCACGGCGCAGCATTTCCAGGGCTTGTGGGGCGTGTTTGCCGATAGCCTGCCGGATGCGTGGGGTCGCCTGCTGGTGAATCGCATGCTCCAATCCCGGGGCATTGCGCCGGATACCGTGTCCCCGCTGGATCGCCTTGCCATGGTTGGGGATGCAGGCATGGGTGCCCTTACCTATCGCCCTGCCTGGGAGATGGAGGGGAAAGCGTCCCTCTTTGATTTGGATGAAATGGCAGACCAGTGCCGGAAAATCCTGAACCGTGAACAGGTGCAGGATCTGGACGAACTATTCCGGCTGGGGGGCAGCAGCGGCGGTGCCCGGCCGAAGGTGATGACGGAGGAGTGGATCATCAAGTTCCCTGCATCCGGGGATGAACCTGATACCGGCATCATGGAAAAGGCCTACATGGACTGCGCCGCAGCTTGCGGCATCCTTGTGCCCGAAACCCGGCTCATGCCCTCCAGGCAGTGCGGCGGTTACTTTGCCGCCCGCCGGTTTGACCGGGAACAGCAGGGGGGACAGACTGTCCGGCATCACATGCTGACGGCGGCGGCACTCCTTGAGGTGGACTGGCGCACGCCCTCATTGGATTATCATATGCTGATGAAGCTGACGAAGATCCTCTCCCGGAGCAATCCCCGGGATGTGGAGCAGATGTACCGCCGGATGTGCTTCAACGTGTTTGCCCACAATCGGGATGATCATGCAAAGAACTTTACCTGGTGCTATGATCCTCAGCAGGATTGCTGGCATCCATCCCCTGCCTATGACCTGACCTGGAGCACCACCTACTATGGCGAGCACACCACCACCGTCAATGGCAACGGACGGGATCCCGGCATGCAGGAGCTCCTTGCCGTGGGGAAAGCCGCCGGCATGAAGCAGAGCGTTTGCAAAAATATCGGGGAGGAAATCCGGGAAAAAACGGAGGCGCTGGAGAGAACCTATCGGAGGGGGTGAAGGGATTTTTCGCAAAATCCCATAAATAATTTTTCTCTAACAGTACCCTAAACCTTGCTTGTAAGTCGACCGCCGA
>CAVGBO010000094.1:0-5514 GCA_963627465.1 Phocaeicola dorei
TGGAAATGCTCGCAGAAAGCAGGATGCGGCATGGCGCAGATGGAAGGAACCGGAAAGTGAGCAGGAAGTCATCGACCGTTATGTAGGTTTGACGACGGTGCTGCTTCAAAGCAAACATTTCTGCGGTTTCTGTTACACGCAGCTTGTAGACATAGAGCAAGAAATGAATGGACTGTTTACCTACGTACGTGGTCAGAAATTTTCGGAAGAGAGCATGAGGCGAATCCGCAATGCCAATGCACAGCGGGCAGCCATTGAAATTGAATGAGAAGATTGTTATAATATCAGCATGATACTCGTTACAATTTCGGAAAGGAAGTCGGCACCATGATTTTCGAAAAGGGCAGCAAGATTCTTTTTATCGGTGATTCTATTTCTGATTTTGACCGCAAGCGTCCAGTGGGGGAGGGGCTATTTAATGCTTGGGGTACCAGCTATGTGGCTGATGTAGGTGCCTTGCTGGGATGCATGTATCCCGAAATGCATTATCGAGTGGTGAACATGGGTATCAGCGGCAACCAAGCGCGGGATCTGGAAGCCCGCTGGCAGACCGATGTGATGGATCAGCACCCGGACTGGGTGTCCGTGCTGATTGGCATTAACGATGTGTGGCGTCAGTTTGATTCTCCTGAAATGAAGGAAGAGCATGTTTCGCCGGAGGATTATGAAGCCTGCTACGAGCGGCTGATTACACGCACCTTGCCTCATGTGAAGGGTATGGTTTTGATGACGCCTTACTTTATGGAGCCGAATCGGCAGGATCCCATGCGGGCACGCATGGATGAATACGGCGCCATTGTAAAGAAGCTGGCAGACAAGTATCATCTTGTCTTCGTTGACTTGCAGGCTGGATGGGATAAGCTGTTCCAGCATATGCATCCATGCAGCATTGCCTGGGATCGCATTCATCCCAACCAAACCGGACACATGTACATTGCTAAACAATTCCTGGACGCTGTGGGCTTTGAAAGATAAGCTTGGAACAATTTTGGAGCGTAAATTGATAACAGTCATTTACAAAAAGAACCTGCCACCTTCAAATAGATGGCAGGTTTCCTTGTGTTCACTTAAAATTGAAATCCAGCCCAGATTTCTGGAGCATTTCGTGATACTCCTTCACGGACGCTTCATCCAGGGTACTGTCTTCCTGCACGTATTGCTTGAATTTCCAGCGCTTATGGAGAAGGGTGTTAAACCATCTGACCAACCACATAGCAGGCAGAAGGATCGGCCACTTGCGGAGCACTGGGTACAGCTGACGCATGCCGCTGTAGGCAGGAAAAGCACGGTGAAACCAGTTCAAGAGCTTAACATTCTGTACAGTGCCGTGGTGGTTAACCTTCTTCAGCATAGTAGACTGGAGACTATCCTCATGTGTACCGAATACACCGCTGGCAAATAGACGGTCAGAGATCAGCCGGGAGGCTTCTGTGTGTTCTGCACTGGCGAACCACACATCCAGCATATGCATGGCATTGTCATAGAAACGATTCAGCTGAAGCAGCGTCAGTTTCTCTTTGATGTGCGCTTCATCCAGATGTGGATAGGCTTTGCGATAGACGTACAAATCCAACGCCTGACGGATGCCTACGCCGGCATCCCGATAGTGCTTGGCAAAATGAGTAAAAAGGTAGACCAAGGCATCTTCATGGGACATTTCGTAGCGATAGGGTGTGCCGGTAGGCCTAGCCAATTGCCATCCATCGCCGTAGTAGGCGTAATAATCCTTGTTGTAGGATGGAATCAAACGCTTGTGGAGTTCGATGTGGATGCCATCCTTGTCCCATATATACTCATGGTCGCTTTGCACGCCTTCCTGATAACCGAGAGAAAGCATCAATGGACGAATGCGCTCATATTGTTCTGCTCTGACTAGGATATCGACATCGCCCATGGAACGAAGCTCTTCAGCAGGATAAAGACCTTTCAACACGCAGCCTTTCAGCGGCATGTAATCGATCTTGTTTGCCTCGAAAAAAGCGAAAAGCGACGTCGCTGTATCAACTTGCCGGTTGCTTAGCAGCGTTGCCCTTAGCAAAACATTTCGGATGTTCTTTGTTATGGGCACACCTGACTTGTGCATGCCGGTGATCAGAAGCGCCTCGATTTGCTGCACACGAGCAAAGGCAAGATATTCCTCCACCGATATGTCGGTATCGATCACAGCTGGGGTACCGCAAAGAGAAGCCTTGAGCAGAGAAAGCACAGTTTGGGTATCAATCATGAATGCAATGCTCCGTAAAGGATCAATTTTTTCTCCACACCATCTTGTCTACCACACCTGTGTAGCTTTGAATGATTTTCACGACTTTATCGGACACGTTTTCATCCCGATAATCCGGTACAGGAATGCCTAGGTCACCATTCTTGTTCATCTCCACCGCCACATCCACAGCCTGCAGGAGATGATCGCCGTCAATCCCAGCAAGGATGAAGCAGCCTTTATCCAGTGCTTCCGGGCGTTCTGTGCTGGTGCGGATGCATACCGCAGGGAATGGGTGTCCTACGCTGGTGAAGAAGCTGCTCTCCTCGGGCAGGGTGCCGCTGTCGCTGACCACGCAAAAGGCGTTCATCTGCAGGCAATTGTAGTCATGGAAGCCTAAAGGCTCATGCTGAATAACTCGCTTGTCCAGTTGGAAGCCGCTTTGTTCCAAACGTTTACGGCTTCTGGGATGGCAGGAGTACAAAATCGGCATGTCGTACTTTTCTGCCATTTTGTTGATGGCGTTGAACAGAGACGTGAAGTTCTTCTTCGTGTCGATGTTCTCTTCCCGATGAGCGGACAGCAGGATGTACTTGCTCTTTTCCAGCCCCAAACGAGCATGGATGTCAGATGCCTCAATCTTGCTGAGATTCTGATGTAAGACTTCCGCCATGGGCGAACCCGTCACGTAAGTGCGTTCTCTCGGCAAACCACAGTCCGCCAGATAGCGGCGCGCGTGCTCGGAATAGGCCATGTTCACATCGGAAATGATGTCCACAATACGTCGGTTAGTCTCCTCCGGCAGACACTCGTCCTTGCAGCGATTGCCTGCTTCCATGTGGAAAATCGGGATGTGCAGACGCTTGGCTCCAATGACGGACAGGCAGCTGTTCGTATCCCCCAGCACCAGCACCGCATCGGGCTTGATCGCCGCCATCAGCTTGTAGGATTCTGCGATGATATTGCCCATCGTTTCGCCCAGATCCGCACCCACCGCGTTCATATAGACCTCCGGGTCGGCCAGCTCCAAATCGCGGAAAAATACGCCGTTGAGGTTATAGTCATAGTTCTGACCCGTGTGGGCAAGAATCACATCGAAGTACTTACGTGTTTTATTAATCACCGCTGCCAACCGGATGATTTCCGGACGTGTGCCAACGATGATGAGCAGCTTGAGCTTACCATTGTTGCGAAAGGAAATATTGCTGTAATCGGACATCATTTACACCTTCTCAAAGAACGTATCCGGATGCTTAGGGTCAAAAATTTCATTACAGGTCATGACCGTCACCAGGTTTTCCGTATCGGACAGATTGATAATGTTATGCGTCCAGCCTGGGATCATGTGCACGGCTTCAATTTTATCACCAGAGACATCGAATTCGACTGTTTCCCCGGTATTGATGTTTCGCTCCTGAATCAGCCCGTGACCAGCTACCACAATGAACAGCTCCCACTTACTGTTGTGCCAGTGCTGACCTTTGGTAATACCAGGCTTGCTGATGTTGACGCTCACCTGACCGCAATCCAACGTATGTATAAGCTCGGTAAAAGAACCTCGCTCGTCTGCATTCATCTTGAAAGCATACTTGATTTTTTTTGTGGGCAGATAGGTCAGATAAAGGGAGTACAGCTTCTTGGCGAAGGAACCTGCAGGCATTTTCGGCATCATGAGCGTGGCAGGCTGCGCCTTGAACTCTTGCAGAAGATCCACAATCTCGCCCAGCGTCACCTTATGCGTCACGGGAACGCAGCAATAGCGGCCGTCTGGCCGAAGCACCGTATCTATGCCATCAAACTCGCAGTGCTGCTCCTTGCCTTCCAACAGGTCGAACATGCCTTCCACCAGATCGTCAATGTACAGGAGCTCAATCTCCGTGCTGCGGTCGTTGACGGTAAAGGGCTCATCATTGGCCACTGCCCAGCAGAATGTACTGACAGCACTGTTGTACTTGGGTCGGCTATGCCCCATCAGGTTGGGGAAGCGATAAACGGCCACCTTAGCTCCAGTATCTTGAGCGTAGTCGAAGAACAGTTCCTCTCCTGCTTTCTTGCTGCGGCCGTACTCGCTGTTGCCGAAGCGCCCCGCCAGCGTTGCCTGAATGGATGACGACAGCATGATGGGTGCTTTGTTGCCATGCTTCTTCAAGCAATCCAGCAGCTGAGATGCGAAGCCAAAGTTGCCCTTCATGAAGTCTTCGGGATTCGTAGGACGATTCACCCCTGCGAGATTGAACACAAAGTCAGCCTTTTGGCAGTACTCATCCAACTCTTCCGGTGTGGATGTGATATCGTACTCGTATATCTCACCAATAGAAAGGTTCGGACGAGTCTTGTTGCGGCCATCTTGGAGCGTCTTCAGGTTGTTGACCAAGGCGGTGCCCACCATGCCGTTAGCACCTGTGATGAGGATGTTCATGGGTGTGCTCCTGTTGGTTGATTCATTAGGAATGGATAGCATGTAGAGTCGATTACAATCCGAAACCAGCTGTTTCGTTAGCCCTTCAGCGCATCTTGCACATAATCCGTGGTCAGAATCTTCTTCACCGTGCCCTCCACATCCAGACGCGTAGTGTTGTGGCTGGTGTAACTTTCATCTGCCATGGTGTGCACCTCGCCCTGCACCACGAACTTGTCGTAGTTCAGGTCACGATTGTCGGCAGCGACACGGAAATATTGCCCCATGTCCTCACTGCGGAGACGCTCCTCACGGGTCATGAGAGTTTCATACAGCTTCTCGCCGTGGCGGGTGCCGATGATGTTCGTGCCCGTATTGCCGAAGAGCTGCTGCACAGCCTTGGCCAGATCCCCGATGGTTGAGGCATCTGCTTTCTGGATGAACAGGTCACCCGGATTCGCATGTTGAAAAGCGAACATGACCAACTCCACTGCTTCATCCAAATTCATGAGGAACCGGGTCATGTTGGGATCCGTGATGGTGATGGGCAAACCTGCCTTAATCTGATCAATGAACAGCGGAATGACGCTGCCCCGGCTGCACATGACATTGCCATAGCGAGTGCAGCAGATGGTGGTACCGCCGCGTTCCGCTGCCACACGGGCGTTGGCATAGATGACGTGCTCCATCATGGCCTTGGAGATGCCCATGGCGTTGATGGGATAGGCAGCCTTGTCGGTAGACAAGCAGACCACCCGCTTGACCCCCGCGTCAATGGCAGCATGGAGCACGTTATCTGTGCCAACGATATTGGTTTGCACGGCCTGCATGGGGAAGAACTCGCAGCTGGGCACCTGTTTGAGTGCTGCTGCATGAAAGACATAATCCACCCCCGGCATGGCGTCCTTAATGG
>CAVGBO010000095.1:0-5392 GCA_963627465.1 Phocaeicola dorei
TTCGCGAACGAATGCTTCTTTGCTTATCACTCCATTGACATACTGGTTAACCAGTGTCTGTGCCCAAGCCCCGGTGAAGGAAGACTCTGTGATTTGATTTTGATAGGTAATTCCCATATTCGGGATAACATCCTGTTGATAAAAGCTAATTTCAGCAGCTGTAATTTCATACCGCAGCGTGTCAGGCGGATTCTCAATACGCTCCGTCACCTTTTGAATTTGATCTTCCAAATCATGCTTCGTAACTTCATCCGTTTCAACGGACAGTTGCTGTTCCAGTAAGGAACGGCGTTGCTCCCAGCTCTCCTTCTGCTCCTGAAAGTCATCACGTTCAATCGGCTCATACTGCCCGTCATAGAGCAGAATCTTCTCGGCATCAGACAATAGCGACATTCTGTAGGCAATGTATTCTGCCGCCAGCTCCGCATGTTGGCTTCCCGAGTAAATCATCCATCCTGACACATTCCCGTTAAAGCGAGGCGTTTCATTTTCTCGCAAAGGAAATGTGATGGTATGAATCCCCGGCACCGTACGCCCCACCTGCATGAAAAGGCGTGCAGGATTGTAATCCGCCGTCTGTACAAAACTTGCTTGCGCTGCTTCCTGTACTTGATCCAGCAGTGTGCGAAATTCCTCCGTATCAAAAGCCAAATCCTCTCCGGCCTTTTTGTAACTGGTGATATAAGCATTTAATGCATACAGCAGCAGTTCACGATGCGGGTTCTCATCAAACAGCATGGGAACAACATCAGGTTTGTCGCCATATTCCCGATTCCAGTCCATCATCATTTCCAATAATGCCGTAAATGTCTGTGGAATATCATCGACAGTCAGACCAGCTTCCGCCAATGCCGCTTCCTGATACTCCATCACATAGTTCAGCCAAATATTGCACGGGAGCATTGCCAGAGAATCATTCACATAGGCGAAGCTGCGTATCGGTTCATACATAGCATCGGCCATGGTTTTTAATGATGGAAACTGTGACAAATCAAGCGCATAACCTTGATTCAGAAACGCTTCTGCTGCGGATGTGTTATCGGCATAACAAACATCGATAGTAACCAAGTGACTAAGTATCGCTTCGTAAATGGTCATGCCCTCATACGTATCGCTGCTCACATACTGAATCACTACGTTTGGATGTTCTGCCTCAAATTGCTGATCAATGTCATTGGTACCGCTGCCTTCAATGTAAAGGTAAATTACATCGGTGGAAGATTCTTCTGTATTTGCAGATATAAGAGGATTACAGCAAAATAAAGAGAGAATGATGAGCAAAAAAGAGATTTTTTTTACCATCTTAGTGCCCCCTAAATAAATCCCAGTCTCAAAGTCTGATTTTATTAAATAATCAAGGCAGCAGGTGGAAAGTTCCACCTGCTACGCAATTACTTACGGATAAAATGTACCGGAACAGCTAAAAGCACCTGAATAGTCAGTATCTTGACGCATGCGCCACACCACAACATCGCTGCCACCAATTCCTGTGTATTTTTTTGCAGCACGTTTTCCGGTACTATTTGGGCCATATGTATATAGGCCACTACCCCAGGCATAATCAGATGCCCTAAAAACCCTTCCAACGCCATGATTCGTAATGCTGGTAATCGCAATATTCCAATTATTACCTTTGCGTTGTATTGATTCAGATGTTCCCCAACAGGAAGTTGTCCTATCCTTGAAGCTAAAAGAAACACTATCTGCCGCCATTGCAGCAGAGAAAAACAGTACTGAAACAATCAAAAGGATTAAGAACCACCACATCGCTTTTTTCATGTTCACACCTCCGTTATTTTTCAAACTGCTTCAAATCAATTACCAGCACAGCTTCCTCACCGCCTGCGCTAAATGTAATCAATTCTCTCGATTCCGAAACGAATGCCACTTGGTCCGTCAAAGGAAAACCTTCGGCAAGTAGCTGGCTTCCCTCCGCTTGCGTGAACCTGTACAGCTTTCCTTCCCACAAGTAATAGATGGTACTACCATCTATCCTGTCATAAGCAATACTTTTCGCGCCCACTGGCAAAGTTCCTATCTTTGAAAGCTCGCCAGTATTCCAATCAAGCATCGACAGTTCTTCTTCTCCCGTGTCTTGTGTTGCAGCAACAAAGCATTTCTCGTCTTCGCATGGCTGAAAAGCAAAAAGGTTTCCAGGGAATTCAAAGCTCTTGAATTCACCATTGTTCAAATCATAGGTGCAAAGGATCCATAAGGATTCGCCTTGCGCCATCAAGAATGTGACTGCGTTGCCATCGCATGCATTAAGCAGGAATGGCACTGCCGTTTTGTGCTTTCTGAAAAAGTCATTCGGCACAATAGAAATGCTTTCTGAACCGTCTAATGCAGTCAGCATCGCGTTTCCTGATGTCCACACATAAAACTTATCATGAAGCACGAACAAAGAATCTTCTTCCGCTGCCAAATCACTTGCGAGTGGAACCTCCTCCAATCCCTCACCTGATACATACAGAAAAGCTTTACTGACAGGATATTGAATTTGAGTCTGCACGTACATATTCCCATCCGAGTAGGATACGATCTCTGCGTATCCCTGAAAAGGATAGAGCTGGTACTGTGCATCCGCTACACTCAGTATCGGCACTGCCGCCAGTAGTATCAGCAAAAGCAAACAAGCAAACCGTCTCATCATTTCATACCTCCATGCATTTTCAACTGCCATTTGTCCCGATCATTCAAAGCAAGGAGAACCTCCCGTGCCGTGGTACGTTCTCAGCCATTTGCAGGCTCACGATCCACCGTAAGCTCCACGCACTCACCCGTATATGCATTGAGCGTGATCACAAAGCCCAAGGCGTGTGTCATGACGGTGGCATGAATTTGCTCGCCCTCCACCTTAATCTCCGGCTCATAGTCCGCCAGGTGTTCCCAGGTCGTGCCCGCATTGATCTGCATGCAATACGTTGCCAGCAGGCGGAACAGGGTTTCCGGCGCAATCTTTTTTTCATCCTTTGTCAGAATCGTGTAAGCATCCTGATTGGCATCCAGGCCTTGCCATGCGGTGATCACATCATCCATCGTGGTTCCCTCTTTCGGCAGGGAAATTTCCACATCCGTGCCTTCAGCAGAGGGCGTCGGCGTTACTTTCTGCTCCGCAAGGGCAGGGGTAACAGCCAATACAAGACACAGCATACAGACAAAGAAACGTTTCATCATTTTTTCTCCTTCTTTTACCCATTCCCTTAGACATCGCTTGAGCAGCAAGGGGATGGGCTTGGTCGTTGTGCCACATGGCACTAATCTTGTTTTCCAACTTTTTTCGCATACCATCAATGAGCACTGCACCTTCTTTTCAGCCTTCCCCCTTTCAAAAAGTCCTTACACTTATCATAGGACAGAAAAAGCTGTTTTGAGCAGGTTCGAATAAAATTTTTTCTGTGAGGCTGTTACACCGGCGCATCACTGCGATTCCAGCCAAAGCCGTGAGCGGAAGAGCAAAAGCAAGCAGCAGAAGAATCATCAAAAATTGTTGTCGGCGAATCATCCTTTCATAGCCATCGGCCATTGTTCACCGCCCCTCCTCAAAGATCATCTGCGCCTTTTCATCCATGAGGTTCACAAAATTATCGATTGAGATCTGCCCGGATGCGTAGCGTTCGATGATCTCATCAATGGCTGCCGCAGAGGCACTGGCATCGTCAGGATAGATAGTACTCAGCGGGATACGGACGTAGGGTGCGATCTGCTGATAGATTGCCAAATCTTCAGCGGAAATGATCCAGCTATTCTGCTCCAGTGCACTCAGTCGCTCGTTTTTGGTTTCAAGCTGATCTTGCAACTCCTGGCAGCTTGATTCATCCATCGCTTTCTCCAATTCTTGTTGGATGGCTTCGATTTCAGCTTCAAGTGTTTGCTTGTCCTCCTCATAACTAGCTGAACGCACCGGCTGTGTGCAGCTTTCATCAATGCGGTAACGCAAATCGGTATCCATGTTGGTCACCCAGAATTCAAGGAAAAGCATTGCTTCCTTCTTGTTGTTTGAGACGGGATTTACAATCCACAAATCCATTGTTCCCCGAACTGCTTTTGAGGATTCGCTCGTCAGTTTAGGTGGGCAGACAGAGATCACAACGTCGCTGTCGTTATATCCTGCGCCAAAGTATTGCGCATAATTCATTAACAGCGAATTCTGCTCCCCTTCAGATTGAAAGACATCCTCATACTGCATGACAGTTTCCATCAGGTTACGGAAATCTTCCCGATCAAAGGAAATGGCGGAGTTTTCGTTTTCGTTGAGCAAAAGATAGTAGCGAACCAAATCCTTCAATACGCCTTCCAAGCCATCCAGGCAAGCAAGCAAGCACAGATCTTCATGGTCTTCCGCTTCCTTCTCCTGCCAAATACTAATCAAATTAAAAAGCTCCTCCATCGTTTCCGGAAAATCTCCCAGATTCAATGCCTTCCACTGTGTCTGGTTCATGGTCCAGTAGTTCAGTTCGATGGATGCCGGCACGGCGATCAGATTTCCACCGTCCATCAGCACATCCTGCGCCCAGGAATAAAAGCGGCTCACCTGCTCCATGAGGATGGACGACTCATTCAGCGTCGTCGTGTATCCCTTGGCTTTCACTTGGCTAAAAAGACCGTCTGATGTGACGAGATACAGATCAATGCTTTCATCAGAGAGAATCAATGAGTTTTGCAAATCTTCCATGTCGTCGGTACGCTCGACGATGTTGATTGCTATCTGAGGATACGCTGCTGAAAATTCCAGCACAAGCTGAGGATCTGCTGTTCCCTTGATAGTCAAAACAGTTCTGTCTGCATCTTCGGTCTGAATTGTTCGGATCAGCAAATTTCCATCGTTCAAATAAGCATAGGAACCTTGGAGCAAATAAGCCTTGTCGGTTGAAAACAAGTTTGTTAGCGGCAGATACGCACAGATGTACGCATGATGCTCGTCAGAAATCGCATAGACTTTCCCGCTGTCGACCGTATAGTAGAGGATGTCGTTCGTCGCATCTAGGCATAGGCCATACTTATCTGTTGCATCAATGTCTTCCCAGACCTTTGTGACGGACTGCGTTGTAAAATCATAGACCGCCGGATGAACGCTATCATCGCTTTTGGAATACTGACTGAACACCAGATTTCCGTTATCAATGCTCCAAAGGCCGCGAATCCCCGGAATTTCTAACTGTTCCACCTGTTGTGCTGCAACATTCAGGCGATAAACTTCATAGGTATCCCCCGATTCAAAGGTAAAGCTGTTGTATAAGAAGAAAATGTCAGAGTCTGCTCCCAGGACACAGCATAAATCCTTCGTCTGCGTTTCTCCTTGTTCCTCATAGGTAAACACATCTTCCGGCAGCTTCATAAAAAGTGCGGGCTCATCTTGCAGTGCAAAGATTTCACCTGTTTGCTTCTTGAC
>CAVGBO010000096.1:0-5265 GCA_963627465.1 Phocaeicola dorei
AAGTCCTTCCGCTGAAGGGCTTTTTTTTCATGGAAAGGGGGGATGCCCTTGATTGGGCAAGACCAGTAAACCGAAAGATGAGCGAAACAGAAAGGAAGGAATACGATGACGTACGAATCGATTCTTGAAGTGGAAACCTCCAAGCATGGTGACGGCGGTACGCTGAACATCCGGAATGCTGCCAGTTTGAAGGGCAAGAAGGTTGCAACGGCGAAAAACCATGATCCCATTGCGGTGAACCGAAATTCTGAGGCGAATGGATGGATTGCCGTCAACTATGACGGATGCATGGGCTATGCCATGAGCCAGTTCATCAAGGGAACAGAGGCTTACGGCACAACGCCGAGCACCGGCGCAGGCAACTATGACGGTTCCAATGTGGACTGCAAGGCAAAAACGACCCAGTCAATCAGCCTCTATACAAGTGCTGACACTTCTTCGGCGGTGAGGGCAACCATTCCGTCAGGGAAGACCATTGCGGTGAATAGTTCCCTGTCGCCCATTGCTGCTTGGCTTCGCGCAGTGTACAACAACAAGCTGGGGTACGTGAAGCACGCAACCTTGGTGGTCAGCAAAGAGCCTGAATACTACGGCGTGAAAGCCTGCTGCAAATATGGGGAGGCCTTGCTTCGGCAGGGCATGCAGAACGACCATGTACGGGTCTTCAAGAGAGACCTTTACGATGCCGAATATCATCAGCTTACGCTGAACAACGTGTTTGATGCCGACATGAAGGCAGCCGTTATGGATTTCCAAGCCAAGAAGAAGATTGCTTCTGACGGCATTGTGGGAACGGACACGAAAGAAAAAATGTACAGCCTTACGAACTTTGGATGATACGGTCTTACCCGTTCGACCCGGGCAAAACCTCCCCCGTGGTGTCGTTCAGGTAGTAGGTAAGTCCGACATCGTTCATATCTGCACTGAAGAAGTACAGGCACCAGGTATGCAGGGTGTAGTCATACCAGGAGGCAAGGTGCCGGTCGCCGAGAGGAAAGTCCCAGGGCGCACCCACTTGGGCAGAATAGTCCAGAACCTTTTGCTTTGCCTGAAGCCCGTCCATTTGGGGAAACTCCCCGGTGCAGGCGTTCATGTGCACATCAGCCAGGAAGGTGATTCCTTTGTAAAAGCCGATGACCCATTCAGCGTCCTCTTCGTGGCGAATGCAGCTGACAGACACCCGATAATCGTCCATCTCCTCCTCGGAGATCAGCTGCTGCTTTACCGCCCACTGGGCAGCCATTTCCACCGCCGTGTCACGGGGGATCATGGTATCATCCGGGCAGACGAACGCCTGGGCATCAATGCGCGCCAGAAAGGCGAAAAACGGCACACAACCTTCGTGGTAGGTACGAAGCCGCTCTTCCTCCATGGCACACAGGGTGGGAACGGCATCGTGCAGGGCAGCCTTTGCCTCCGGAGACCAGAAGCGGAACAGTCCGCCGTTTGCCTCCCGCAGGTCATCGTAGTACTCGCTGAGCCCGTAATCCGCCGTGAACACGGGCAGGGACAATTCCTCGGCAAGGGCGGCAAAGGGCACCAGCATCACCGCCAGCATCAGGGCAAAGAAACGTTTCATGGGATGTCCTCCTTGTGGTGTGAGCGTCGACAAAGTGGCAGAGCCACTTTGTCGAGTTTTGCACTCACTCATTGGTCGAACGGCAAGCCGTTCTCCCGGCCATTCGTTCGTGTAAGGAAGCAATCCTTCGGATTGCTTCGGCTTTCACCGCACATGTCGCTGAAAGCCGATCTAAAGTTGAAGGGCTTGCGAGCCCTCCAACGCCACCTTGGGTTGCTGGTCGTCTGGAGCACTTCATAGTGTGTCCTCCTTGTTGGGGGCAGGTAGTATCTAACAAATGAACGATTGAACAGGGCAAGTCCTTCCGCTGAAGGGCTTTTTTTTCATGGAAAGGGGGGATGCCCTTGATTGCATAATATCGTCACACCGTTGACTAACCGACCAAGAAAAGGAGAAAGAATCATGGCCATTACGAATTTTATTCCCAAGGTATGGAGTGCCCGCCTGCAGGAGAACCTGCGGAAGTCCCTCGTGTTCGGCAGCCTGTGCAACCGGAACTGGGAGGGGGACATCAGCCACTGGGGGGACACGGTGCACATTAACTCCCTGGCGGACATTACCGTGCGCCCCTACACCCCCAACGAGGACATTGAGGAGCCGGAGCAGCTCTCCGGCAGCGACATGACCCTGACCATTGACCACGGTGCCTACTACAATTTCTACCTGAACGACGTGGACGCCGCCCAGGCACGGGCGGATGTGATGGATGCCGCCATGCGTGCCGCCGCGGAAAAGCTGGCGGAGGATACGGAGGACTACATCCTGGGGGTCATCCGTGCCGGGGCAGGCACCAAGGCGGAGGGCGCACTGCCGGACGGGGGCGTGTATGAGCTGCTGGTGAACATCAAGACCGCCCTGGATGGCAAGCACATGCCCAAGCAGGGTCGGAAGCTGGTGATGCCCTCCTCTGTGGAGAGTCAGCTGCTGATGGATAACCGGTTCATCACCGCCACCGCCGCCGGCAATGACCGGCTGGCAGAGGGCAGCGTAGCCCGGGCGGCAGGGTTTGATATTTACATCAGTGCCGACTTGACGGATGAGATCATCGCCATGAACAGCGACAGCGTCACCTTTGCCAGCTGCCTGACCCGCACGGAAGCCTACCGCCGGGAGAAGGGCTTTGATGATGGGGTGAAGGGCCTGAGCCTGTGCGGGGCGAAGGTGGTGATTCCTGAGTGCGTGTATCTGTATAAGATTAAGGGTTAAAGCGCAAAAGGCAAGTGCGGCTTCGGCTGCACTTGCCTTTTGCTGAAGAAACAGAGTTTTCTATCTGAAGGAAACTTAACAGAGAACGTAACTTGAAGGGAATCTAAAAGATGGGCTCCGAAGGGGTCAAGGGGGCGATCGGAAAGCCCCCTTGAAGCCTCTTAACAGAGAAACAGCAGGAAAGAGCAAAGTTTCGATGCCTTTGCAGAAAGATTGTGAACCGAGTTCCAGAGGGCTTTGCGGTCGCCCTCTGGACTCCTTCGCAGCCCTCTTACAAGCAACAGGTTTCAAGTGTTAGGCTTCGCAGGGGGCTTGACCGTCGCCCCCTGCACCCCTTCGGGTGAAGTTGAATTTTTATGAAAGGATAAATAATTTTTCTCTAACAGTACCCTAAACCTTGCTTGTAAGTCGACCGCCGAAGGGGTCAAGGGGGCGACCGGAAAGCCCCCTTGAAACATCACAAACGGAAAGAAATTGTTAACCCAAAAAGAAGGGGCTCCGAAGGAGTCCAGAGGGCGAGGGTCTTCGACCCGTTTAAGCCCTCTGGAACAAGCAAAAAGAACAAGAAACAGTTAACCCAAAGAGTGGCTTGCCCGAAGGGGTCAAGGGGGCGATCGGAAAGCCCCCTTGAAGCAGCAAAACAGACAAGTTGCAAGGATTCGACTTCCTTGCAAGAAATAAGGTTTTGCATATTCCCAAGGGCTTTGCGGTCGCCCTTGGGGAACCTTCGCCGCACCCCTTCGGATGCGGAAATTCTCAAATGAAAAAAGAAAAAAACACGGGGAGGAGCGGCATTCGCTCCTCCTTTTGCGAAAGGAGGCATGAACCATGCTGACAGTAGCCCACATCATGCGCTATTGCCGCAATTATTTCATCAAAGGCAGCTGCCGGGGACAGATGGAAGTCTCCGGCGGCGTCTTCCAGTGGCGGGGCGACCTGCCTGCGGACTGGATCGTGCTGGAAGGCAGCCGCCAAAACCATGGGGTGTTCCGTGCGGACGCATCGGGAAAGTTCTCCGGCCTGACGGATGAAACCTGGGAAGGCCGGGTGATCTTCCTGGAGCCGCCCCAGGACTTCCTGGACCTGTGCGAGGAGATCATCCTCTACGACAAGGATCACCCCCGGGGCAGGCTGAAAAGCGAGCAGTTCGGCACCTACCGCTACGTGCGGCGGGATCAGGAAATCCCCTGGCAGGAGGCCTTCGCCCGGGATCTGCAGCCCTGGATGCACATGTTTACGGAGGTGGAGGCCTGATGACGTTTTCCGAACCCTTCTGCCGGATGATTCCCACCTGCACCCCGGATGGACTGGGGGGCGATACCATCCAGTGGACGGAAGGAGCGACCATCGCCGCCGCATTAGCGGATGTGCATGAAACCCTCACCAACCTTGGGGGCGGCAGGGCAGTGAAGCAGCAGGCCACCCTGTACCTGAGCCGGGAGGAAACCATCGCCCCCGGGCAGGTGCTTCGCCGGGCATCGGACGGTGCTCTGTTCCGCCTGACGGGATACGGCGTGGAAGCCCCGGCGGAGGGGGAGATTCCCCTGCAAAAAGTCCCTGCGGAAAGGATGATGACCTGATGGAGGCAATCATGGCAGCCCTGACAAGCCTGACGGCGGATACGGGGCTGCGGCTGTACCTGAAGGGGCAAGTGCCCCTGAACACCCCCATGCCTTACCTAACGTGCGAAGCGGAGCAGCCTGCCTTCGGGGAGGAGGGGGATTGCACCCTCACCGCCTGGTGCGCCGGGGATGATGCCAACGTGAAGCGCATCACCGCCGGGGAGATGCTGAGTGATCTGATCCCCCACGGGGGCGTGATGATGCAGACGGACAGGGGCATCCTGACCCTGCACCGGGGGAAGCCCTTCCTCACCCTCCTCTCCGGGGAGGATGAACGCTGCTGCGGGGTGGAGGGGAAATTGATTTTAAGATGGTATGGGGAAGGGTGAAGGGGCATGTCGCTTGCCCCAAAGCCTTCGAATAGGTTTGCCGAAAACCTTCATGAGTTTTCTACTCGAAGAGTCCCCAAAAGATGGGCTCCGAAGGGTTCCAAGGGGCGACCGAAAAGCCCCTTGGAAGTCTCTTAACAGAGAAACAGCAGGAAAGCGCAAAACTTTGATTCCCTTGAAGAAAGAATGTTAACCGAGTTCCAGAGGGCTTTGCGGTCGCCCTCTGGACTCCTTCGCCGCCCTCTTACAAGCAACAGGTTTCAAAAGTTAGGCTTTGCAGGGGGCTTGACCGTCGCCCCCTGCACCCCTTCGGGCACTCCTTTGAAGGAGGTCTCAAATGGAAGGGAAATAATAGGCTTCTTCTACTCGAAGGGATTCTACAAGTAGGGTGCCGAAGGGTTCCAAGGGGCGATCGGAAAGCCCCTTGGAATAAGCAAAAAACACAAGCAACAGTTAACCCTAGTAGTTGGATGCCCGAAGGAGTCCAGAGGGCGACCGGAAAGCCCTCTGGAAGTATCAAACACGAAAA
>CAVGBO010000097.1:0-2349 GCA_963627465.1 Phocaeicola dorei
AAATCACGGGGGAAGCCTTCCCCCTGCCCCTATGGGAGGACATGCAGGAGGTTCACCCGCTATCCGGGGAGGAGGTTCGGGAGCGGCTGATTCAGCGGCTGGCAGGCAGGAGCTAATTGCCTGAAGGCAGCGTACCTATTTTAACCTAACAGTATCCCAAACCTTGCTTGTAAGGCGACTCCGAAGGAGTCCAGAGGGCGACCGGAAAGCCCTCTGGAATAGACAGAAAAAGCAAGTTACAGTTTTTGCGAAGCGTTGGCTCTCTTCAAATAGAGCGATTTGCAGGGGGCTTTGCGGTCGCCCCCTGCACCCCTTCGCCGCCCCCTTCGGATGAAGTTGAACTTTCATGAAAGGACATATTTTTTCTGACAATACCGAAAACCATTGAAAGGAATGATGAACCATCAGTGCATTATTCGACCTGTGCGCAACCCTGACCATGGACACCGGCGACTTCGAATCCGCTGCCCAGTCCGCCCTGTCCACCGGGGAAAGCCTGCACACGGCACTGGAAAAGCAAATGCAAACCCTTGCCCAGGGGGCGCAATCCACCGCATCCGCCGCCGCCTCTGCCTGGGCGGCCATGAGCCAAAACGCCGCCGGCAGCATCAGCACCCTGCAAGCCGCCGGGGTCAGCGCATGGGGTGCCATTGCAGCCCAAATCACCGCCGCCACCGCCGCCGCCCGGCGGTATTTTTCCCTGCAAGGGGGCGGCAAGGGCTACGCCATGGGGCTGGATTACGTGCCCTATAACGAGTTCCCCGCCCGGCTTCACGAAGGGGAAGCCGTGCTGACCAAGGCGGAAGCAGACCGGTGGCGCAGGGGAGAAAGCTCCGCTGCCGCCGTGAAGAGCGAGAACCTGGGGCAGACCCTTCGGGATGCCCTGCAGGGGATGACCATCGCCATGGATGGGGAAACCGTGGGGCGGCTGGTGGCGGACACCGTGTCCCGGGAGATTGACCGAAAGAGCCGCACAAGGAGGGGATGACCATGAAGCTGGATTGCCAAATGAACGGCATGTCCCTTGCTGCCCTGGATGCAGCCATCCATGTCACGGATATTGAGGAGGAAGGCGCACCCCAGACCCTGACGGTGTGCGATCTTCCCGGCAGGGAGGGCAGCCGGTTCATCCGCCGCCGGCGCACCGGCCTAACGGTGAAGATTCGCCTGATGATTCGGGAAAGGAGTCTGCCCCGCCGGCGCATCCTGCTGGAAAAGCTGGCACGCTGGTGCACGGACGGGTATCTTACCGTCAGCTATCGCCGGGGGCAGCGTCTGGGCTGCGTGTGCGTTCAGGGGGTGGAGGGCGTCTCCGTTATCGGCTGGGCGGAGGAAATCACCCTGATCTTCCGTGCCTACGGTCTGCCCTGGTGGGAGGATACCGTGCCCAAAACCCTGACCCTTGCCCAGGGGGAGGAGGGCAGCATGCACCTGGGCGGCACGGCGGAACATACCTGGGCAGAGGCGGAAGCCGCCTGCCTGACGGCGGTGAACACCCTGACCCTGCATTGCGGGGAAACCGGCATGACCTTCACCGACCTGGCTATGACCCCGGGGGAAACCCTGCGCATCACCTGGGATCGGGAAGGCTTGCAGCAGATCAGGATTCAGGGGGACAACAGCCGCTCTGCCCTTGGCAGGCGCACGGCGGATTCTGCGGATGATCTGCTGCTGCCCATGGGCAAAACCGTCCCCCTCCGGGTGGAGGCGGACGGTCAGGTGTCGGTCACCTTCCGGGCAAGGGGAAGATACCTATGAAATCGCCAAAGTGGCTTTGTCCCTTTGGCGAGGATTGCACTCAGTCGTTGGGGGCTTCGCCCCTTTTAACGCCCCGAAGGGGATCGCTGAAAGCCGATCTAGCGTTGGAGGGCTTGCGAGCCCTCCAACACCACCCCAGGGGTTGTTGGCCGTCATCGCCTTCCAGAAGAAGGCAGGCTTGACCGCTGACGGCCTGGTAGGCAAGAAGACCAAGGAAGTCCTTGCTGCCGAGTATGCGCCCAACGACTTTTTCACCACCAGAATTCTCTGATTGTCTGCTTAGCTGGGCGGAGGAAAGGCCTCATCCAGCAGTTGACTCATGATTGCTGCATCGGTAGAATATGGAAGACAAACGCTGTGCCAGTCTTCAATCTGAAAAAAACTGTAAATGCCCGTGCCGTCCGGATACTCGGGCGAGCGCATGAAAAGCTCTTGTACGCTGTCCACATTGTAGTGAATCTTCAGAATTTTCAAGGCAGCCTTTTCCCGCTCCTCTTCCGTTTCGGCGGTGGTGAAGGGCTTGGTCTGGCTGTTTTGCAGCATGATGTGATTTTCCAGCATCATGTCCACAATGTCGGCGGCAGGCAGCAC
>CAVGBO010000097.1:2710-5243 GCA_963627465.1 Phocaeicola dorei
TCTGCCAAGGCAGGCAGGAAGGGAAGCAGCAGGCACAGGGCAAGCAGACAAGACAAACATTTTTTCACGGTTCCATCCTCCATTTGTAAAGTTAACGAAAGAAAGCACAAAATCCTTCCCGGCGAAAAGGAATAAGCAATGAACCTTAGGAGGCGTAGGAGGGCTCGACCCCTTCGGGGCTTTTTTCGGGACGTTCAAACGGGGCAAAGCCCCTGTGCGGTGGTTTTCGCAGCAATCCGAAGGATTGCTTCCCTACACGAAAGAGTGTCCGGGTGCGAAGCATAAAAAGGGGCGAAGCCCCCAACGACTGAGTGCAAAACTCGACAAAGTGGCTTTGCCACTTTGTCGAAACGACGAAAGGAATAGGTTGATGATACGTTATCCAAGATTGTTAGACAGTTCCCTGCATGAGCAGTGCCGCCTGCGTCCATCCTGCTTGCAGGTCACGGAGCGGCTTGCCCCCCTGTCCGGGGCGGAGATGACCCTGCCGGAAGGGGAGGCAGCGGTTTCCCCCGGTATGTTTGCGGAGCTGTACGATGCCTGCGGCTCCATGGGCATCTTCCGCATTGCCCAGTGCCGCCGAACCCTGGGCGCATCCGGGGGACAGACGGTCACCCTGGAGCACGGCCTTGCCACCCTGGGGGATGATGTGCTCCCCGGCTACACGGAGCTGGGCGGCACGGGCATGACCACCACCGCCGTGCTTCAGCACCTTCTTGACTGCCAAACGGTTAAGCGGTGGACGCTGGGGGACTGTGCGTATGCAGCGGAAATGGCCTACAGCTGGGAAAATGAGAACCTGCTCACCGCCATCCTGTCCGTGGCATCCCCTTTGCCCGGCAACCCGGTGTGGTGCTTTGACCAGTCCGTCACCCCCTGGCGGCTGCATCTGCGGCAGGCCTCGGAGGAGATCTGCGAGTGCCGCATGAGCCGGGGGCTGGAGAAGGTCACCGTCACCTATGATCGGCAGAACCTGTGCACCCGGCTGTATCCCCTGGGCTACGGGGAAGGGGCGGATCAGCTGAACATTGCCGGGGTCAATGGGGGCATCCCCTATCTTCAGGCGGATACCGCCGGGGAGGAAGGCCTGGTCACCCGGGTGTGGACGGACACGTCCATCACGGAAGCATCCACCCTCCTGGCTGCCGCCCAAAGGGAGCTGGAGGCAAGCTGCCGCCCCCAAATCACCGTGGAGGTAACGGGCAGCGAATTGGTTTCCCTCACCGGGGAATCCCTGGACCGGCTGAAGGTGGGGAAACTGTGCCGCATTCCCCTGCCGGGGGAGGCGACCCCCATCCTTCAGCGGATCATCACCGCCCATCACCCGGATGTGATGAACGCCCCGGAGCAGGTGCGGCTCACCCTGTCCACCCCCGGGCAGGATGTATCGAGCACCCTGGCTTCCCTTTCCCGGAAGACCTCCGTGGGGGAAACCTACAGCCAGGGGGCAGCCAGCGAGTACAGCATGCTCTTCGGGGACAACTGCGATGGGGATCACCCGGCGGTGATGCGGTTCTTCATCGATGAGGATGCCATTCATGTGAACAGCGTGCAGGTGCGCTTCAGCCGGGAGGCCTTCCGTGCCTATGAGAAATCCACCGCCGCCGGTGGGCAGATTGTGGCCTCGGATGATGCCCTGGCCATCGGCTCGGCGTACATGAACGCCAGCAAGAAAGTGCCGGTAACGGACGGGTACGTGACCCTCACCTCCGCCGCCATTGACCACAGCCACAAGGGGGCGCTGCGGCTTGCCGCCCACACCCACGGCATGGTGTACGGCATTTACGAAGGGGAAACGTGCGCCAGCGTCACCGTCACCGTGGACGGGAATGCTGTGGAGGAGGGGGAAGCGGCCTCCGGCAGCTTTGATGCCCTGAAGTACCTGAAGCGGGACAGTCGGGGGAGGATTCAGCGGGGCGCATGGCATGAGGTGCGGTTCACCCCCTCCGGGCTGGGGCGGATTACGGCGAATCTCCATGTGCGGAGCTTCATCAGGAGCACTACAGGAGCAGGACTCTAACGGGGCATCGACAAAGTGGCTTTGCCACTTTGTCGAGATTTGCACTCGCTCACTGGTCGAACGGCTTCACCGTTCTCCCGGCCGTTCACTCGTGTAAGGAAGCAATCCTTCGGATTGCTGCGAAAACCACCGCACATGTCGCTGGTTTTCGATTGATAGCAGGGGGCTTTCCGATCGTTCCGCAACCTCAATCGTCGCAAGCTACGCTTGCTCGTTTCGGTTGATGCGTTCGCGGACGCAATTCGCGCCACTGGCGCGAGTCCGCTCACTTACCCCTGCACCCCTTCGGGCACGTCCTTCGGATGAAGTTGAATTTTTATGAAAGGACAAATTTTTTTTCAAACAGTACCCTAAACCTTGCTTGTAAGGCGACCGCCGAAGGGGTCAAGGGGGCGACGGTCAAGCCCTCTGGAATAATCAGTATCAACAAAAAGCAGGAAACCCTAGTAGTTGGATGCCCGAAGGGTTCCAAGGGTAAGTGAGCGGCTATGCGCCAGTGGCGCATAAAGCAGC
>CAVGBO010000098.1:0-4890 GCA_963627465.1 Phocaeicola dorei
GCTGTAAGCCGCGACGATTGAGGTTGCGGAACGACCGGAAAGCCCCCTTGAAGCAGCATGAACGAAAAGGAATTGTAAACCCTAGTAGCAGGGTGCCCGAAGGGTTCCAAGGGGCGACCGGAAAGCCCCTTGGAGGAAACAATAAGGACAAGGAATTGTAAACCCTAGCAGTAGGGTGCCCCGAAGGGTTCCAAGGGGCGATCGGAAAGCCCCTTGGAGGAAACAATAAGGACAAGGAATTGTAAACCCTAGCAGTAGGGTGCCCCGAAGGGTTCCAAGGGGCGATCGGAAAGCCCCTTGGAGGAAACAATAAGGACAAGGAATTGTAAACCCTAGCAGTAGGGTGCCCCGAAGGGTTCCAAGGGGCGATCGGAAAGCCCCTTGGAGGAAACAATAAGGACAAGGAATTGTAAACCCTAGCAGTAGGGTGCCCCGAAGGGTTCCAAGGGGCGATCGGAAAGCCCCTTGGAGGAAACAATAAGGACAAGGAATTGTAAACCCTAGCAGTAGGACACCCCGAAGGTCTCCAAAGGTAAGTGAGCGGCTATATTGCATTTAGCAGATCTTTCGTTTATACTGTAAGTAAGGAATTCAAGGAATTCCTTGAAAGGAGCGTTGCTTATGGAACTTGCGAAGATCACCAGCAAGGGACAGATCACCTTGCCCATCAGCATTCGCCGTGCCCTGAAGCTGAATGATGGGGACAAGGTTGCCTTTGTGGAATGCAATGGTCAATACGTGCTGACCAATCCGGCGATGCTGGCATTGCAGCAGGCACAGGATGCCTTCAATGGCTTTGCGGAGGAAAACCACCTGCACAGCGATGAGGATGTGGTCGCCATGGTGAAGGAAGTTCGGAAAGAATAGTGTACGGCAATCCCTCCATAAGCTAAGTCCAGCAGCCATCCTTGCATATGTAACGCTTTCGCCAAAGGGACTATCCCTTTGGCGAATCATATTTGCCCATCAACACAAAATACGCTATAATAAGATTGACAAATTACAAAACAACCGAACATCCTTCAAGCTGCTAAAAGCTTAAGGAGGTGTGGTCGGACTCGCAAGCATGCCGATTCTAGATCGGGAATCGGCGACATGTGCGGCGATTCCCGCAGCAATCCGAAGGATTGCTTCCTTACACGAAGGAGTGGCCGGGAGCGAAGCGACCAACGACTGAGTGCAAAACTCGACAAAGTGGCAAAGCCACTTTGTCGAAACGACGGAAGGAGCTGTATCCATGACAAAGAAAACAAAAACACCCACCACGCCAAAGCGCCAAACCGTAACAACCAAAGACATTACCGCGCTGGCCAGCCTCATCAGTTTTTCCGATGAAGACACAAAGCCGGAAGAGGAGGAGCAATCCCCATCCTCCCAGGAAAAGCGGGCAGCCTACAGCGAATATCGAAACGCCACCTATACCATTGTATCCATTGTGGCCTACCTGATTGGCATACCCAAAGAATACTTCGGGGATGAAAACGCCACCAACTTCCTCATGAAAACCTACGAGGAGCTGGAACAAAACAAAGACGCACGCATTATCCGCAACCTATGCCGCATCCGTGCCGCCATGGAAAGAAACTACAAGGCCATTGCCCACGAATTCTGGCTGAACATCAAAAACATCGGCTCCGTGCCGGATCTGATTCCCACAGACGCAGTGGAAACCCTGGCCAAGGACGGGGTTCGGCTATACAAGCAGCGGCCGGAGATTGATGAATACATCCTGGCCATCAACATCGAATTAAGCAACCGAATCAACACCGCCGCCCCCCTGTTCCCGGAATGGATCAAGTGGGAATACATTCGCCCCCTGTTCATCATGCCCGGAGGCACCAAGAAGGAGAACATCAAGAAGGCGGGGGAAATCTACAACAGCGACCGGCTTCGGTATCCCTTCCAGTGCTGGATCAACTGGGAAGCGGTGTCTGCCTCCCCAGAGAGCAAGGGCAACATCCTGTACACGGATGAGAAGTTCGTCCGCATCATTTACGAGCGGCATGAGGATCGGTTCGAGAACCTTTCCCTTGTGCGCAATGCAGGCAACCACACCATGCGGAACCTGGAGAACCTGCTCCAGTCCAGCAAGAAATGCGTGGTGGTGGTGGACTGCGAAAACGCCGACGCCGTGAAGCTGGCTGCCGCCCTGAGCAGCCTGCCTGCCTATCAGCTGAGCAAGATTGCCAAGGTGCTGCTGTTTGACAGCGAGTACACCACGGATCAGTGGTCTACCTTGGTAGACAGGATGCTGCACTCCGCCGCTGCGGAGAAGGCTTCCTTTGAGATTGAGCACATCCTGGTGCCCCGGGTGAACCAGAACAAATCCCAGTGCGACATGACCCTGGCCGTGCGCACCAGCCGGGAAGTGTACACCTCCGGGGTGGACGGGGTGATCCTCGTGTCCTCGGACAGCGATTATTGGGCCATGATCCAGCAGTTGGAAGGGGTTCGCTTCCTGGTGATGCTGGAGAAGCGGAAGACCGGCCTGGCCATCATGGACGCCCTGACCATCCACAACATTCCCTTCTGCTTCATTGACGACTTCTGCACCGCCGCCTCCTACACCATTAAGACCACCACGCTGATCAACGGCATCCAGGAGCAGATCCAGCACTTCCTCTCCGGGGAAGGGGGACAGCCCCTGAACCTGCGGGAGATGATGAACATCGCCCTCCAAGGCTCCTGGATCACCATGACGGACAAGGAGAAGGAGAACTTCTTCACCCGGTACCTGCAGCGGGCAAAATTGACCGTGGCCCAGGATGGAGCAGTGAGCATCACCATTGGGTGACGGGGTGCGCTATTCCGACAAAAGGTGCAGATGCACCAGTTCTCGGAATAGGATTTTCTCCTGCACTCCCTCGGGCACAAATTGGATATTGAAAAAAGTCCCGGCAAAGCGGAAAGCCTTGCCGGGATGATTGTTATTGTGGGAAATGTTCCTATTCCGAAATGGGGTGCAGATGCACCATGTATCGGAATAGGCAACCACCCTTGGGGTGGCGTTGGAGGGCTCGGAAGCCCTTCAACTTTAGATCGAAAGTCAGCGACATGTGCGGTGGCTTTCGCAGCTTTCCGATAGGAAAGCTTCCTTACACGAAGGAGTGGCCGGGAGCGTAGCGACCAACGACTGAGTGCAAAACTCGCCAAAGCGGCACAGCCGCTTTGGCGAAACTCGTTACAGCTTTAAACTGTCCGCATCCAGCAGAAAATTTCGCACCCCGATGGTGATGATGCCGTTTTCATCACGGCGGACTTTGATGTTCTCGCCTACGACAACGATCTTGCGGAAGGAATCCGGGATGCTTAACAGCCCCCGCTTTTCCTGATGGATTTTGTCGGCGGTGGGCAGGGCAAAGGCAGATTGAATATAATACTTCTCGCTCCCCTTGGTAGCGACGAAATCCACCTCCAGCTGTTTCTTTCCCCGCTTTCCGTCAGCCTTGGTTTCGTAATACTCCACCACGCCCACATCCACGTGATAGCCCCGAATCCGCAGCTCGTTGTAGATGATATTCTCCATCAAGTGGGTTTCTTCAATCTGCCGGAAACCCAGCCTTGCATTCCGCAAGCCCACGTCTTCGAAGTAGTACTTGGACAGTTTGCCGATGTACTTTTTCCCTTTGATGTCGTACCGGTCAGCCTTGCTGATGAGGTAGGAATCAATCAGATAGTCTGTATATTTCTTGATGGTCTTGTCGCTGATGGTTTTGCCCTTGACGCTTTTGAAGGTTCGCACCAGCTTGTTCTGGTTCGTATAGCTGCCGATGGATGAAGCAAGCACATCCACCAATTCATCCAGTTCCTCTTTGTTGCGCACGTTATGGCGCTCAATAATATCGGAAAGGTAAACCTTCTGAAACAGGGAACGAAGGTATTCCGCCTTATCCTCGGATGCTTCCATGGCCAGAATCAGGGGCAGACCGCCGTAGACAAGGTAGTCATCCCAGGCTTCCTCCTGAGAGCCCTGATAGACAGACACATATTCGGAAAAGCTGAGGGGATAGACGTGAATTTCGTCCCCCCGCCCCCGAAACTGGGTAATCACATCGGAGGAAAGGAACTTGGAGTTGCTGCCCGTTACATACACATCCGCATTGCGAATGTGGAGCAGACTGTTGAGCACGTCTTCAAACTCATGCAGGTATTGCACCTCGTCCAGTATGATGTAATAATCTTCCTTGTCCTGAATGCTTTCCCTGATGAACTTCAAAATCGCATCCGGGTCACGCAGTTCCTTATTGATTCGGTCGTCCAGGGCGATCTCGATGATGTGATCCGCCGGAACGCCGCTATTCAGCAGATGGTCATGGAAAAGGTGAAACAGCAGATAGGACTTGCCGCATCTCCGCACGCCCGTTACCACCTTGATCAGGCCATTCTTCTTTTTCCGAATCAATTTATTCAGATAAACGTCACGCTGAATGTCCATGCTGCGCCTCCTATTCCGACAAAAGGTGCAAACGCACCCGTTTTCGGAATACATTATACCTTTCTTTCTTGGATGCCGTCAATCAACAAGTTGACTTATTCCGACAAAAGGTGCAGATGCACCAGTTCTCGGAATAGGATTTTCTCCTGCACTCCCTCGGGCACAAATTGGATATTGAAAAAAGTCCCGGCAAAGCGGAAAGCCTTGCCGGGATGATTGTTATTGTGGGAAATGTTCCTATTCCGAAATGGGGTGCAGATGCACCATGTATCGGAATAGGCAACCACCCTTGGGTGGCGTGGTCGGGCTCGACCCCTTCGGGGCGTTCCTTGGGTGGTGTTGGAGGGCTCGCAAGCCCTCCAACTCTAAATCGGCTTTCAGCGACATGTGCGGTGAAAGCCGCAGCTTTCCGATAGGAAAGCTTCCTTACACGAAGGAGTGGCCGGGAGCGTAGC
>CAVGBO010000099.1:0-2494 GCA_963627465.1 Phocaeicola dorei
CTTGTTGCTTCACCAACATAGTCATATAGAATACTTTGCACGATAACCAGCCCGGCTTTATCGGCTAAACCTTTGCAACCACGGAAAGCACGGTGTCCAATGGACGTGACAGAATCAGGAATGACCACGCTTGTCAGGCTTCTGCACTCACGGAACACCTCATTTCCAATGGACGTGACAAAATCAGGAATGACCACACTTGTCAGTTTTTTGCACTCACGGAAAGCACTGTGTCCAATGGACGTGACAGAATCAGGAATGGTTACGCTTGTCAGGCTGTCGCACTTATAGAACGCATACGCTCCAATGGACGTGACAGAATCAGGAATGGTCACGCTTGTCAGACTGTCGCACTCATAGAACGCACTGAATCCAATGGACGTAACAGAATCAGGAATGACTACATCCCCGCCGATCCCCGTATACTTCACCAGCATGCCATTTTCAATCCGAAAGTCACTCATTTTCCTTTACGCTCCTTTTCTTTACGCACTGCCTCCATCCAATCATAGAACTGATGAATGTTGGCGTAATAATCGTGTCCACAACGGTTCTTCTTCTCAATTATCGGCTCAAATCGGTTTTTTACCATGCCATCCAAGTAGCCCTGCGCCAGTTCGTAAACCACGTTTCGATCATAAATCTTCTGGTTTATGCCGACGCAAAAATGCTCGATTCGCGCAACATAGGCGCTCATCTGCTTGTACTCTTCAGAACGTGCGTTCTTTGCAATTTCTACAATTTGCTTGGGCATGTACATGTTCAAACAATCCAGCACCTGTTCTTGTAGTCGATTATATGCTTCCAGCGTGGCTTGCTTCCGGTCTCGGACTTTCGTCCAGATGAATGTGTACAGTGTGAACCCAGCTGAAAACAAGGATATTGCAAATGCGGCAACGGATAAGGCTATATCCATGTACTTTTTCTCCTCCTCTATTCGGTGATTTCCACCATTTCCTCCACGTCTTCCCTTGTCAGCACCAGCTTCATGGCCCATACGGGCACTTCCGGAATGTCATATCCTTCCTCCACAAAAACGAACGCCGTTTTGTATGCAGGCATTTGCTTGGGAAACGTGCCGTAGCCGTCGGTAAAATAGATCAGCCCGCTGAGGTGAGCAAATTCCTTGTTGGCGATCATTTGGTCTACGTGCTGAAATACCGGGCGAAAGTCCGTGCCGCCCAGACCTTTGATCTGCATGTTCTTCAAATAGCAGTCAAATTCCTCTCTCGACGTAATCTTGACGTCTTCCTGAATCTCTGCATCGCACTGAAGAATATGAACGTTAATGCGGCTAAAGAAGCTTTCCGTGCTCTGCAAAATGTTGTACGTCTTTTGCAGAAACGCTTGCACCTGTTCACCTGCAACTGAACCGGAAGTATCGATGGCAATCACGAACTCACGTATGCGCTTTGCATCCTTATATTCCAGCGGCTCGATCAGCGGCATTCGCTTTTCGGGGAACAGTGTCATGCCGTAGGTATAGTATACGTAGTCAAACTCGTCATCACTGATGCGCATCACCTCGCCGGGCACGGCAAATTTCTTGAGAAATGCCGTATAGTCGTATTTTTCCCGATTAACGGCACGTAGGTTCTGCATCAGGCTTCCTGCCGCATCACCACGCTGCTTATGGAAGGTTTCCAAATCGGTTTGGATCCGTTCCGCCACACGTTGCCAATCTTCATTGACTGTTTTCAGCGTTGGAACTCCTCCGCTTTCTTCCTGCCGGTCTGATGTGTTTGGATCGCCTTCCCCTGTGTCCGGATCACCTTCTCCGGCACCACCGGCAAGGGCGATTCGCAACGCTTGCGCATACCAGACGCTGTGATCATCCGGCGAAAACAATGCTGTCAGTCGCTTCAGTTCCGACTCCTTGGGAGGATGCTGACGCAGGAAGGCATAAATCTTCTCTGCCGTTAGCAGGTGGTCGACTGATGGCGCAAGCCGTGCAAGCTCGTGTTGCTGCGGTGCGGTTTTCGCATTTGCAAGGGACGGCAAATCCAGACTGTTGATAACACCCTCCACGGCCATGTCACATGCCAGATTCCACAGAGGGCGCAAAATGCTCGCAGCAACATCGAAATGCCGAAACACACCATGCAGCAGCAAGTGCAGATATGCACGGGGACCGTTGTTCTTGTCCTCAGCATACAGCCTGCACAGCTTGAGTGGGTCATAAAGAATGGCCGTGCCTTCCGTACCCAGCGGCACATCCGCTAAAAGCAGTGCCAGCTCCGGCTTCTTCAGGATGAGTTCGGGAACGGAAATCCACCTTAGGCGGCTGATGGCCACATCCATAAATCGCAAATGGATCGTGAGCGTGTTGCGGCTGACCTTTAGCACAGACTTCGCCAGTTCAGAAAAATCTTGATTCATAGCCAGCCCAATTCTTGTGCCATGTGGATCAGCTCTTCCGCCGATGCCTGCTCAGCACGGAGCACATCCATGCGTGCTGCCGGATAGGGTGCTGTGCCGTAATATTGAATCAGTG
>CAVGBO010000099.1:2504-2876 GCA_963627465.1 Phocaeicola dorei
TATTATGTCGCTAATAGCAATATAGCATATATTCCTTGACTCTTCAAGCATTTCAACCAAAAATATTTGACTAACAGCATCGATAAAACCACTAATATGCTATCGGTGAGGTGATGAAGGTGGATGAGCGGTTTGTTCGAGATAGAATAACACAGCTTCGCCTTCGCAAAGGCGTTTCAGAATATAAAATGAGCTATGACCTTGGTCATAGCAGGGGCTATGTTCATAATATTTCTTCCGGTAAGGCTACGCCGCCCATGAAGGAGTTTTTTTCCATTTGTGAATATTTTGATATTACTCCTCAACAGTTTTTTGATGAAAACACACATACTCCTGAATTGATTCAAAAGGCAGTTGAAGGCATGAAACAGC
>CAVGBO010000099.1:2886-4876 GCA_963627465.1 Phocaeicola dorei
TTTGTTTTCTTGCTCCCATTTTACGGCGGGTCTGCGCAAAAGTCACGTGCAAATCATGCACATTTCCCGTGCACAATGTGCAAATCATGCACATTTGGGTCAAAATCGACTAATTGCTAGTGCACATAGAAGATAATAACATATATTTAGCGGGAAAGTGACGGTTTATCTTGAACGTTGGAATCCTCGTTCAGCATGAGACTATTATTTTGATGATATAACAGAAAAATGCATCTTTGTAATTAAAATGGAATAATTGACGCCGGATGTTTGAATTGAAGCACCACCACCTTACTTTTCGTGAACCGAAATTTTACCAAGATTTATGTGGCGCAACCCACCTGTTTTGTGATATGATAGTACCAGACAGTTGGTGAAAAACAAGGAGGACGTTGCATGAAACTGAATTACCGACGCACGCTGTTTGTGGGGTTTGCCTTTTTCCTGATTTGCGCCTTTTGGCAGGCGTATGACAGCATCATTCCGAAAATACTGACGGATAAGTTTGGCATGTCCCAGGCAAATAGCGGCATCGTCATGGCGCTGGACAATGTGCTGGCACTGTTCATGCTGCCCCTCTTCGGCACCCTGTCGGATAAGTGCCGCAGCAGATTGGGAAAGCGCACGCCTTTCATCCTCTTTGGTACGCTAGCCGCCGCTGTGCTGCTGCTGGTGCTCACCTTTGCGGATGGTATGCAGCTGAACAACATTGCTGCTGTCCGTGACATGGACACGCCGGAAACCTTGAATGTCCTCTACGACGACAATCATGGACAGACCCTGATGACGCCGGAAGGCGATCAATACGTGCTTTCGGATGAAGTGCAAGATGGTGTAACCACCATTTCCAGGGAAGCCTTCCTGACCATGACCCTGGACACAGAGGACTATGCCCGGTACGTGACCCCTGCCCGTCAGGCCTACGCCCATCGGCAGACAACGCAGAATCCTACGCCCCTGATTCTCTTCATTGCCGTACTGCTTTTGCTGCTGATTGCTATGGCCACTTTCCGTTCACCGGCTGTGGCTTTGATGCCGGACGTGACCATGAAGCCCCTCCGCAGCAAGGCTAACGCCATCATTAACCTGATGGGCAGTGCAGGCGGCATTATCATTCTGGCTATGGGTACCGTGTTTGCTACTGGGGCAGCGAAAAACGCCCTCATGCCCTACGGCACGTTCTTCGGCATTGTGTCCGCACTGATGCTGGTGTCCTTGCTCATCTTTATGCTGACGGTACGAGAGCCCAAGTTTGTGGAGGAAATGCACGAGCAGAGCCGCAAGTACGGCATCGAGGAGAAGGACGAGGAGCAGGCATCCGGCGACCGGAAGCTGAGCAGTGAGGAACGTCGGTCTCTGCTTTTCATCCTCCTGTCCATTGTGCTGTGGTTCATGGGCTACAATGCGGTAACCAGCAAGTACAGCGTCTATGCGGACAAGGTGCTGGGACGGGATTACAACATGACCCTCATCATCGCCCAGGCGGCGGCGATTATCAGCTATTTGCCGGTGGGTATCATTGCCTCCAAGGTGGGGCGGAAGAAGACCATTCTTGCAGGTGTTGTCATGCTGACCGTTGCCTTCGGTACGGCATCCTTCCTTCGGGCGGATGACAGTCCCTTGCTGATGAACTGTATGTTTGCTTTGGCTGGCATTGCTTGGGCGACCATCAACGCTAATTCCTTCCCCATGGTGGTGGAAATGTGCCGGGGCGGCGACGTGGGTAAGTACACCGGCTTCTACTACACGGCCAGCATGGCGGCACAAACCATTACGCCCTACCTGAGCGGGCGGCTGATGGATAAGCGGGGGATGACAGCCCTGTTCCCTTACGCCACTGTGTTCGTAGCTTTGGCTTTCGTGACCATGCTGTTCGTCCACCACGGAGACAGCAAGCCGGAAGCACGCCGAGGATTGGAAGCATTGGATAACGACTAATGAAAAACAGCATCCCCTGATGAAGCGTTTTGCCTCATCAGGGGATGCTTCA
>CAVGBO010000100.1:0-4752 GCA_963627465.1 Phocaeicola dorei
TCAATTTTGGAGACATAGCCATGAGCAAAACAAAAGAACGCATTCGCGACAGTCAGCTCCGCTACAAGCAGGGGCTGGGACAAAACTTCCTCTACGATGATGACCTGCTGCAGGCCCTTGTGGACGCATCCGGCGTCACCGAGGACGATGACGTGCTGGAGGTAGGCCCGGGCAGCGGCAGCATGACCAAGTACCTGTGCCAACGTGCCCACCACGTGCTCAGCATCGAGCTGGACGAGCGGCTGATCCCCTATCTGCAGGCCTCCCTCCACGATGCGGAGAACTTCACCCTCCTTCAGGGGGATGTGATGCAGCTGAACCTGCAGGAGGTCACCTCCACCCTGGAGAGGCCCCTGAGCGTGGTGGCCAACATCCCCTATTACATCACCACCCCCCTCATTCAGCTGCTGCTGACAAGCGGCCTGCCCATGCAGCGCCTTGCCCTCATGGTGCAGAAGGAAGTGGCGGACAAGATCCTTTCCTCCCCTGGGGAGGATGGCTGGGGCATGCTGGCGGTGCGCTGCCAGTACCTGTGTGATCCCTACCTGGCCATGGACGTGCCTGCCGCCTGCTTCACCCCTGTGCCCAAGGTGGACAGCGCCTTCATCGTGCTTCCCCTGCGGGAAACCCCGGCGGTGCAGGTCACGGATGAGGAAACCTTCTTCCGTGTGGCAGGGGCGGCCTTCGCCCTGCGGCGGAAGACCATGACCAACAACCTGTGCGCCACCTTCCGCATGAGCCGGGAGGAAGCCCTTGCCCTCATGGCTGCCGCCGGGCTGGATGAAAAGATCCGTGGGGAAAAGCTGACCCTGCAGCAGCTGGCAGACCTGGCCAACGCCATGGCGGAAAGGAAGGCACAGGCATGAAGCCCATTGCCCGCTTCACCCACGTATCCGATGCGCAATACCGGAAAGACACCGCCTCCTTGCCCCATGCCCTGCCCTTAGGGGAGATTCCCCTGCCCCGGCGTGCCACTGCCGGCAGTGCCGGGTATGACTTTGTGTGCCCGGCGAATGTGACCCTTGCCCCGGGGGACAAAGTGCTGATTCCCACCGGCATCCGCTGCGAAATGGCGCCCGGCTGGGTGCTGCTGCTGTTCATCCGCAGCTCCCTGGGGGCGAAGATGGGGCTTCGCCTGAGCAACAGCGTGGGCGTGATTGACAGCGACTACGCCTTTGCGGACAACGAGGGGCACATCCTCCTTGCCCTCACCTGCGGGGACAAGCCCGTGACCCTCACCGCCGGGCAGCGGGTCTGCCAGGGGGTGCTGGTGCCCTTCGGCACGGCGGAGGAAGACAACGCCTTTGCCGAAAGAACCGGGGGCTTCGGCTCCACGGGGAAGGAAGGGTAACGCCCACAGGGTG
Source organism: Phocaeicola dorei (assembly GCA_963627465.1). Taxonomy (GTDB): domain Bacteria; phylum Bacillota; class Clostridia; order Christensenellales; family Aristaeellaceae; genus CAKUFA01. The sequence goes on from CAVGBO010000100.1 coordinate 1,365, forward strand.
TATTTGTTCGGCATGGTGGATGCATCCGTCACTGCGCCGGATGGGTTCATGGCGGAAGTCAACGTGGAATAACCTCCTTTCCTGCAAAAGGGTACAAAAAATCGCCGGCGGATGTTCCGCCGACGTTTTTGCTTTTTTGACAGTTTGTATTCTATCACGTCAACCCCATGAACACAATATGCAAAATGCGGAAAGATGCGGAAATAGGCGGAAGAGTTTCAGTCCCTTCGGGACTTTTTGGGCGAAGCATAAAAAAACGGGGGCAAAGCCCCCAGCAATCCGAAGGATTGCGAAGCCCCTTCGGTGGTGTGGTCGGGCTCGACCCCTTCGGGGCATTTTTCGGCAAAGCGTAAAACAGGGGGCAAAGCCCCCAGCAATCCGAAGGATTGCAAAGCCCCCGGGTGGTGTTGGAGGGCTCGCAAGCCCTCCGACGCTAGATCGAAAACCAGCGAGCCCCTTCGGGGCGTTAAACGGGGCGAAGCCCCTGTGCGGTGGTTTTCGCGCGATTTCGCAAGAAATCGCTTCCTTACACGCCTGAACGGCCGGGAGAAAGGCAAAGCCTTTCGACCAGTGAGGGCGTGCGAAATCGTCAAAGTGGCGAAGCCACTTTGACGAAAGCTTCTTCCGCCTCTGCAAGCATCATCCGGGCGTATCGGTCGGTAATGTGCATCTCCTCCGCAATCTTCCGCACAGGCAGCCCCTTCATGTACCGCTCGGTCAGGATCATTGCCTGGGACGTGGGCAGCCGGTCAAACAGGGCGTACACCTGCCGGGTGCGCAGCAGCAGCGCCCCAATGTCCTCCCCGATTTCCGCCTCCAGGTCCGCCATGCGGGCAATGGCCTCCGCCATTACGTCCACTTTGCGGGTGTGGGACACCACCTCCCGATCCATGGGGGCGGAAAAGGCCTGCAGGCTTTCGTTCAGCCGCCGCAGCTGATCCTGCTTCAGGTGAATGCGCTCCTCCATTTCCCTAACGGAAAGCAAATAAGCTCGTGGTTCCATGGCTGTGCTCCTTTTCATTTTCTGCCGGCAGCAGAAGCATACCACAAAGGAGCGGAATGGCATAATCATCCCATGCAAAGGGGAAACCCTTGGGGCGCAAGGGTTTGGCGGGAAGCGGCTTTTCTTTTCCCATGAAAAAGCTAGCCGTGGCGGCATGGGGTTTGCATGGGGTGAAAAATGTTTTTTGCAGGATTGACTGTTTTCTGTTTCTTTTCGTTGAATGTTGCTTCAAGGGGGCTTTCCGATCGCCCCCTGCACCCCTTCGGGCACTCCTTCAGAATCAAGTAGTCTTTTCATGAAAGGATAAAATGTTTTCTCTAACAGTAACCAAAGCTTTGCTTGTAAGTCGACCGCCGAAGGGTTCCAAGGGGCGACCGGAAAGCCCCTTGGAAGTAACATTAACGAAAAGAAACAGGAAACCCATAGCATCGCTTGTTTCTTTTACAAAAACCAGCGGCAGGGACATTCCCCTGCCGCCATATCTTTATGCTTCTTCCTTCGCTGCTTCTGCATCAGAAGCGGCTTCCTCCGCCTTGGCATCTTCCCCTACCTGCTTGCCCACCAGGCCGCCGGCAGCCACCATCTGCAGCATCTTGGGAATGTCCAGGTTGGTAGCGGCCTTGATGGCCTCGAAGGACTGCATCATGCTGCCGGTCATGTCCCGGGTCAGCCCGGTGGCAGCACCCTCGCCAAAGAGGATGATCTTGTCCGTCTTGGCCAGGGGTTCGCCCATGGCACGTGCCACGTCCGGCAGCTTGTTGACCACCATCTCCAGCATGGCGGCCTGACCGTACAGCTGCATGGCCTCCGCCTTCTGCCGGATGGCCTCTGCCTCGGCACGACCCTTGAGTTCAATGGCTTCTGCCGCCTTCTGGGAGGCGTACAGCTCCGCATCTGCTGCGGCCTGCCGCTCGTACTTCTCCGCCTCAGCCTTGGCCATGCGGGCATCCTTCTCGGCGGATGCCTTTTCACGGATCTCCACATTCAGCCGTTCCCGTTCGATCTCCACCTGCTGACGCTTCAGCTCGGTTTCCTTCTCCAGGCGGGTCATTTCGGCGGCGGCACGCTCGGCTTCGAAGGTCTTGCGGACACGTTCCTTCTCAATCTCGAAGGCCGTCTCCGCCTTGGCACGCTCCTGCTCGGTCTCGATCTTGTAGGCGGCTTCCCGCAGCTTCAGATCCTTATCCTGCTCGGCGATGTTGGCCTGGGCTTCCATTTCCGCCTTGTGGCTCTCCTGTTCCGCCTTGGCACGGGCCACACGGGCGTCCCGCTCCTTGTCCACAATGTTCTGCTGGGACATGGTGTCGATGACCGCCCCGTCCTTGTCGGAGAAGTTCTGGATGGTCATGTTGATGATCTCCAGACCCATGTTGCTCATGTCCGCCATGGCGGCCTTGATGGATTCCTGGGCGAACTTGTCCCGGTTCTGCACCAGCTCGGCGATGGTCATCTGGCCGATGATTTCCCGCATGTTGCCTTCCAGCACGTCCTTGGCCAGGGCCTTGATCTGATCCGCATCGTAGTGGAGCAGCTGCTCGGCGGCGGTAGCGATGGACAGGTCGTCAGAGCCGATCTTAATGTTGGCCACGGCATCCACCACCACGGAAATGTATTCCTTGGTGGGCACGGGCTGGGCGGTGCGGATGTCCACCTGCATCAGGCACATGTCCAGCTTGTCGATCTTCTCAATGGCGGGGATGTAGAAGGTGGCGCCGCCGCGGACAATGCGGTAGCCGAACCGCTTGGTGGCGGTGGTGCCGTCCGGGTTCCGCACCTTGTAATTGTGCCGCACCAGGCCGGAGACGATGAGCGCCGTATCCGGGGGCGCAATCTGATACCTGGGCAGCAGCTTCACCAGCAGAATCAGGATCACAATCCCGATGGGAATCCAGTACCAGTACTGGCTAAGGTTTTGCAGAAAAAGATCCATGAGATGCCTCCTTTGCAGTTGTCCCGTTTTAAGGCAAGTGTACCATGGGATGCAGGGATTGTCAACGGGAACGGGGGAAAAATGGGAACATGGGTGCGGGGGAAGAATCACGCAAAAAATTTGCGCCGACCCCTTTACAAACAGCCCAATACCTGCTATAATAATCGTGTTGCGGGGCATTAGCGCAGCTGGTAGCGCACAACACTGGCAGTGTTGGGGTCAGGAGTTCGAATCTCCTATGCTCCACGCAATCGACCGAGCCTGATGGCTCGGTTTTTTTGTTGGGTTTTGGGGGGATGAGGTGTATGACCGGCTTCAGGGAAAAGTAACGGGGTAGTTCACCGTAGAAGGTTCCTCGCCCCCTCCACGATATAGCCGCTTTTCGGGGAGAGGGAGAAAGGCAACTGGTGCAGTCACCTTCGGCGCAGCTCGAGAAGCTTTACTATTTCATACAT
>CAVGBO010000101.1:0-4745 GCA_963627465.1 Phocaeicola dorei
ATCCTGAGCAAGGAGCATCTTGATAAAGTCTTCAATAGTATCGCTTAATCGCATGGTCAATTCCTCTGCTTTCGGTCAAGACTGACTATCTTTGACCAATATCATTATAGCAGGGGAAGCGTGGAAATGCAAGTAGGGGAAAACTTCGATTCGCACAGCACAGGCATTTGTTACAACTCCCGTGTTGACAGACATTTTTTCCTCTCTTATAATCGAGGCAGGTACCAATTAAAAGACGGAGGAATCATCCCATGCGTAAAATGCTCTCCATGCTTCTGGCACTGCTGATGCTGGTATTGCCGGCCATGAGCCTGGCTGCTACCCCGGCGGAAATTATGGCGATGCCGGAAGGACGTACCCTGTATACAGATGTTACCTTTACCCCTGGCGACCTGCCCTTGGATGGCACTACTGCCACCATGGCGAAGGATCTGCTGAATGCGCTGACCTTCAGCACGAAGGTCGGCGGTGCAGACGGAGATGTGAGTGGTTTATCTGTAAGCCTGAACGGCGTCAAGGTGCTGACCTTCGATGCCCAGGTGAAGGACGATACGCTGTACCTGGCAACCTCTCTGCTGGATCATCCCGTTGCCTTTACCGCCGATGAGGCGGCAGACTTCGCCAAGCAGCTGCTTACCCTGCTGGGTGATGCGATTGACGTGGATGTGACCAGCCTGATAGAAAGCTTAACGGCGGATACCTGGACCTATGTAACAAATTCCGCATACGATGCCGTCAAAAACTTTACCTTTGACTTGGAAGGCTTCACCACGGTAACGGAGCGAATGAGTGCCCGCATTGTTACCGAGGAAGTAACGGAGCAGACCAAGGATCACGAGCCTGCAACCACCAAGATGACCATGACCATCACGGCTGAAGATGTGAAGGATCTGATGAAGGTGTTTGCGGATGCTTGCCACAGCAACGAAGCCCTGATGACGGCGCTGCGCCAGGCAAATGTTACCTATACGCTGGATGGTCAGGAAGTTACCGAGGACGAGTTCTTCGAAGGACTGCCGGGTACCATGGAAAAAGCCCTGTCCTGCTATGAGGATATCGTGCTGGTAGCCATGACCAATGCAAATGGTGAAACTGTACATGCCTCCGTCACCCTGACCCCGAAAGCAGATGCCGAGGCAAATGTGCTGCCCATAGCCATCGTGTACAATCGTCTGGGCACGGCCGACGGTATGGGTCACTCCCTGACGGTCACCATGACCAGTGACGATTCCGATGCGGTGCTGTCTGTGGATTATCTGACCGATGCGGAAAAGAAAGTATCCTCCAGCTTCGCCATGTCCTATATCAAGAAGGACGGAACGGTGCTGGAAGTGCTGAGCTTCACAGCTGACGGTACCAAGGAAAATGGGGACACCCAGGCTTCCTCTGATGTGACCTACACCGCTGCGTTCTCCGGAGACGGCACGGCGGAAAACCGTACCAGCCTGAGCTTCAACGTGCAGGAGTCTGCCTCCTTTGATGGCAAGGATGCTGTGGGCAACAAGACAGTCGCCCTCTACCTGAATGGCAGCAAGACGCCCATGGTGACCATCACGGTGGATCAGGCTACCGACAAGGCTGCGGATGACATTGATGCCCAGAGTGCCGTGCACCCCGGCAAAATGACGGAAGAGGAACTGTCCGCCTACTTTGAGGAAGCACTGACCTCTGCCCAGACTAACCTGTTGGTGATTCTGCAGAATCTTCCTGCCAGCATTCTGCAGGCATTGACCGACAGCAGCAACTGATCAACAGCATATGCCTTGGGGCAGGATGACAGCAAAATCATCCTGCCCCTTGTTTTTGGCAATAATTATGCTATACTTATTCTGGAGAGGCATAAGGTACTTCTCCACAGGTGCATGAATGGCTGTGCCCTGTGATGATCCACCGATTTGTAAGGAGTGATTTTTTTGTCATCCGACCCGTTGGGCGGTCCTCTACTGCTGCAGCTTCTTTTCGTTCTCCTCAGCGGCTTTCTTTCGGCCATGCAGGCGGCCGTAACCTCCCTGAATGATGGGAAGCTGCGTCATGAAGTGGAAGACGGTGACGATTCCGCCGCGAACCTGCTGAAGTTGGCGGATGAGCCGGAGAAATATTTGGGCACTGTACAGGTGTGCCTGACCTTGACTGCCTTGTTCAGCAGTGCCTTTGCGGCGCTGCACTTTGCCCCCAGATTGGCAGAGCTTTTTCGTCAATGGGGCATGACCATGGAAGCTGGTCCGCTGGAAACCCTTTGCGTGATTCTCCTGACCTTGGTGCTTGCCTTCATTACGCTGGTGCTTGGCGGCTATGTGCCGCGGAAGATTGCCCTTCAGCACCCGGAAAAGGCGGCACGACTCACTTGCGGAGCTTTGGCTGTACTGGAAAAGATCTTTCATCCGCTGGTGTGGCTCATTCACAAAACCACCAATGGCGTTTTGCGGCTGGTGGGCATTGACCCGAATGCTAAGCCGGAGGAGGTCACGGAAGAGGAAATCCGCATGCTGGTGGATATGGGCGGCGAAAGCGGCACCATCGAAGAAGCGGAAAAGGAAATGATTGAGAACATATTTGAGTTCAACAATCATTCCGCTGAAGATGTGATGACCCACCGGACGGACGTGACCAGCATCTGGGTGGAAGAAACCCCGGAGAACGTGATCAAAACCATTGTGGAGTCCGGTCTGAGCCGCTTCCCCGTATACGATGAGGATATGGACGACATCATCGGCGTGCTGAGTACACGGAACTATCTGCTGGAGCAGCGGAAGCCTTCCCCGAGACCCCTGCGGGAAATCATTCGCCCTGCCTATTTCGTGCCGGAAACGGTGCAGGCAGATGTGCTCTTCCGTGACATGCAGAAGAAGAAAGTCCACATGGCCGTGGTGGTGGATGAGTACGGCGGCATGAGCGGCGTCGTCACCATGGAAGACCTGCTGGAAGAGATTGTGGGCAACATATACGATGAGTTTGATCCGCAGGTAATGGCGGACATTACCCGCTTGGGCGAGAATCTTTGGCGCATCACCGGCACGGCCGGACTTGAAGATGTAGCGGAAGCCCTGGACATCGAATTGCCCCAGAATGAGGATTACGACACCTTGGGCGGACTGGTGTTCAGCCAGTTTACCACCATTCCCATGGACGGCAGTCAGCCGGAAGTGGACGTGGATGGGCTTCACATCAAGGTGGAAAAAATGGAAGAGCACCGGGTGGAAACGGCACTGGTCAGCAAGATCATGAAGCCGGAGCCGGATGAGGATACATCGGAAGCAGATGCATAATAAAAGGGTCGGAGGAACAGTCAATCGTTCTTCCGACCCTTTTATTCATGTTCAGGGTTCTGGGATTAGCCTGCCGACTGCATGCAATGCTTTTTCGCAAGTTTGCTCCTGGCATAGGCAATGGACAGGGAAAGAGAGCAGACAATCCACCCCATGGGATAACCTAACGCTACGCCCACAAATCCTAGACCGGCCTGCTGGGCGATGTAAAGGTAGATCTGCCGGAAAACCACGAAAGAGCCTAGCATGATGACCATGGGTGCCGTTGCGCAGCCGATGCCCCGAAGTGCGCCGGCAAAGATTTGGTAGAAGCTGATGACAAAGTAGAACGGCGTCATAATGGTGATGAACCGCACGCCGTAGCTGATTACATCCTCGTCCGGGCTGAAGAAGCGGAGCAGGGGACGAGCCAGCAGCAGCATGCCCAAGGTCAGCACAATGGTGGAAACAAGGCTCATGCCCAGTGCCTGCCACATGCCTTTTCGGGCTCGCTCAGGCTTGCTTGCGCCCCAGTTCTGCCCCACGAAGGTGGTGGAGGCCATGGAGATGGCCTGAGCAGGGATGAGGATGAAAGCGTCCAGCTTGTTGTAGCTGCTGTAGCCAGCCATGCAGGCAGCGCCGAAGGCATTGATGTAGGACTGAACGAACACGTTGGAGAAGGAGGTCAGCCCCTGCTGTACGCCGGAGGGAAGGCCGATGCTGAGAATTTCCTTCAGCATATCCTTGCGGATACGGAGACTCTTCCACTTGATACCGTAAGGCACGCTGTCCTGGGACAGGGTATACAGCACCAGAATGGCTGAGCAGAACTGGGCAATGATGGTTGCCCATGCCACACCAGCCACACCCATTTTGAAAACCACCACAAACAGCAAATCCATCACTGTGTTCATCAACGCAGAGAATACCAGAAAGTACAGGGGATGACGGGAGTCGCCTACGGCGCGGAGAATGCCGGAACCCATGTTGTAAATCAGCAGTCCTGCAATGCCGCTGAAATAAATGTTCAGGTAGGTTTCGGCCTCGCCAAAGACTTCCTCGGGAGTGGACATCATGTTCAGCATGGGCTGCACAATGGCAATGCCGATGGCGGTGAAGATGGCGCACAAAATCAGCGTAACGGCAATGGTAGTCTGTACCGCATCATGAAGCCCATTGGTATCATGGGCGCCGTAACGCTGGCTGATGACCACGCTGGCACCTGTGGAAAGTCCTGCGCTCAACCCTACCAGCATGTTCACAATGCTGGTGGTGCTGCCTACGGCCGCCAAGGCTTCGGTGCCAACGAATTGCCCTACTACCAGGGTGTCCACCGTGTTATAAAGCTGCTGAAACAGCAACCCCAGAACCATGGGCAGGGTAAACCGAACAAAATGTTTCCAGATAACGCCTTGAGTCATATCGGCGTCATTTTGCTTCGAACGCATTGTGTGCCTCCGGATGGTTTGCAACTTATTATATTACAGCATTATTATATAG
>CAVGBO010000102.1:0-2271 GCA_963627465.1 Phocaeicola dorei
GCGGCGGTATAGTTCAAATGGCATTCACTGCAAATGGGAATGTATATACTTGCGATGAAGGAAGGATACTTGCTGACATGGGTGATGAGGCATTCTGCATGGAAAACATTTATTTCGAAAGTCTAAATGCCATGCTCGATTCATCGTGCTGTAAAGCACTTTGCTCAGCATCTCTTTTAGAGACACTTCCAGGATGTTGCGATTGCATGTATCAGCCATACTGTGGCGTTTGCCCCGTCATGAATTATGCAATCAACAATAGTCACAATTTGGAACTTTCGACATTCCAAAACTGGTCAGGATGCTCTGCAGTATTTTCTGCTCATCAGGTTGTAATTCAGGCGAGAGTTTGATAAGAAGAGCTTCCTGTTCTTTGTGTAAGTATCTGTGGTCATAGTAGTATCCATTTGCAACGCAAATACCACCTCCGTTTCCCTGTACCGTATAGATTGGTACAAAACAGCTAAGGATTTGGATATCCCGAAGTACAGTGCAACGGCTTACATTGAATTCTGCCATTAGGTTGGATACTGTTTCTTTTCTTCGATCGGATAGCAATTCCAGCATAGCCTGTCGTCTTTCAAGTGCGCTCTGCATTTTCAATTCCCTTCTTTTTGAAGCACTTTAATTTTTTTATCACGTTTAAATAGTCATCATCTATCTTATTCGGGCATTACCTATCTTTCCCTTTACATGTTCTATCATACTCACCATCGTACCGTTCTTCAGTACCAAATTCACCACTCCAAAGACAAGTATACCACCAACAACTGAAAAGCAGATCGATGGCAGCAGAGAAAAATTCAGCAAAGAAATCCCCTTGATGGTAATAACCATGATGATAGACGCAATCAGCATTTTGCAAATATCTACCCAATGGACGCTAAAGGGCAGAACTTTCGATGCACTTCTTTGCAGAGTCCGGAAGGGAATTTCCACCAAACCAGCAATAGTGAATTTTCTTCGGGATCATATTGCAACCTCATTCACTTAAAATTAAAGTCAAGTCCGGACTTCTGGAGCATTTCGTGATAGCGTTCCACCGAACCTTCATCCAACGTGCGGTCTTCCTGCCGGTACTCAGCAAATCGATAGCGCTTATGCAAGAGAATCCGCATCCATCGATGCACCCAAAGGACCGGCAGCAAGATGGGCATTTTGTGCAAAATTGGATACAACCGTCGCATACTATCGAGTGGGAGAAAAATCCGCCTCACCCACTTTGCCATTCTTGCCTTTCTGATGGAGCCCTGGCGATTTACTTGCTTCAACATGACAGATTGCAAGCTGTCTTCGTGGGTTCCGAAAGCCCCACTTGTAAACAAACGGTCAGAAATCAGCTTGGATGCTTCCGTATGCTCGGCGTTGCCAAACCACACTTTCAGCAGATGCATGTTGTTGGCATAGAATCGCTCTAACTGCAGCTGCCTCAAAGTCTCTTGAATATATTGCTCATCCATATGCGGATAGGCTTTCCGATACACGTACAGATCCAGCACTTGGCGAATGCCGGCACCCACGTCCCGATAGTGCTTGGCATAGTGCGTGAAAATAAAGATGAACGTATCCTCTGAACTCATTGCGAAGCGGTGGGATGCTTCCGTGTGCTTCGCCAACTGCCACCCGTCTCCGTAATAGGCATAATAATCCTTGTTATAGGAGGGAATCAGTCGCTTATGCAGCTCGATGTGAACATCGTTCTTATCCCACGCATATTCATGATCGCTTTCATACCCTTCGCGAAAGCCATGCGCCGTCAGCAAGGGGTGAATTTGCTTGTACTGTTCCATCTTGACCAGGATATCGATATCCCCCATGGAGCGAAGCTCTGGAGATGGATACAAGGAGCGCAAGATGCATCCCTTCAGGGGCAGATAGTCGATTCCGTTTGCTTCAAAAAGGTCGCAAAGCTCTTTCGCTACATTCTCCTGTTTTGCAGCAACCAACGCCGTGCGGAGTGCTATATTCCGCACTTCTTTCCCGTACGAGAAACCGGAGCGATGTAATCCAGCTATGAACAGCGCTTCGATCTGTTGTACTTTCGCAAAGGAAAGATACTCCTCCACAGGAAATGCTGCATCAATGTCAGCAGGTGTGCCTTCAAGAGCTGCCTTTAAAATCGACAGTACAATTTGCGGATCAATCATTTTGCCTCTTCTTTGCGGTAGCCAGCGAATGAAATGCTTTAACCCTGATGTTCGGCACCAAACTTCTTCCAGCCTTCTTCAGCATTAAAATAGTCCTCGCTGGATTGCATTCGCTTTTCGTACA
>CAVGBO010000102.1:2281-4556 GCA_963627465.1 Phocaeicola dorei
CTCCCGATCACGCGAGCCGGTACCCCCCCACAACGGTTCCTGGCGGAACATCTTTGGTGACAACACTGCCGGCTGCAACAATAGCGTTGGGACCAATTTTCACATCGTACATGATGGTTGAATTAGCCCCAATGAACACGTTGTCCATGATCTCGATACATCCATAGTACTTCTTGCACTGCCTAGACGGCTCCATATTGTTGAACACCTTCTGAATCACATCGTGATTGCAGAAGGTAACATTGGAGGCCACGGCAACATTGTTGTGAATCTTGATGTGCTTGGCGTTGATGGGAACAACACGGGGCTGAAAGAAAAAGTTTTCGCCCACTTCTGCGAAAATGTGATGACGAACGATGTATTGGGTTCGCTTTTCTGCGTCGCCGATAAGAGCAATTCTCAGACGCTGTTTGAGGGGGATGTTCATGCGGGATGGCTCCTTTTAACGATTTTGTTTTGCAAGCATTTTTCCCTTAACTTGTTTGATGGCGTGTATCAGTGTTTCATTTTTCATGAGCCAATTAAGCCCTATATAAATGATGACACTACAAAGAACAGAAACCACAATGGACAACAGCAGCGGAATGTTCAATTGTCCAATAGCACAGGCAAAGGCAAACATCATGATAGAAGCAATTAGTACTTTCAATGTTTCAGCCCATTTAAATCGGAATGGCACCTCTTTTTTCATGCGGACATATAAAAATCCGTTGACAAATAATTCGCTGAGAACTGAGGCCAAGGCAGCTCCATTCTCACGTAGCACAGGGATCAGCAGGCTATTCATGCTTATATTCAAGACTGCCGTGATGACATTGGCAGGAACACGTAATCTTTCCTTCCCGGTGGCAATTAACAATTGATAGCACACTAAGTCACCTATGCCACGAATGATCACCAGCGCAGCTAAAACATTAACTGTGATTGCAGCATCAGAGAATGTCTCTCCATACAATAGCAAAATTGCACGTTTCGAAATAGCACACAACCCCAACATAAAAGGAACGCACAAAAAAGTAAGCACATCCAGGCCCTTATTCACAATGCTGGTTGCTTCATTTTTGTCCGCTTTTATAACGCTGCTAAGTCTTGGCAGAAAGGTTCCAGTAGCAGCAATACAGCACGATATGACAATATTAACAATTTTATGCGCATTACTGTAGATGCCAACTGCGTAATCCGTTGAAAACATGCCTAGCATGGTTATGTCAATCTTGTTATATAATTCTCCAAAGAAAAAACTAACAGCAAGGATCATATTGGGCTTCATATGACGAGCCAGCTGCAAGTCCTTAGCTGTAAAGCGAACAATACGCTTTGCATGCAGCACGTTATAAACATAATTTCCGCAGGAGGCAAGCACCGTGATATCTGCATAGCGATTAACATCACTTGCGTCATGTACCCAAAGCACAAGTAAAATCATGGAGCATGTTTTGACAATAATGCTCCGCAGTGTAATATAGCCGTAAGATTCCTCGCCTTTGTACAGCCAATCAATATTCAATATATTGGCTGCGATCAGTAGGCCAAAGCGCAGGTAAAGACCGAGATCTTCTTTGTATGTTTGTACTTGATAAATAACAAATAAATAAAGAAGAAACGCAAGGCATGAAGTTGCCAAATTGATTAAAAAGAGTTCAGAAAAAATTCTATTTTTTGTTTCCGCATTATCCCTAACCTTTGCAATTTCACGTACGCCATACACCTGAATACCGAGTGATGCTAGTGAAACAAAATACGTAGCAAAGGTAAGTGCATAGGAATATTTTCCTATGCCTTCAGGTTGAAGAATGCGTGAAGCATAAATCGATGAAATAAGCGAAAATACAACATTTGCCAAGGTATAAAGCACATTATAAACCGAATTCTTTACCATTGATTTCATTGATACAAGCTGTCCTCTTTACCATAATGGTTGAAAAACAAAAGTAAAGTGCAATGCATTGTTTCATTTCGTTGATGCACCATGGTTTTTTCTTAGTTTGTCACTGATTTTTTTGCAAGCCTCTCCTGCACCATGATATTTTGTAATAGCAATAAATCTGGCAAAACCATATGCAACAGGCGAAGGCAAAAACTTATTTAATTTCCAATTTAGTCTCACCTGATACTGCTTGTCCGAATCCATCCATGAAGCATCGAACCAATGGATACTGTAAGTATTTGGTGTTATTTTCATTTTTCCTGTTGCAAATTCGAACGGACAAAGATACTCCGTTGGCAACATGGCAATTCCATCGATAACTTGGTATTGACCATTCGGTTGAAGACC
>CAVGBO010000103.1:0-4437 GCA_963627465.1 Phocaeicola dorei
TTTTGACATATTGCTTTGCGGGAGGGACGCATCCGTGGGAAAGATCGACTGGGGCGAGAACCTGGAACTGAAGATTGCCAAGCTGCCGGAAAGCCCGGGCTGCTACCTGATGAAGGACAGCGAGGGCACCATTATTTACGTGGGCAAGGCGGTTAATCTGAAAAATCGGGTGCGCTCCTACTTCCGGGATACCTACCATACCCCCAAGGTAGCGGCCATGATCTCCCACATTGCGGATTTTGACATTCTCCTGTGCGACACCAATCTGGAAGCCCTGTGTCTGGAGTGCAACCTGATCAAGCTGCACAAGCCTTACTACAATATCCTCCTGAAAGATGACAAGCATTATCCCTATTTGCGGATCAACCTGAAAGAGCCTTTTCCTAGGCTGACGCTGGCACGGCGCATGGAGAAGGACGGGGCGAAATACTTCGGCCCCTATATTGGCGCAACGGCGGTGAAGCAGGTGATTGAGGCTGTCCGTGGGGTGTTTCCCTTGCGAACCTGCAAGCAGACCTTGCCGTTGAAGACTCCCAAGCGTCCCTGCATCAATTACGACATTGGTAAATGCATGGCACCCTGTGCCGGCAAATGCACCGAGGAAGCCTATTGGGACATGATGGACGGTGTGCTGGCCTTCCTGAACGGGGATTACCGTCAGGTGTGCGACCAGCTGAAGCAATCCATGAATGATGCTGCTGCCAAGATGCAGTACGAAAAGGCAGCCGTGTACCGGGATAAAATCCGCCGGGTAGAAGGGCTGATGGAGAGGCAGATTGCCATTCAGACCGCCGCCGGGGAGCAGGATATTTTCGCCTTGGCACAGGATGGACTGGATGCCATGGTGCAGGTGCTGTACGTCCGTGGAGGACGGATGGTGGGCGGGGATCATTTCCCCTTACCCAGAGAAGGCAGTGAAGACCCGGCGGAGATTCTGGCGGCCTTCCTTCCTCAGTACTATGAAGATGGAGCACTGATTCCCCGGAACGTGCTCTGCGAAACCCTGCCCGAGGAAGCAACCGAGCAGCTGGAAAGCTGGCTTCGTCAGCAGAAAGGGGCGGCTGTGACCCTTGCCACCCCAAAGCGTGGGGAAAAGCATGACCTGGTTCGTCTTGCGGCTAAGAATGCCGCTGATGCGCTGGACAAGCGGAATGCCAAGGCGGCCATTCAGCAGGAACGCACCATCGGCGCCTGTGCCGGATTGGCCAAGGCACTAGGACTGGCAAAGCCTCCCCGGCGCATTGAAGGCTACGATATTTCCAACACCCAGGGACAGCTGAGCGTTGCCTCCATGGTGGTGTTTATTGACGGCACGGCGGCCAAGAAGGAATATCGCCGCTTCCGCATCAAGACAGTGGAGGGCGCTAACGACTTTGCCTCCATGAACGAGGTGCTGGGGCGGCGGTTTGCCCGGGGCTTGGAAGAAAAAGCAGAACGGGAGGCAGCAGGATTGCCTGCCATCGGTGGCAAGTTCTCCGACCTGCCGGATCTGGTGCTGATTGACGGCGGCCCCCAGCAGCTGCGCTTTGCCCGTCAGGCTTTGCTGGACATGGGGGCAGGGGAAGTGGCCATGTTCGGCCTGGCCAAGAAGGAGGAAGAAATCTTCCTACCTGACCGGGAAGAACCCATTTGCCTGGATCACCACACCCCGGAACTTCATCTGGTGCAGCGTGTGCGTGACGAGGCTCACCGCTTCGGTATCACCTACCACCGGGCATTGCGGGGCAAGGCCTTTGTGCACAGTCAGCTGGAGGACATTCCCGGCATTGGTCCTACTCGGCGAAAAGCCCTGATGAACCGATTCGGCTCCATCAAGGGCATCCGTGCCGCTGAAGAGGCGGATCTGCTGGCGACTCCCAGTATGAATCGCACCGCCGTGGATGCGGTGATGAAGTGGCAGGCGCAGAAAAAATAAAAAAAAGTTTTGGGCAGGAGGTTTCACTTCGCCAAAACCTGTTGATACTATCATCAGGCGGTAGGAACGCCTGAAAGATTAGGAACATCATGAAGCTTTTTTAGGAGGTAGACAGATATGAAGTGGGTTTGCAGCATTTGCGGTTACGTGTACGAAGGGGAGCAGGCTCCCGAGAAGTGCCCTGTGTGCAAGGCTCCTGCCAGCAAGTTTGTGAAGCAGGAAGGCAACATGACCTGGGCTGCCGAGCATGTGGTGGGCGTGGGTAAGGATGCCCCTGCGGAGATTGTGGAAGGCCTTCGCGAGAACTTCAACGGCGAATGCAGCGAGGTAGGCATGTACCTGGCCATGGCACGGGTTGCCCATCGGGAAGGTTATCCGGAAATCGGCCTGTACTGGGAAAAGGCCGCTTACGAAGAGGCAGAGCACGCCGCCAAGTTTGCCGAGCTGCTGGGCGAAGTGCTCACCGACTCCACCGAGAAGAACCTGACCATGCGTGTGGAAGCCGAGAACGGTGCCACCATGGGCAAGTATGAGCTGGCCAAGAAGGCCAAGGAACTGGGTCTGGATGCCATCCACGACACTGTGCACGAAATGGCTCGTGACGAAGCCCGTCACGGCAAGGCTTTTGCCGGCCTGCTGAAGCGGTACTTCGGCAAGTAATCGAATAGGAAGCACAAAAGCAGGAGTCGCTCCGATGGGGCGGCTCCTGCTGCATTTATTCGGTTAAGCAGTTTATCGCTGCAGCTGCTCTTCTATGCGATGAAGAGCGGCTTTGTTTTCGGCTGTATCCTCAACCAAAGAACCGAAGGCATAGAAGGGAAGGCTGGAAAGGAAGCCCATAAGAATGCCGCCAATCAGGCAGCTGATGCCGACCACAATAAACTGCCAATCCTTCCAATTGTGCAGCTGGCTGGTTGCTTCGTTTTTCAAAGCCAAACCAGGGACGATAAAGATGACGGCGGTAATAATGCCTGCAAGTACGAAGAGCCAGAAGTTGATCTTTGCGAGTACCTTGACCTTTTTCCCGGGGTTCTTGAACATGAAAGTTCCTCCTATCCTTTTGCGCAGAGCGCAATCCTCATTGCCATCATAGCAACCTGTAGCACAAAAAGCAAGTACAGGCAGGAAGAAATTTCATTGATTCAGACGAAGTGAAAAAGGAAGAGGGGCAACGCATGTTTCGTGCGCTGCCCCATCAGTCAAGGCATTCCAGTGTCTGGGTTGTCTGTTCCGCGGGATACACAGAATTCTGTTACGTGTGTACAGGAGCATATCCTTTTTGCTCAAAAGGAACTTGTTTTCTTGCTCATTTTTGGGAGAGCTTATTGCTTACCAACTTTTATCTTCGTAAGGGGTATCTTCAATACCTCTGGTGTTCAAATTGGCAACCATTCGGTCAAGCTTGCCTTTCCACATTCTTTTGAACCACTCGGTATGTCCGAACCACTTTACAAGCGTAGGACTGATTGCATAGTATGTTCGAATAAATGCACGACCATACCAAGTCTTGGCAAGAGTATGGTCACGGAAACGACGTAATGTCCATACTTGCGGACAATCGTAGGAGCCGTAAACAGCGGTAGCGACGTAACAAGCAAATTTACTTTCTTCGGGCGCAGTATAAGAACTGTCATATTTTTTGATTTTGGAAATATATCCATTTACTGTGCTTCTATTACTGTCCTTAGCGCTCAAATAACGCATCATAGACTGATGCCATTCAACACCTTGCTTCCATGCAGCGACGGACATTCGATTTGCGTCTGTGTCAGTGCCAAACAGCACATCAAGGCTGTCACCAAGCTGATAGACACAGCGCATTGCTGCGAATGCATTGTTAACCCACTCCTGACGATAGTTTAATCGAATTTGGGAATCGATGCCATCATAATGTTCTTTGGCTGCATTAAACAGCATGCTGGAGATTAACCTAACCCGAAGAACTACCTCTGTATAAGCGAGGTTCTGTTCTTTTTTGTCTGATACATGATCCCTAATCAAACGAAGTACAGTGTCAATGCAGTTTGCAACAGAATTACCAGCGGACTGTATTTGAGCAATCTTGCACTGCATGGCCTTATAATAAACAACATAGAACGATGCTTCCCAACTTGTGGGGTCTTTTATAAGCACCATATCGTAATACTTTGCCGCATTTTCGGCATTTCCATCACTTTTTGCTCTACGAGCAATTTGATAAAGGTTCGCAAGTTCTCCGGATGTATCAACCTTTGCGGTGTTGTTGCCGGCATCAACAGCACCTGCACCCATCATGTTCTTTACCTCTTCTACAGAATACTTTGTTCCACAAGACTGGCAGACAAAAAGGCCATCCTGTTTAATCAAGTCTGTACTTCCACATATTTCACAAGTCAACTGTTTCATCATGAATCCTCTCTTCCCATTGCGCTTTTGAAATGTTATCAACCACCAAGGACTTCCTGTCTGTGCCTCCCTTCATCTATCGATCCTGCCTCTATTTTCCCCCTGCCCACGCCAAAAGTCACGTGCAAATCGTGCAC
>CAVGBO010000104.1:0-4187 GCA_963627465.1 Phocaeicola dorei
ACGGCAACATTGCCGGAGTAATTTTTTGCGAGAGGGCAGCTTTTGTGCCAAAAGCTCCCTCTCGCGCTCTCCCCGAAAAGCGGCTGGGTTAGAACTTTCCATTGAGTGGTGTTCGCAGGGGGCTTTGCGGTCGCCCCCTGCACCCCTTCGCCGCCCCTTCGGATGCAGGTAGTCTTAGATGCAAGTAAAAAAGATTATATCTTGCAATAACCATAACCTTTCTTGTAAGGCGACCGCCGAAGGGGTCAAGGGGGCGACCGGAAAGCCCCCTTGAATCTGCATAAAACGAAAATCATGGTTAACCCTAGTAGTAGGGTGCCACGAAGGAGTCCATGGGGCGAGGGTCTTCGACCCTCCTAAGCCCATTGGAATCAACAGTATCAAAACGGCATAGACATTTTCCCCCATTTCCTCAAAATCCTTTCGAGAAAACAGGACACTTTGCCATCAAAATGCCCATTTTGATTTATTTCTTGCAAAAATGCAGCAGCTTGCATCAGCTGTTGCATTTTTCGTTCTCTTCCCTTATAATGAAGGTATCAACCAACGTTTCCCATTGTACAATCGAAAAAGGAGGCACTCTCATGAAGACGAAACTGGTGGCACTCTTTCTCTCCCTGACCCTGCTCCTCACCGCTGTATCCCCTGCCCTGGCCACCAACGTGCTGGATCTGTCCCCCTTCCGGGACGAGGAGCTGTTCGACATTTCCGTGGATGCGGACAACGAAGTAGCCTTCATCACCACCCAGCTCTCCGTCAGCACCCGTGCCTACGTGCACGATTTGGAAAGCGAGGTGCGCTACAGCTCCTTCGAAAGCGACGTGCTGGTGCTGGACTACTTCTCCTCCAAGCCCTACGGCATTCTGCGCACGTGGATTCGCTACGCGGCGGACGAGTTCCTGAACATTACCTCCGTCAGCTTCATCATCGGCAAGGAGCAATTCACCTTCTCCGGCGTGGCGGACAAGGAATGGCGTGAGCAGTACGACAACGGCATTGTGGAAACCCTGCTGATCAAGTACGGGGGCACTTCCGACATGGCTACCTTCCTGCTGGCGGTCAGCGAGGAAATCGGCAAGTGCATGGAGGATGAAACCTACGTGCCGGATGCGAAGATGATCCTCCACGGCACCAAGGACGTATCCGCCGCCATCGGTGACGGCCCCCTGCTGGATCTGTACGTGATGATGGTTGCCTTCATTGAAGCCAACGGCGACCTGGATGACGCCACCCCCACCACCCTGAAGGTGGTGACGGTGGAATAAAATTTTTGCCGGAAGGAGCATACATCCTATGTTCGACCGTTATCTGATCACCGGAGCTACCGGCTTTCTGGGCAGGGCAGTGGTGCAGGCGTTAACCGCCGGGCATATCCCCATCCGTGCCCTGGTGCTGCCGGGGGATCCCCTGTCTTCCCTGCTGCCGGAAGGGGTGGAGCAGACCCCCGGGGACGTGACGAACCCGGCCTCTCTGGAGGATTTCTTCCGGGATGCAGGGGCGGACACCTGCCTGATCCACTGCGCCGGCATGATTTCCATCGCCTCCCGGCCGGGGGCGAAGATTTACCACGTGAACGTGGAAGGCACCAACGCCCTTGTGCACCAATGCTTCCGCCATCAGGTAGGGCGGATGGTGTACGTCAGTTCCGTTCATGCCCTGCCGGAAAAGCCCCACGGGCAGATCATCACCGAAGAGGCGGATTTTTCCCCGGAGAAGGTGACAGGGGCTTACGCCCAGACCAAGGCCATGGCCACCCGGCTGGTGCTTGCCGCCGCCGGGCAGGGGCTGAACGCCTCGGTGGTGTTCCCCTCCGGGCTCATTGGCCCGGGCAGCATGCAGGACGACAGCTTCACCCTGATGGCAAGGCGATTCCTGCAAGGGAAGCTGCCCTTTGCCGTCCGTGGGGGATACGACTTTGCGGACGTGCGGGATGTGGCGAAGGGGATCATCGCCTGCGCCGCCAAGGGACGCAAGGGCGAAGGCTACATCCTCTCCGGCCGGTACATGACCATCCGGGAGATGCTGACCATCATGGGCAAGGCCGCCGGGGTGAAGCATCGCCCTCTGTATCTGCCCCTTGGGCTGGCGAGGCTGGCCGCCCCTCACGCCGAGCGGAAAGCCCTGCGGCAGGGCACGCCCCTGTTCTTCACCCCCTATGCCGTGGGGGTGCTGGGCTCCAACGGCCGCTTCAGCCGGGGCAAGGCGGAACAGGAGTTGGGGTACACGGTAAGGAGGATGGAGGACACCCTGGGGGAAATGGCGGGGTGGATCATGAAGGGGTGAGCCCTTCGGGGCATCCTACTACTAGGGTTAACCTTTCTATTCGGTTATGATGTTTCAAGGGGGCTTTCCGGTCGCCCCCTTGACCCCTTCGGCGGTCGCCTTACAAGCAAGGTTTGGGTTGCTGTTCGAAAATATTATCCTTTCATAAAAACTCAACTTCATCCGAAGGGGCGGCGAAGGTTCCCCAAGGGCGACCGCAAAGCCCTTGGGAACAAGCGGTATCATACTGTTGCAGGTAGTCCAGACCCTTGCAACACTCATCAAAAGCGTTTCAAGGAGGCTTAAGCGGGTCGAAGCCCCTCGCCCTCTGGACTCCTTCGGGTGCATTCCTTTTATTGGTTATGGGTAGTGCAAGGAATTATCCCTTTTTTAGCCCACCTGCCCTCCGTTACTGAATAACACTCTTGTAATAGTTGCCGAAGTCGGCCAGGGCATCAATGATCGGCAGCATCTTTTTCCCCAGATCCGTCAAGCCATACTCGACCCGGGGAGGCATTTCCTGATAGTCATGACGGTATGCAAGTCCGTCGTCCATCATCTGCCGCAGGCTATCGGTCAGCACCTTTTGCGATACCCCGTCAAGGCTCCGCTGCAGCTCATTAAACCGCCAGGGACGCTCCTTCAGGTTGCGAAGAATCATCAGCTTCCACTTGCCCCCAATCAGCGACACGGCGGTTGCAACGGGGCAGGCAGGCAGTTCGTCTTTCGTCTTCATCAAAATCACCTCAGTGCTATCATAGCACATTCCAAATCGCATGTACAGTTACAAAAAGGTGCGTACTTGTATGCATGTGCGTCCACGGATACAATAGAAACAGACAAGGAAACCTTGTCAATACCACTTGGAGGAACAACATCATGGCAAACTACACGAAGACGAGCACCGGCAATGAAGGACGCATTGAGCTGCATGATACACTGAAGCTGACCGGCGCAGAGGTCAGCATCAACCGGCTGCCTGCAGGCGCAGGCGTGCCTTTCATTCACGCCCATAAGCATAACGAGGAAATCTACGGCATTCTGGAAGGCGCAGGCAAGGCTGTGATTGACGGAGAGACCGTCGAGCTTGCTGCCGGTGACTGGTTGAAGGTTGCTCCTTGTGCAAAGCGGCAGTTCTCCGCTGCTGCCGATGCCGGCATGACCTATGTATGCATGCAGGTGAAGGAAAACTCCCTTGAGGGCTTCACGGCGGATGATGCCATAATTGGCTAATTCATCGGATGAATCATTCAGCAAAATGAAAGAAGGGCGGAGGTGAATTCCGCCCTTCTTTTTGGTATTGGCAAAGGGGCGTTGACGCTAACTGATGATGCAAGGATTCGACTTCCTTGCTCGAAATAAGGTTGTGGTTGTTCCAGAGGGCTTAAGCGGGTCGAAGACCCTCGCCCTCTGGACTCCTTCGGGGCATCCTACTACTAGGGTTTACCTTTCTATTCGGTTATGATGTTTCAAGGGGGCTTGACCGTCGCCCCCTTGACCCCTTCGGCGGTCGACTTACAAGCAAGGTTTAGGGTACTGTTAGGTTAAAATAATGATTCTTTCATAAAATTCAACTTCATCCGAAAGTAATTTATTTACTTTCAATACCCATAACTTTTATAGAGGATGCACCCGAAGGGGTGCAGGGGGCGACCGGAAAGCCCCCTGCAAAAGCCTAACATTTGAGGATTGCTGCTTCCGAAGGGGCGGCAAAGGGGTGCAGGGGTAAGTGAGCGGACTCGCGCCTGTGGCGCGAATTGCGTCCGCGAACGCATCAACCGAAACGAGCGGCTGTAAGCCGCGACGATTGAGGTTGCGGAACGACCGCAAAGCCCCCTGCGAAACAAGACTACTTCATCCGAAGGGGCGGCGAAGGTTCCCCAAGGGCGGAGTCTTCGACTCGTAACCGCAAAGCCCTTGGGAAG
>CAVGBO010000105.1:0-4139 GCA_963627465.1 Phocaeicola dorei
CGCGAGAGGTAAGTGAGCGGACTCGCGCCAGTGGCGCGAATTGCGTCCGCGAACGCATCAAACGAAACGAGCGGCTGTAAGCCGCGACGATTGAGGTTGCGGGGAGCTTTTGCCTCAAAAGCTTCCCTCTCGCAAATCCATCGTGAACCCACCGTTTGGCAATCCCCCCCCGAGTTTCTTTTTATTGACAAAGGGGTGAAAAGCGATATAATGGAAATGGTGATACAATTCGTTCGTTCTTCAAGGACGATTCACGAGCGGTGAAAAGAGGAATAGGCATGGAATCATTTGGCGCACGCCTTGCCAACGCCCGAAAGGCAAAAGGCTACACCCAGGAACAATTGGCAGAATTATTGGCCGTTTCCCGCACCAGCATTTCCCGGTGGGAAAGCGACAAAGCCATGCCGGATTATGGAACCATTCAGCAGCTCTCCCAGGTGCTGGAGTATCCTTTTGTTGATCAGGAGTTTGCGGCTCAGCCTGCGCCCATGTCCCCGGCGGAGTCTGCCGTGCCGACGGCGCCCGTCCTTCAGGCAGAACCGGCACCCCAAGCCGAGCCTGCCGGTCAGCCTGTGCTGTACACACAGCCTGTTCATGCCCCTACGCCTGCATCTGCGCCGAAGAAGCGCAACAAGGCCTGGGTCATCGCCCTGAGCAGCCTGTGCCTTGTGGTGCTGTGCGTGCTGGGCGTGGTCTTCCTGCTGCCTAAGCCTTCCGCCGAAATTTCCGTAGCGCCTCTTTCCCCTGTCAGCTACCTGACCTCCAACGATGTCTTTGAATCCGGCTGCGGCTGGGATGCAACCTTTGCGTTCCAGAACGTCAGCGATGTGTCCTTTACCCCGGACATGGTTGTTGCCATGTTCTACGAAGGGGACCGCATGGACAACAAGATTGTGCAGACCTATGACGAGATCCGCCCCTGGATGGACGGGGATGCGCTGAACAAGGACAGCACCCCTTTGCAGCTGCTCTACGGCACGGATCAAATCTACATGACCCGGATTGATGTGGCTATTTTCGGCACGGACGCCAACGGGCATTATCTCCGCTTTGACAGCACGGTGGAGTTGGTGCCGGAGTGGGAAAATCAAACCACTGCTTCTGAATAACCTGTTGACTTTTTTGCCCCCTTTCGGGGGCTTTTTTGTTATGTTCTGGAAATGTGCACCCTGTGCACGGGAAATGTGCACGATTTGCACATTGTGCACGCCAAATGTGCACGATTTGCACGTGACTTCCACCCTGTGCACAGGTACAATAGAGTCACAAGGAAGCGAAAGAAGGGAGGTTCATGAGCTACACCGGTTGGATCTTAGCGGCCTTTCTGGGCGGGTTTCTGCTGGCACTGGGTGTGCAGCAGCACCGGAAGCGTCACAGCCTGCGGAATCGATTTTCCCGGGTGACGGTGTACCGGGGGCAAACCTATCAGGAAGTGCTGACCATTGCAGGGGCTGAACCCACAACCGTCATCTGCCGGACAGACGGAAGCGTCTGGCGTGTGTGGCAGGAGGACGGGTACACCATCACCCTGGCCTTTGACCCCTGGGACATGTGCCTTGGTGTGATGGATGAACGAGGCTGACGGAAGGTCGGCCAAGGAGACGTTGGAAGGTTTTTCGTGGACAAAAGGATAAGGAGGTTACTTTGATGAAGAAGCGCTTGGTGGCTCTGGTGCTTTGTTTGGTGATGGTGTTGGGGTGCGTTGGTGCTAGGGCGGATTATAATTACTTTTTCCCCAATTGGCTCAGTAAATTTGATTTCAGTGAATCAACCTGCCGAAGCAGCAGTTTTAACCGTTCCGCCCTTGCTGCTCTTGCTATTCTTGACTACAGCACTTCTGTAAGCAATGCTTACGAGGTGGACTTCAGTCAGCCTGTCTATGTCAGCAATTTTCCATCAGATTCCGGTGATTCTAGCAGATATGTTGACTTTTTTACCAAGAGCGGAATTCATGTTCGACTTTTTATCAACTCAGCTGTCGTTCTGTATGACGTGGATACTGACATCCCTTCATACGTAAAAACCATAAACACGATGATCTGTGATTGGAGCTATGAAGCTCCTGTAAGTGAAATGCTCGAAGTATACGAGACGCTTTCCGAAGTAATGGATTGATACTGTACAAGAGGATAAGGAGGTTGTTTTGATGAAGAAGCACTTGGTGGCTCTGGTGCTTTGTTTGGTGATGGTGTTAGGATGTACGGTGGTTAGGGCGGAAGAAAAATATCTCAATTACGAGACTACGTTGTTTTCTGAAATTGATTTTGATGCTTTCATGGAAGCTTGCCGCAATAGTGATGGTGGCGTATATCGTGCACTGGTTGCTCTCTTTTCCTGTGCTGAGTATCAACAAAAGGTAGAAAACGCCTACGAACCGGATTTCAGCCAGCCGATCTACGTCAGTGCTTTTTCAGGCGATGGTACTTCTTGTGTTGTAGATTTTTTCTCTGAGGACGGTCATCATGTTTGCTTATTTATGGGTGGGAATCAGGTCATATACGACGTTGATACAAATACGCCCTCCTATGTAAAAAGCGCACAAGTATCTCTTTGCGATTGGACATATGAGCTATCTACTAGCGACCTTCTTACTGTATTAGAAGCTCTAGAGCAAAACTGATACCAATATCATCAAATAAGAATCATAGAAGGTGGACACCATGAAGAAGTTCTTTGAGCATGTTTCTAAAATTGGTCTGTGTGTAGGTTGTCTGATTACTGTTGCAGGCATTGTTATGCTGTTTCTCGCTCCGGCGGTTCTGTACTTCCCCCAGAGCTATGAGTATAGCTCCACCTGTCGGTTCGGTGCTGATTTCTACACTGAAATCTACAGTGTGACCAAGAACGTCCTGGATCAGCTCAATGGTTTTTCCAGCAGCGTGGCAACCGGGCTTGATTATCTCTACACGGCACTTCGAGCCATTTACTATGCTGTGTCTGTGCTCATTATCAGCCTGGGTCTTAGCGTAGCGGCTCTTTCCTGTCGCATGCCTCCGAAGAAGCCTGAGGACGAACATCAAAAGCTGGAAGAGCTGCTGAGCAAAAATGCCGAAGTCAATGCACAACTGGCAGAAGCTCTTGCTGCTCTGAAGGCACCCACCGAGCAGCCTGCGGAAGTCGCTGAACAGCCGGAAGAGGAAATCGTCCAGCCGGAGGAAACTCCCATTCCGCAAGAGGCAGAGGATGCTCCGGAAGAAACGGATGAGCAGCCTGACACGGCTGAACCTGACACGGCAGAAGCGGAATAAGAAAGGAAGCGTCCCTCATGCGAAAATTTTCCGCCATTCTTTCTTTGGTGATCAGTCTGGTGCTGATTGCCTCCGGCGTGCTGGTTGCTTGGCTGGATCCGCTGGCCGCCCTGCTGCCGGACACGGAGTTTGCTGCTGTTACCATGCCCGTTTCCGTTGCTACCGGCACGGATCTGACGCTGACCGCACCCTACGAGGCGAAGACAAGCACCTTCAAGGCTGCAGAGCTTCCTGACTTCAAGGTGCCGGAAGGAACGTCCATGAAGACAAATGCAAACTCTTCATCAGTTTCCTCAGAGTACCTGTTCAGCTATTCCTTTGGTGCTGACTTCTACACGGAGATTTACAAGGCCAGCTATAAAATTTTCAATCAGTTGCTGAACATGTCCAGCACCCTGTCGAGCATCAGCAGTGCCGTGGCTGACAATTACAAGGCACAGGTCAACACCTTGACCGCCGTACAGAATGCCACGGGCATGCTGGCAGACATTGGCACGGTGCTGAACCGCCAGTATGAAGCCCAGACGGAAACCCTGACCGTCCTGCAAAGCACCAACGAAGGTCTTGCCATCATCAGCACCCAGGTGAACGAACTAGCTGAGGCGCAGACCACTGCCCTGAAGCCTGTTGTGACTTCTCTCACCGGCATTCACAGTGCGCTGGTGGTCATCATCCGCCTGATGGGCGTTATGATTGGCATGGTTGGACTGGTGATGCTTTGCCGCTCCCTGTGGAAGCTGGGCGAAGCCTTTGAGAAAAAGCCTGCCCCTGTGCAGGAAAAGCCAGAGGAAGCCAAGCCGGAAACCGCAGAAGCATAATTGGATCGTTTCAATCCCCCCCGAGCCGCCCTTCCGGCGGCTCTTTTCTTTCCCTTGCGTTCCCGATAGCATA
>CAVGBO010000106.1:0-4094 GCA_963627465.1 Phocaeicola dorei
AGGTTGTGGGTATTGCAAGGAAAGAAACTTTTCCTTGCATTTGAACTCAAGCTGCATCCGAAGGGGCTGCGAAGGGGTGCAGGGGTAAGTGAGCGGACTTGCGCCAGTGGCGCAAATTGCGTCCGCGAACGCATCAACCGAAACGAGCAAGCGTAGCTTGCGACGATTGAGGTTGCGGAACGACCGCAAAGCCCCCTGCATTGCCGCTAACGAATGATGAAAGGTTTCGACTTTCTTGCTCGAAATAAGGTTATGCTTCTTCCAAGGGGCTTTCCGATCGCCCCTTGGAACCCTTCGGGTGCATCCTTTTGAAAGGTTTGGGGGATTGTAAGGTAAAATTATTGATCATCAATAACTTGCAGCACTGCTATCCGTTCGGGATTCGCACCCGCCAACCAGCACCCCATTGTCCAGCCGGACAATCATCTGCCCACGGCCGAACAGCACAGGATCGTGGAGCACGGTGATGTCGTGCCCCCGGCGGGTCAGCTGCCCAATCACCGCCGTGGGGAAGGAGGACTCTACGGTGAAATGTTTCCCCTGCATCCACTGCCAGCGGGGAGCATCCAGCGCCATTTGAGGATTCAGGTGGAAGTCAATGAGATTCATGGCCACCTGCACGTGCCCCTGAGGCTGCATGTAAGCCCCCATGACCCCGAAGGGTCCCACAGGCTTGTCCCCCTTGGTGATGAAGCCGGGGATGATGGTGTGGTACGTCCGCTTCCGGGGCATGAGGCAGTTGTAATGGTTGGGATCCAGGGAGAAGTCCGCCCCCCGATCCTGAAGGGATACCCCGTAGCCTTCCACCACAATGCCGGAGCCGAAGTCGTTGTAATTGCTCTGGATGAAGGACACCATGTTCCCCTCCCCATCGGCGGTGCACAGGTACACGGTGCCGCATTTCGGCGGCTCCCCGAAGGTGGGGATGTGGGCGGTTTCCCCGATTTCCGCCGCCCGCATCTGCCCGTATTCCGGCAGAATCAGCCGATGATAATCCAGGGGCATAAAGTCCGGATCGGTCACGTAATGCTTGGCATCCGCAAAGGCGATCTTCATGGCCTCCATCTGCCGGTGATAGGTCTTCTCGTCCCCGGGGCGAAGGTCGTCAAAGTTCTTCAGGATGTTCAGCGCCATGAGGGCCACAATCCCCTGCCCGTTGGGGGGAAGCTCCCACACCCGGCAGTCCCGGTAATCCACCCCGATGGGGGTGACCCACTGGGCATCGTACGCCGTCATGTCCTCCATGGAGAAGAAGCCCCCGTCCCTTTGGCTCTGCTTCACCAGGGCTTCGGCAATCTCCCCTTCGTAGAAGGCACGGGCGTTGGTCTCCCCAATGAGCCGCAGGGTCTTGGCGTGATCCGGCAGGCGAACCACATCCCCGAAATGGTAGCTTTCCCCATCCTTGGTGAAGACCCGGAACCATTCATCGTGCTCCGGCTTGCCATGAAAGAGCCGGGTGTATTCCTCCGTGGCCTCCTCGAACTGCACGGCGTTGGCCGGGGCCAGGGGATAGCCTTCCTCCGCATAGCGGATGGCGGGGGCAAGATCCTCCAGGAGGGACAGCTTGCCGAAGCGTTCGTTCAGCCGTGCCCAGGCCTTGGGTGCGCCGGGAACGGTGACCGGCGTCCAGCCGTGCAGGGGCATTTTCCCCTCCGGGTGCTTGGCCAGCACCTTTTCCCGGGAAATATTTTTCGGCGCATAGCCGGAAGAGTTCAGGCCGTACATCTGCCCCTGCATCCACACGATGGCAAAGGCATCGGAACCCAGGCCGTTGCTGCCCGGCTCCACCACGGTGAGGCAGGCGGCGGTGGCAATGGCGGCGTCTACCGCATTGCCCCCCTTGCGGAGGATCTCCAGCCCGGCGGCGGCAGCCAGGTTGTTGCCGGTGCAGACCATGCCGTTGTTGGCCACGGTGCAATACCGGTTGGAGGCATAGGGTTGATAGAGGGGATCGAAGGATACTTGCATGAACACATCCGTCCTATCTTATTCCATGAGTGATTGGTAATGGGTGCTTGTCTTCTTTCTATTTGCAGGAAATGAAATCCTGCTTGAGGGGGGCAAGTTCTTATTTCATGTTCGATGAGAGAAACCTTGCATCAGGCACGAAAGCAGCTTTAAGTATGATGCAAAAGTTCGACTTTCCTGCAAAAAATAAGGTTCTGCTTATTCCAAGGGGCTTTCCGGTCGCCCCTTGGAACCCTTCGGGTGCATCCTTTTGAAAGGTTTGGGGGATTGTAAGGTAAAATTATTGATCATCAATAACTTGCAGCACTGCTATCCGTTCGGGATTCGCACCCGCCAACCAGCACCCCATTGTCCAGCCGGACAATCATCTGCCCACGGCCGAACAGCACAGGATCGTGGAGCACGGTGATGTCGTGCCCCCGGCGGGTCAGCTGCCCAATCACCGCCGTGGGGAAGGAGGACTCTACGGTGAAATGTTTCCCCTGCATCCACTGCCAGCGGGGAGCATCCAGCGCCATTTGAGGATTCAGGTGGAAGTCAATGAGATTCATGGCCACCTGCACGTGCCCCTGAGGCTGCATGTAAGCCCCCATGACCCCGAAGGGTCCCACAGGCTTGTCCCCCTTGGTGATGAAGCCGGGGATGATGGTGTGGTACGTCCGCTTCCGGGGCATGAGGCAGTTGTAATGGTTGGGATCCAGGGAGAAGTCCGCCCCCCGATCCTGAAGGGATACCCCGTAGCCTTCCACCACAATGCCGGAGCCGAAGTCGTTGTAATTGCTCTGGATGAAGGACACCATGTTCCCCTCCCCATCGGCGGTGCACAGGTACACGGTGCCGCATTTCGGCGGCTCCCCGAAGGTGGGGATGTGGGCGGTTTCCCCGATTTCCGCCGCCCGCATCTGCCCGTATTCCGGCAGAATCAGCCGATGATAATCCAGGGGCATAAAGTCCGGATCGGTCACGTAATGCTTGGCATCCGCAAAGGCGATCTTCATGGCCTCCATCTGCCGGTGATAGGTCTTCTCGTCCCCGGGGCGAAGGTCGTCAAAGTTCTTCAGGATGTTCAGCGCCATGAGGGCCACAATCCCCTGCCCGTTGGGGGGAAGCTCCCACACCCGGCAGTCCCGGTAATCCACCCCGATGGGGGTGACCCACTGGGCATCGTACGCCGTCATGTCCTCCATGGAGAAGAAGCCCCCGTCCCTTTGGCTCTGCTTCACCAGGGCTTCGGCAATCTCCCCTTCGTAGAAGGCACGGGCGTTGGTCTCCCCAATGAGCCGCAGGGTCTTGGCGTGATCCGGCAGGCGAACCACATCCCCGAAATGGTAGCTTTCCCCATCCTTGGTGAAGACCCGGAACCATTCATCGTGCTCCGGCTTGCCATGAAAGAGCCGGGTGTATTCCTCCGTGGCCTCCTCGAACTGCACGGCGTTGGCCGGGGCCAGGGGATAGCCTTCCTCCGCATAGCGGATGGCGGGGGCAAGATCCTCCAGGAGGGACAGCTTGCCGAAGCGTTCGTTCAGCCGTGCCCAGGCCTTGGGTGCGCCGGGAACGGTGACCGGCGTCCAGCCGTGCAGGGGCATTTTCCCCTCCGGGTGCTTGGCCAGCACCTTTTCCCGGGAAATATTTTTCGGCGCATAGCCGGAAGAGTTCAGGCCGTACATCTGCCCCTGCATCCACACGATGGCAAAGGCATCGGAACCCAGGCCGTTGCTGCCCGGCTCCACCACGGTGAGGCAGGCGGCGGTGGCAATGGCGGCGTCTACCGCATTGCCCCCCTTGCGGAGGATCTCCAGCCCGGCGGCGGCAGCCAGGTTGTTGCCGGTGCAGACCATGCCGTTGTTGGCCACGGTGCAATACCGGTTGGAGGCATAGGGTTGATAGAGGGGATCGAAGGATACTTGCATGAACACATCCGTCCTATCTTATTCCATGAGTGATTGGTAATGGGTGCTTGTCTTCTTTCTATTTGCAGGAAATGAAATCCTGCTTGAGGGGGGCAAGTTCTTATTTCATGTTCGATGAAAGAAACCTTGCATCTCCTTTCCTTTCAAATGAAATCAACCTGCATCCGAAGGGGCTGCGAAGGGGTGCAGGGGGCGACCGCAAAGCCCCCTGCGAAA
>CAVGBO010000107.1:0-4024 GCA_963627465.1 Phocaeicola dorei
TATACCACAAAGGATTTCTTTTGACTACCTTTTTCGATAAATTTTTGTCAGCCTGGTTTGATGATTTTTGCGAGAGGGGGTCTTTTGGCACAAAAGCCTCCTCCCGCAAATCGCCCCACTTTGTCGAATACCCTTGTGTTTTTCCGTGGAATGTGTTATGATACAAAGGCTGATACTCAAGGAGGTTTTACACATGACCGTTTTGAATGTGATTCTTTCTGTGGTGCTGATTCTGGCGGCACTGTTTATGATCGTTACCGTACTGCTGCAGAGCAGCAAGGACGACGGCCTGGGCGCCCTGGGCGGCAAGGCTGATACCTACTTCGGCAAGAACAAGGCCAAGACCGTGGAAGCTAAGCTGGCACTGGGCACCAAGATCAGCGCTGCTGTGTTCGTGGTGGTCAGCCTGGTCATGCTGCTGGTTGACTAAGATTCCCTGACTGTGGTTTTCAAAAGGCTGCTCCGCAATGGCGGGGACGGCCTTTTTCTCGTACAGGGAAAATGGTGCGTAAACTTTCTTTTCCCATCGGCAGGAAAGCCGGGGGAAAGGGCGAATCTACCCCAACAAAGGGGTCATCCCCCAAATGCGAAAGGCAGGTTTTGAACCATGCAATATGTTTATGCCCACCGGGGCGCCTCCGGCTATGCGCCGGAGAACACCCTCCGTGCCTTTGACCTGGCGGCGGATATGCACGCCGACGGCGTGGAGCTGGATGTGCAGCTGACCCGTGACCGTCAGCTGGTGGTCATCCATGACGAAACCATTAACCGGGTCACTGACGGCACCGGCTTTGTGGCGGATTTCACCTATGAGGAGCTGCGGCAGCATCCTGTCACCATGCATACCCCCGGGGTCAGCGAGCCCATTCCCCTGCTGAAGGACGTGCTGGCTCTGCTGAAGCGCCGGGGTCTGAAGGTGAACATTGAGCTGAAGAATTCCGACAATTTCTACCCCGGCATGGAGGAGATCTGCTTGGAGCAGGTAGCCGCCGCCGGCATGGAAGGGGATACCCTGTATTCCTCCTTCAATCACTACAGCCTGCTGCATGTGAAGGAGCTTTCGCCGGATGCCCCCTGCGGCCTGCTGTATCATGCTACTTTGGTAGAGCCTTGGCGGTATGCCGCTTCCCTGGGGGTGAACGCCCTGCATCCGCACTTTACGGAATTGTACATCGGGGATGAGGTGAAGAAGTCCCACGCCCTGCACATCGAGGTGAACCCCTGGACGGTGAACACCGAGGAAGAGCTGAAGAAGATGATCGCCGCCGGTGCGGATCGGATCATTACCAATTATCCTGACCGGGCAAGA
Organism: Phocaeicola dorei; assembly: GCA_963627465.1. GTDB lineage: Bacteria > Bacillota > Clostridia > Christensenellales > Aristaeellaceae > CAKUFA01. Next base: position 1,310 of record CAVGBO010000107.1, read on the forward strand.
GCTTTGTTGGATGCAGCGAAATAAAGAAAAAATCCGGAAGCGGTTAAAGCTTCCGGATTTTTTTCGGAGAAGCAAGGGTAAGGTTTCCCTTGCTTCTTTTTTTTGAGTGGTGTTTTCAGAGGGCTTTGCATGGGGCTTTCCGGTCGTTCCGCAACCTCAATCGTCGCGGCTTACAGCCGCTCGTTTCGGTTGATGCGTTCGCGGCTGCTTTATGCGCCACTGGCGCATAGCCGCTCACTTACCTCTGGACTCCTTCGGCGCACCCTTTTGAGTAGTTTGGGGTATTGTTTCAGAGGGTGTCCATCTACTAGGGTTTACTGTTACTTGTTGTTTATGCTTATTCCCAAGGGCTTTGCGGTCGCCCTTGGGGAACCTTCGCAGCCCCTTCGGATGTAGGTTGACTTTTCATGTTAGGCTTTGCAGGGGGCTTTCCGGTCGCCCCCTGCACCCCTTCGGCGGTCGCCTTACAAGTTAGTCCATGGGCAATGTTAAATAAACACAATTTACATAACAAGACATCTTCATCCGAAGGAACATCTTCCCTGAATCATAGCTGGTTTTCGGGTGGGTGCGGGAGGGGCTTTTGACTCAAAAGCCGCCTCCCGCAAAATTGCCTATCCCTGTTGCTTTTCGGGGAGAGCGCGAGAGGGAGCTTTTGGCACAAAAGCTGCCCTCTCGCAAAAAGAATTTCAGCAATCAATCCCCATACAATTTCTTCAGCGTTTCCGCACCGGCGGTGCCGTCCACGCTTAGGCCGTTGTTGCTCTGGAAGCTGCGCACGGCGATGACCGTGGCATCGTCGTATTCCCCGGTAACGGAGGCAAGATAGCCCTTCTGCACCAGCACGTCCTGCATCTGCACCACGTCGTCCCCTTTGTCCCCCTTGCGGAGGGTGGTGTAGGTGGTGCTGGCTGCCGAGGCGGACTTGGCAGAGGAGGAGTACAGCTTCTTCAGGGTGGTGCTGCCTGCTACGCCGTCCACGGGGGACAGACCGTTCTGAATCTGGAAGGCACGCACCGCATCCTTGGTGGTGGCACCGTAAATGCCGTCAATGGAGCCGTCGTAGTACCCCAGGGAGGCCAGGGTGGATTGCAGGGTTCTCACCGCCGTGCCCTCGTCGTATTCCCGTAGGGTGGAGTAGGAAGTGGCACTCTTGGCGCTGCCGCTGTAGAGCAGCCCCTGGGTGGTGGCGCCGGCCTTGCCGTCCACCGTCAGGTTGTTGGCACGCTGGAAGTCCCGCACGGCGTCCGTGGTGCCGCTGCCGTACTTGCCGTCTACCGAGCCGGTGTAGTAGCCCAGGGTCTTCAGCTTCTGCTGCAGGGTTTTCACGGCGGAGGATTCATCCCCCTCCTGCAGGGTGGTGTAGGTGGTGGAGCCGGAGGAAGAGCCGGATGCGGCGGTGACGGAGTAAATGGCGTTCAGGGTCTTGGTGCCTGCCTTGCCGTCGGCGTTCAGGCCGTTGGCTTTCTGGAAGGCGGTGACGGCGGTGACCGTGCCTGTGCCGTAGTCCCCGTCAATGGAGCCGGTGTAGTAGCCCAGGGTCTTCAGCCGCTTCTGCAGGGCACGAACCGCATCGCCGTTGGAGCCGGATTGCAGGGTTTCGCCGATGGAGGATACGGGGGAGGAAGACTTGGAAGCACTGCTGGAGTACAGCGCCGCTTGGGTATCCGGCCCGGCAATGCCGTCGTTCCACAGCCCGGCCTTCTTCTGGAAGGCCTGCACAGCCGCCTGGGTTGCGCCGCCGTACTCCCCGTCTGCCTTGCCGTCCATCCAGCCCAGGTCAATGAGCCGCTGCTGCAGCTGGGTCACCTTCTTGCCGCTGGAGCCCAGCGTCAGGTAGGAAGGCTTGCTCAGGTCAGGGGTGGCGGTAGGCTTGGGGGTGGGGGTAGCGGTTTTCTTGGGAGTGGGGGTGGCAGTGGGCTTGGTGGTAGCCGTCGCCTTGCTGGTGGAGCTGGAGGAGGACGAGCTGGAAGAGGAAGAGCCGCTGGCCTTCACCGCACTGGAAGAGTACAGCTTTTCCAGGGTCTTGGTGCCCGCCTTGCCGTCCACGGTCAGCCCGTTGGCCTTCTGGAAGGCCTTCACCGCATCTTCCGTAGCGGTGCCGAAGTCCCCGTCCACGCTGCCGGTCAGGTAGCCCAGCTCCTTCAGCCGCTGCTGCATGGTGCGCACGTCCGTGCCGGTGGAGCCCTTCTTCAGGGTGGTGCTGGCCGGGGTGGCGGTAGCGGAGGACGAACCGGAGGAGGTGGTGGTGGTCTTGGGAGTAGCCGTGGTGATGGTAATAATGGTGCCGGTGTTGGTGCTGGTGCCGCTGGAAGGCGTAGCGGTGCTGCCGGAACCCCAGCTGTCATTCCAGTTGATGGTGGGCTGGGTGCCAGTGCTGCCGTTGTCCCCACCTTGGGTGCCCGTGTTGGGGGTGGGGGTAGCGGTGGGCACGGTGGTGGCTGTGGATGGCGCCAGGGTCTGGAAGGGCAGGTTGTTGGAACCTACCGTCATATTATCCGTGTTGCCGGAAATTTCATCCGGGGGAACATAACAGCCGGAAAGCAGCAGGCACAGCGCCAAAATGCCGATGAGCGCCAGTACCTTTCCGACAGAACGTTTCTTCATGGGGATACTCCTCTCTGTTTCATTCAAGCGGCAGCGCCGCTTGAACGAGATTCGCACTCAGTCGTTGGTCGCTTCGCTCCCGGCCACTCCTTCGTGTAAGGAAGCAAT
>CAVGBO010000108.1:0-4020 GCA_963627465.1 Phocaeicola dorei
GCAACAGGTTTCCCGGTCTCGGCGGCACTTGGACTGTCGGCTTGTGCGGTAGGTTTGGCATTAGGAATTATCTTTGGCATATTGGCCGCCGTGAAGAGAGGTAAGTGGCCGGATTATTTGGTCATCATTATTTCTATTCTGGGGGTTTCCGTACCGGCGTTTGTCTTTGGCAGCCTGTTCCAGTATGTTTTTGCGGTGAAGCTGAAATGGTTTCCTGTGGCTGGCTGGGGCACATTTGCAGCATTTGTTCTGCCGACACTGGCACTGGGATTACGCATGATAGCGTATATTGCACGTATGATGCGCACTTCTATGCTGGATGTGATGTCCCAGGATTATATCAAAACCGCGAAAGCAAAGGGTTTGTCTGGTATGTCGATTATCTGGAAGCATGCTTTTCGCAATGCAGTGATGCCAATTATCACGGTATCCGGATCCATGATTGCCTCTACCATGGTAGGTTCCTTTGTTATGGAGAATATTTTCAACATACCGGGTATGGGGAAATATTTGGTCAATGCCGTGAAGGATAGCGACTATACCATGATCATGGGCATGACAGCATTCTATGCCATCATTATGATTGTGACTATGTTCCTGGTGGATGTGGTGTACATGCTGGTTGATCCTCGTGTGAAAATGGACTAAGGAGGTGCTTGAACATGACCAAAAAGACGGAACATGAAATCACTCGGCAAATGTTTGAGCAGCTTCCTGTGGATACGGCATCTACCACCAGTCAGCGTCCTTCAACAACCTTTTGGAAGGATGCTTGGAGACGGCTAAAAAAGAACCATGTGGCTATGGCATCTGTGGCAGTGCTGCTGCTGATTACCCTCATGGCAATTTTTGCTCCTATATTGTCGCCGTATGATTATGCTACGCAGGACATTTTTGCTGTCAATAAGGGACCCTCTGCGGAGCACTGGTTCGGCACGGACACTTTGGGACGTGATATTTTTACCCGCTGCTGGATTGGCGCAAGAGTTTCGCTGACCATTGCCTTGGTTGCTACCATTATCAATGTGCTGATTGGCATCCTGTACGGAGGCGTTTCCGGCTACTTTGGCGGGAAAGTGGATTTGGTCATGATGCGCGGTGTGGAAATCATCTACACCATTCCTGATTTGCTTTGGGTGATTCTGCTGATGGTCATTATGGGCTCGGGCTTGAACACCATCATCATTGCCATTGCCATTACGGGTTGGGGCTCTATGGCGAGACTTGTGCGGGGTCAAATTCTCCAAATGAAAAGCTCGGAATATGTTATGGCCTCGCAAACACTGGGCGGCAGGTTTAGCCATATCATCGCTAAGCACATGATTCCCAACATTATGGGTCCCATCATCATTGATTTAACTTTTTCCATCCCCAGCGCTATTTTCACGGAAGCAACCTTGTCTTACTTGGGCATGGGTATTCCTGTACCGCTGGCAAGCTGGGGGACCTTGGCCAATGATGGGGCAAAGATGTTGCAGCTCTATCCATATCAGCTGTTCTTCCCTGCACTCTTGATTTCACTGACCATGCTTAGCTTTAATTTGCTGGGTGACGGTTTGCGGGATGCATTCGATCCCAAGTTGCGCCATTAAGGAGGTGCGAAAGATGTCCGAAAAACAACCGCTGCTAAAAATTGATGATCTTCGCATTTCCTTCAATACCTATGCTGGCAAGGTGCAGGCGGTTCGGGGCGTCTCACTGACATTGCATGCAGGTGAGGTGCTGGCCATGGTGGGGGAAAGCGGATGTGGCAAGTCTGTAACGGCACAGTCCATTCTGCAATTGAATCCTGTGCCGCCAACGGTTGTGGAAGGCGGCTCTATTACGCTGGAAGGTAAAGATCTGCTGAAGTACTCGGATGCAGAAATGCGAAAAATCCGTGGACATGAAATCAGCATGATTTTTCAGGATCCCATGACTTCTCTGAATCCCACCACTCGTGTGGGAAAACAAATAACGGAAGCTATCCTGAAGCATCAAAAGGTAAGCCGGAAAGAGGCTTACAGTCGTGCGGTGGATATGCTGCGCATGGTGGGGTTATCCAATCCGGAGCAGCGTATGCGTCAGTATCCCCACGAGTTTTCCGGCGGCATGCGGCAGAGAGCCATGATTGCCATGGCACTGGTGTGCAATCCGAAAATTTTGATTGCCGATGAGCCCACCACGGCACTGGATGTGACCATACAGAGCCAGATTGTAGATTTGCTGCTGGATCTGCGGCAGAAATTAGGTACGGCCATTTTGATCATCACCCATGACATGGGCGTTGTGGCAGACATCGCAGACCGGGTAGCAGTGATGTATGCCGGTGTGGTCGTGGAGCAAGGTAGCGTTCGGGATTTGTTCTATCACCCAAGACATCCGTACACATGGGGATTGCTGGACTCCATTCCTAAGCTGGATCATAGCGATGAGCCTTTGATTCCCATCCAGGGAACGCCACCTGACTTGCTGAATCCACCCAAGGGTTGTCCTTTCGCTGCCCGGTGTAGTTACTGCATGGCTATATGTCATGATCATTTGCCGGAAGAAACGGAAGCCGGAGAAGGACATACGGTTCGCTGCTGGCTTCAGCATGAATTTGCGCCTCACGTGAACAATCGCTTTGAACGGGAGGATAAATAAATGCTGCTGGAAGTAAAGAACTTAAAAAAGTATTTTCCCGTGGGACACAAGCAGATACTTCGTGCGGTAGATGATGTTTCCTTCTTTGTTGAAGAGGGTGAAACGGTTGGTCTGGTGGGTGAAAGCGGCTGCGGAAAGACGACGCTTGGTAGAACGCTCATTGGCCTGTACAAGCCGACGGATGGTCAAGTACTCTTTCAAGAAAAAGACATTACTCGACTGAACCGAAAAGAAGCCTTTGCGCTGACCAAGGACATGCAGATGATCTTCCAAGATCCCTATGCGTCCTTGAACCCTCGAATGACGGTGGCGGATATTATTGCCGAAGGGCTTGACCTGCACAAAATGTATCGTGGCGCTGCACGGCAAAAACGTATTTACGAGCTTCTTGAACTGGTCGGTATGCTGCCGGAGCAGGCAAACCGTTTCCCTCATGAGTTCTCCGGCGGTCAACGCCAACGGGTAGGCATTGCTCGTGCTCTTGCCGTGGAACCTAAGTTGATTATTTGCGATGAACCGATTTCCGCTCTGGATGTGTCGATTCAGGCGCAGGTAATCAATCTGCTGCACGATTTGCAGAAGGAACTGCACCTGACATATTTGTTCATTGCGCACGACCTTGCCATGGTTGAACACATTTCCAATCGTATTGGGGTTATGTATTTAGGCTCCATGATGGAATTTGCTCCTTCCCATGAATTGATGCAGCATCCCATGCATCCTTATACTTGTGCACTGTTGTCTGCTGTACCTTTTGCAGATCCTGATGCTTCTCGGGCGCGTCCCCGCATCAAGCTGCAAGGTGATGTACCAAGCCCGGTGTCGATTATGCAGGGCTGCAAATTCCAAACCAGATGTCCTTACTGCACAGAGGCTTGCAAGAAAGCGATGCCCCCTATGCGGGAGGTAACGCCGGGGCATTTTGTGGCCTGCTATCATGATGAGGCGTTGCAAGTGCCTCAGACAGAAAGGAAGGATACGCATGCATGCTGATGTTTTCGTCAGCCGCAGAAAAGCCCTTGAGGAACAACTGCCGGATCAATCGCTGACTTTCCTCTTTGCGGGGATTGCCAAGCAAAAAACGCTGGACATGGATTATCCTTTTTGCGTCAATCGCAATTATTATTACATGACCGGCTTTGATAAACCAAATCAGTTCCTGATGATTACCAAGCTGGATGGTACCGTAAAGGAATGGCTGTTCTTTGATCGGCCTGATCCCTATCTGGAACGTTACTTTGGCAAGATGGCCGACAAGAATGACGTGCTGGCGCAAAGCGGCGTTCATGCGGCGGAGTATCTGGATCGTTTTGATTGGGAAATCGGGAGGCTACTTTCCAGAAACAACTTTGAACACGTGCTCTTCGACTTCCATAAACGGGAGCTGGATACAGT
>CAVGBO010000109.1:0-3819 GCA_963627465.1 Phocaeicola dorei
TCGCCCCTTGGAACCCTTCGGCGTTCGCCTTACAAGCAAGGTGATGGGTATTGCTGATTTACTTCATCCTTACCAATGCCGCTTCCAGTGCCTGCAAGTGCTCCTTTTCCTCTGCTGCGATAGCGAGGAAGGCCTCCTTCACATCCGCTCGTTCCGCCTTGACGGCGAAGGCGGAATACTTTTCCACAGCCTGCCGCTCGCTTTCGGCGGCGAACTCGTACAATCCCCGCAGGGTGGTCATGGCCTTGGCCCGGTTCATTTCCGCCACGCCCCCGGTGAAGAGCACCTCGGCGGCCATGGCTTCGGTGAGGATGCCCTCCTCCCCGGCGGCGGCGCTGCCCGGCTGCATGGCGGCAAAGCGGCACAGGTGCTGCCTTTCGTCCTGCAAAATGTCCTGAATCCCCCGGCGAACCTCCGGGTTTTCCGCAAGCATCAGCGCACGCTCGTAGGTGCGAATGGCACGGCGCTCCATTTCCACCGCCACGGCCAAAGCCTGGTTTTCATCCCTGATGATCATCTTTTTCACCTACTTTACACATAGTTTTCCACATTGTCCACAGGTTTATCCACAGTTTTCAACATCTTTATCCACATGTTTGTGATTTTTTCTGTTTTCCAATGAGTTTTCCACATTCTCCACAGGTTTTCCACAGGGGATGGGGAAAGATTGGAACAACATCCACACTTCATCAGGGGGAAAGCCCCCTGCGAAGCCACTAACGAATGTGCAAGGTTACGACTTCCTTGCAAGAAATAAGGTCAAGCAGCTTCCAAGGGGCTTTCCGGTCGCCCCTTGGAACCCTTCGGTCGCCATCCTATAAAGGTTATGGGTATTGCAAAATTTTTTTTGCACATGAACTCAACCTTCATCCGAAGGGGCTGCGAAGGAGTCCAGAGGGCGACCGCAAAGCCCTCTGGAAGTTTCTTTTTGAACCGTTGCAAGGTTACGACATCCTTGCAAGAAGTAAGAACAAGTTTCTTCCAAGGGGCTTTCCGGTCGCCCCTTGGAACCCTTCGGGGTCATCCCCTAGAAAGGTTATGGGTATTGCAAGGGAAAAAATTTTTCCTTGCATAAAAGAATACTTCCATCCGAAGGAGTGCCCGAAGGGGTGCAGGGGGCGATCGGAAAGCCCCCTGCAAATGCTGTCTTATAAGGTCAACCGATGACTGAGTGCAGCCTCGAGAAAGTGGCGAAGCCACCTTCATTCGTTTTCCGCCACCCACTCCATCAGTTGATGCACCAGTTCATCCGCATTGGCATCGTGCACGGCGCATGCCTCTTCAATGGTTTCGCTCAATGAGCAGGGGCAGCCCAGGCAGTGCATGCCGAACTCCTGAAAGATCCTCGCCGTGCCGGGGTACGCCGCCAGCACTTCCCCAATGGTCGTATCCAACTCAATATCCATGTCCTCATCTCCTTCTCGCTCCATCTTACGCTATGGGATTGATGATTGTCAAGGAACGGGCGAAGATTGCGAGAGGGCAGCTTTTATGCTAAAAGCTCCCTCTCGCGCTCTCCCCGAAAAGCAGCTATAAACGAACATAAAATTTGTGGGAGGCAGCTTTTGTGTCAAAAGCTCCTCCCACACCCACCCGAAAACCGGCTATAAAAAACGCTCCTTGGTATTGCCATTTTCCAGCAGGAATCTTGCCCTACAAAAGTGTGCACCCGAAGGGGTGCAGGGGGCGAGGGGCTTCGCCCCGTTTAAGCCCCCTGCGAAGCCTTACATGAAAAGTCAACTTCATCCGAAGGGGGCGAAGGAGTCCAGAGGGCGACCGCAAAGCCCTCTGGAAGTTTCTTTTTGAACCGTTGCAAGGTTACGACATCCTTGCAAGAAGTAAGAACAAGTTTCTTCCAAGGGGCTTTCCGGTCGCCCCTTGGAACCCTTCGGCGGTCGCCTTACAAGCAAGGTTATGGGTATTGCAAAATTTTTTCTTTCACATGAACTCAACCTTCGCCGCCACTTCGAATGAAGGTTATCGCTTCTCGCAAAAAAAATCGAGAAAGCAGCCTCGCCACTTTCTCGAAATCCTTATTCCTTTATATTCACCGGTAAATCCGTGTCACTGAAGGGATCTTCCCCTTCAAAGCTCTTCAGCTCCACCGGCGGTTCTTCCTGGATGGGCAGCTCTTCCCGCTCCAGCACCAGGGGCTGCATGGCGGTGGTGGACATCCGCTGAGGGGTCAGCAGGGTCACGGTGAGCACATCGTTTTCATCCTTGTCGATGATCATCTGCTCCCCGTAGTGGGTCAGGGCCACCACTTCCGTGGCCTTGGACCGAGCCCCCCGGGCGAACTCCGCCGCCAGATCTCCCCTGCCCCAGAAATGCATGGGCACCAGCAGCCGAGGCTTTACCGACATGATGAAATAATTGGCGCCGGCCTCGTACATCTGCCCCTGCCGGGGATCCACCGGGAAGAAGGCCAGATCCATCTTTTCCCCCACAATAGGGGCAACGGCCTGGTGAAAATCCTCCTCCGCCAGCTCGATTTCCCGGGCGGTGGATTCATTCCGCCAGTGCCAGAAGTTCAGATCCCCTGCGTGGAAGATATCGAACCCGTCCACATGCACCATGAAGGAGACCCCCAGGTCGGTGGACGGATAGGCCTTCACCCACAGCCGCTCGGACAGGGTCAGGGTATCCCCGGGGGACATGCGCTTGCCCCGGGTGCCCACAGGCATATCCCAGGCCACGATGTAGGTCACATCCGCCAGGTGCCGCCACTCGTACACCGCCGGATCAAAGTGATCCGGGTGCTCGTGGCTGATGAACACGTAAATTTTGCTGAACCGTGCCAGTGTTTCCGGGGCAATGCGCTTGTCCTGGGGCAGTTCCCCCTTTTCCCCCGTCCAGTAATCGAACACGAGGAGCACATTCCCGCTGGCCACGGAAAACCCGCTGTGGGTGTAGTAGGTAATGGTCATGGATTTACCCATGAAAGGCGCACCTCCGCTATGCATGGCGAACCGTGCTGCCGTGTGTCGGGACACTGCCCCGATGTGCTCGGCTTTGCAGGATCCACCCATGGTTGTTGGCTCTGCTGCGGCATAAGGTGCAGCGTGAGCCGTGCTGATAACAGCGAATTTATATCAAGTCCCCTGTTCCTCGATAAAAAAGCGGAACAGGTGAAACGGAATACATAGCAAGTGCCACCGTCCGTATTATGCCACGTTTCCCCCCTTTTGTCAAATTTATTTGCCCATTTGGGCGGTCATTCCCCATTTTTCATGAAAAACATGAAGTTTTTTGGTGTGTTCATCCCACTTTTCTGCCTTGGAGGGGGGTGGGGGGAGGAATCCCACCACTACATGGGGGCTTCCAGAGGGCGACGGTCAAGCCCTCTGGATTTTTCTTTATAAACTCCTTCAAAAGGAAAACCTTTTCCGATTAAAGAAATATTACATTTTTATTTCAATTATGTTTCATAAACATAAAAAATAGAGAAGTCAGCCGCCGGCACCGTGGCAAGGGCAAAGCCGGCCTACCACAGCGGGTCTTCAAACTTCTCTATCCTCCGGTTCGCATTGAACGAACGATGGGTATTATACATCATCTATTCCCGTTCGTAAAGGCTTTTTCAGAAAATTCTTTTCTGAAATTTTTGCGGATTGTTCGCCTTTTCAAGGCAATGCCTTGGGTACATTTTCAGAAAGCATCAAATTTGTTCAGCTTTCCTGTTCCTTCTCGATATTGCTACTTCCAAGGGGCTTTCCGATCGTTCCGCAACCTCAATCGTCGCAAGCTACGCTTGCTCGTTTCGGTTGATGCGTTCGCGGCTGCTTTATGCGCCACTGGCGCATAGCCGCTCACTTACCC
>CAVGBO010000110.1:0-3740 GCA_963627465.1 Phocaeicola dorei
TGGGTTCCACCATCTTTATCGCCGCTATGTTTATGGTGGTGATGCTGGTGGTTGACCTGCTGTACGCTGTGCTGGATCCTCGGGTGGGTGCCAAGTATTAAGGAGGCTTCTGATGTTTGTCAAGCGGAAGAAATACGTAACCAAAGCCACCGGAAGCCATGGCAGCGATATTTGGCGAAACTTTAAGGCCAATCGGCTGGCGTTGATTGCGGCTGTGGTACTGGTGCTGATTATGCTGGTAGCCATCGGCTGTGACTTTTTCATTGATTATAACACCCAGGTCATCGGCATGAATCCGGCGGAACGTTTACAGGGTCCTAGTGCCGCTCATTGGTTCGGCACAGACAGTGCAGGCCGGGATCTGTTTGCCCGGGTGCTGTACGGAACCCGGTATTCCCTGATCTTCGGGATCGGCTGCACGTTCTTTTCTATGGCCATTGGCTGCATCCTAGGTGCCACCGCTGCTTATTACGGGGGCGTGTACGATTCGGTGCTCATGCGGATCATGGATGCTCTGATGTGCATCCCCTACATGCTGTTGCTGCTCATGATTGTTACGGTGATGGGGCGCGGGCTGGAGCCCATGATTATTGCCCTGTCCATTGCCAGTGTGCCGGGATACACCCGGATTGTTCGCTCCGTGGTACTGAGTGTTGCCCAGCAGGATTTTATTGAGGCAGCCCGTGCCAGTGGCTCCACTGACCGGTTCATTGTGATGCATCACATCTTGCCCAATGCCATCGGACCCATTCTGGTGGATGCCATGATGAGCATTGCTTCCACCATCATGTCCGCCGCCGGGCTTAGCTACATCGGCATGGGCATTCAGCCCCCTACCCCCGAATGGGGCAACATGCTTTCCGATGCCATGAAGTACATGCGCACCAATCCGTCCATGGCCATTTTCCCCGGCCTTGCGCTGGTACTGACGGCACTGTGCTTTAACTTGGTGGGGGATGGCTTGGCAGATGCCATTGATCCCCGCCGCAGAAAATAAGCTGCAAACCGGCACAACCGGTCTGTATACAACACAAGGAGGAATCTGACGATGAAAAGGCTTCTCGCTCTTGTCCTGGCCATGACGCTGGCTATGGGACTGGTCACCTTCGCTTCTGCTGAAGATGAGGGCAAAACCCTGGTTGTTATCCCTTCCACCAAATCTCAGAATCTGGATCCCTATGCTGATACCATTGACATGGACAGCATTGTGATGACTAATGTGTTTGACAACCTGTGGCAGCGGGATGAAAACTGCGACTATCATGGTATGCTGGCCAAGGAATGGTCCCTGAGTGAGGATGGCACCTATTATACCGTGACCCTCCGGGATGATGTGACCTTCTCCGACGGCACGCCTGTGAATACCGATGCTGTGATCTACAGCTACCAGTCTGCACTGAAGATGAGCTCCTGGGGCTATACCTACTCTACCGTGATCAAGGACATTGAGAAGGTGGATGACTATACTTTCAAGATTTACAAGTATGCATCCTATTCTTCCATCATCCCTTTCTGCACGGACTATTTGCCCATCGTTTCCCCCACGGCTCGTGACGGGCATGAGGATGAATTTGCCAAGAACCCTGTAGGATCTGGTGCGTACACGGTGGAATCTTTCGATACCGTGACCAACTATGTGGTATTGAAGGCTCGGGAGGATTACTTCCAAGGTGCACCTGCCATTAAGACCGTGGAAGTTCGGGTGCCCCTGGACAGCGCAGTAGCGCTAGTTGCACTGGAAAATGACGAAGCGCAGCTCATCGAAATGACCATGAACGAAAGCGATGTGCAGATCGCTGCAAGCGAAAACTTCACCGTGTATACCTGCGCCGGCTGGGCCTGCAAGACGCTGCTGCTGTGGGGCGAACCCTTCAACAGCGATAACGAGCTGGCTCTGGCGGTGAACCAGGCGGTGAACCGTGAAAACGTGGCTGCCTATATGGGTCATGATGCAACCCCTGCTACCAACTACTACAGCGAAAAGCTGATGGGTCGCTATGCCAACAAGGTGCCTGTGTACCAGTATGATGTGGAGGCAGCCAAGGAGCATCTGGCCGCTTCCAACTACGATGGTTCTACCTTGACCATTACCGTGACGCCCGATCAGGAAATGGCTGGCCTTTCCGTGCAGGCTGACCTGACGGCCATCGGTATCAACAGCGAGCTGAACATTGTGGAAACCTCCACCTACTATGACATGTGGTACGATGCCACGGTGGGCATCACCATTGCGGACTTCGGTGTGGCGTACTCCTCTCCTGAGGAAATGCTCAGCTACTTTGCAACCGATGGCTTCTACAATATGTACGGTCTGTCTGTGTCCAACGATGCTTATGACACCAACCTGAAAAAGGCTGCCGAAACCTGGGATGATGACGAGCGTGAGCCCTACACCCTGGCTGCTATCGAGGCTGCACGGGATCTGTCCCAGTATGTGCCCCTGTACGACATCCAGATGAAGGTTGTGGGCAGCGCCAAGCTGCAGGGCATTGATGCCTGCGTGCCTGCTACCTATCGCATTTACCTGTGGAAGGCTTACTTCCAGGACTAAGACGCCTGCATTTGCCCGGGGGATGGGGGATACCTTCATCCCTCGGGCATCAACCCAGGTATGAAGTTCCGTGCGGCGGGGCTTCATACCTGTGCTGAATCCTGTTCAAAGGCTGGTTATTGACGATGAATGAAATGCTTCTTTCCATTCGTGACTTGGAAATTTCCATTCGCAATGGGGATCAAATCACCTACCCGGTAAATCGTGTGAACCTGGATATTCCCCCTCATTCCGTGGTGGGGTTGGTGGGAGAAAGCGGATGCGGCAAATCCATGACGGCCATGTCCATCATGGGGTTGCTGGCATCCAACATTTCCGTAACCGGCGGTGAAATGATTTTCGAGGGTGAGGATATTACCAAGTTCACCCCGGAGCAAATGCGGAAGATGACCGGCAAGAGCATCTCCATGATCTTTCAGGAGCCTATGACAGCCTTGAATCCTGTGGTGCGGGTGGGCAAGCAGATTGAAGAGGTGCTGATTCTGCACACGAACCTGAACAAGGCGGAGCGGAAAAAACGTGTACTGGAAATTCTGAATGCCGTCAGCGTGCCGGATGCGGAGGCACGGTACAAGGCTTATCCCTTCCAGCTTTCCGGCGGTCTTAGGCAGCGCATCTGCATTGCCATGGCCATGATTTGTAACCCTAAGTTGCTGATCGCAGACGAGCCTACCACCGCCTTGGACGTAACCATTGAAGCACAGATTTTGCAACTGATGCGAGACCTGAAGGAGCACTTCGATACTTCTATTCTCATGATCACCCATAACCTAGGCATTGTGTCGGAACTGTGCGATGACGTGAATGTTATGTATCTGGGAGAAATTGTGGAGCATGCGGAGACTGAGGCCTTGTTTGAGGATCCGCTGCATCCCTATACCAACGGCCTGATTCAGTCTGTACCCACCATGCAGAAGAAGGTGCAGGAGCTGGAGAACATTCCCGGCATGGTGCCGGATTTGCAGCATGTGCCCACAGGATGCCGCTTCTGTGATCGGTGCCCCTATGCAGGGGACCGCTGCCGGGCGGAGCATCCTGATTTGTATGAGCCTATACCGGGGCATACCGTGCGGTGCTTCCGCTACGAAAAAGGGCTGAAGGGGGTGGAGTGATGGTGCAGGAAGTATTGCTGGAAGCGAAGAACCTGACGAAAACCTTCAAAGCACCTAACGGACAGGTACAGGCTGTA
>CAVGBO010000111.1:0-3680 GCA_963627465.1 Phocaeicola dorei
CGAAAATCGCCGCACATGTCGCCGATTTTCGATTAACAGTCGGAGGGCTTGCGAGCCCTCCGACACCACCCAGGGTTTGCTGATGGTCTCTACCTTATATTTCTTGTTCCAGCGGTTAAATCCTGCTTCTTGCCGGATTGTTCCCACTTTCTTCACGATTATTCCACGCCACGCTTCCAGTGTCCGGAGGTGGTGGGGAAGGAAACCTTGCCTGCCATCACCTGACGCACCTGATCCGGGGTTTCATCCGTGAAAACGATCATGGGAGATTGCCCGGCAACCTTGGACAGATTGTCCGTGGGCAGGGCGTTCATCAGCTGAATTAGGCACCCCTCCGGCAGACGCTGCCGCAGCAGAGGGAAGGCATACCCCTTCCGATCCGTCAGCACGCCGCCCTGCAGGGATTCGGCGGCACCTGTATCGCACAGGGTGCAGTCCCGATGCCCATGCTTCAGCCCCAGGGCAGTTCTGGCAGGGCAGTGGTGGAGCAGCATGAGCCGGGTTCTGCCGTAGGCAGGGATCACCACCGGCGCATGACCGCTTGCAAGGGCGGCTGTTTCCTCCCCGGTTAATTCGGGGGATGCCGTGACGAACCGGCAGCCCTGCTGTAGGAGGAAGTTTGCCGCCCGGCGATTCATCACCGGAATGCCTTCCCCTGCCCCCATGGGCACAGGCCAGGCAAGCCCCAGCTGTCCCACACTGCCCAGCACCACGCCGCCCAACTGATCCTGATGGTCGGTCACAAAGCGATGAATGGCCAGCAGGGTATCCTCTTCGCAGACGGTGGGCAAATGCAGCCAGACCCCTTCCGACAGCTGCTGCAAGCCCTCTTCGAGGGCAGACTGCCGCCAATCCTCCGGGTTCCACACAGGCAGCAGATCCGTCTCCCCTGCGGCTTGCAGCTGGACAGGAGTGCGGAAGATCATCAGTCCCGGAGCGGCTTCCTCGGGCAGATGGATTGCGTCCTCCGGCAAAGCCTCCCCTACGGGATGGGCAAAGTCTGCCGTCCGCTTGACCTTCAGGGTATCCAGTGCCTCCCGGCGGATGGCGTTCAGCAGGGACACCGGCACAAAGCTGCCTGCTGTGTCCACCTGACAGGACGCCATGACGAAGGGCGTATCTCCCGTCTTTTCCAGACAGCGGCAAGCGTCCTCCTCCGTCAGAGCACGGTTCTTTGCCGGGGCAACCACATCCCCCTGACAACGCGCCCGGCTGGTGCCGTCCGTGACTTCCAGCGTTAACATCTTACCGGGGTAGGCGATCAGGTGCATCTGCACCGGAATGGCAGGGATGGGCATGGCCTGTGCCTGAGCTAGCTGTTGGGCATCCGTCAGGCGGATCACCTGATCCCCGACCTTGGCACGGAGCCCGGGACGCAGACGCACGGCGGCCGTCTCTCCTGCCGGAGTATCGTGACCGGCGTAGATCAACTCCCGATCCCCATCCGCACCACGCAGCTGCAAACCGTCCCCATCGTGGAGGGGCTGGGTCAACGCCACTTGCATCATGCCGCCGCTGACCTTCACCACCTGCCCGATGGCCACGCCTCCGTGGTTTACCCGGTCTTGGCAGATGACTCCTGCATCCTCACAGCCCATGGCATAGCCGTCCATGAAGCCACCACGCTGGAAGATTTGCAGCAGTCCCTGCTTTTCTTCCGTATCCGCAGGAGTGAAGGCACCGCTTTCCGCACCGTCCACGCCCTTGCGGTAGCTGGATGCCACCACGGTCACGTACTCCGGCCGCTTCAGCCGACCTTCCAGCTTCACGGAGGAAACACCGGCCTTCACCAGCCTGTCCAGATGATCCCGCATG
The DNA here is from genome assembly GCA_963627465.1 of Phocaeicola dorei. Lineage (GTDB taxonomy): Bacteria > Bacillota > Clostridia > Christensenellales > Aristaeellaceae > CAKUFA01. Next base: position 1,816 of record CAVGBO010000111.1, read on the forward strand.
CACACATCCCGGGGGCTGAGCCATCCGGCAGTCTTGCCACGCCAGGTGTACTGCATCCGGCAGGGCTGGGCGCACCGTCCCCGGTTGCCGGAGCGTCCCCCGATCATGGAGGAAAACAGGCACTGACCGCTGACCCCTACGCACTGGGCACCGTGGCCGAAGACCTCCACCTCAATGCCTGCCTGAGCGGCCTTGGCGATTTCGCTGAGGGAGCATTCCCGTGCCAGCACCGCCCGGGTCATGCCCATGCCCTTGCACCACTTGACCCCGGTTTGGTTGTGGATGGACATTTGGGTGCTGGCGTGCACCGGCAGAGCGGGGAAGCACTTCCGGCACAGATCCAGCACCCCCAAATCCTGCACCAGCACCGCATCCACAGGGATGCTGTTTAGGAGCTTCAGCACCTGAACCACCTGGGGCATTTCCTCTTCCTTGATGAGGGTGTTCACCGTAACGTGCACCCGCATGTGATGCAGGTGGGCAAAGTCCACCGCCTCCCGCAGGGCAGCCTCGTCAAAGTTGCCTGCCCCTGCCCGGGCACTGAAGGCGGCATAGCCCAGGTACACGGCATCTGCCCCGGCGGCGCAGGCACGCTCCAGGCATTCTCGGTTCCCCGCAGGGGCAAGCACTTCCATCATCATTTCGCTCCATTCTCTGTGCGCAGGCGTTGCAGTTCCTTGCTCATGGCATCCATCTGCCGGCGGAGCAGGCTGTTTTCGTCCTGAGATTTCATCAGTTCATCTGCCATGTTCAGGGCGGAGAGCACCGCCACTTCCCCGGAGGGGCGACCGGTGGCCACTGCCACTTCCTTCAGCTTCCGATCCACATAGGCAGCCAGGCGGCGCATATATTCGGGGGATTCGGTGGATACCAGGGAATAGCCCCGGCCGCCTACGTACACCACGGTTTTCTGCTTGTCCATCTGCATCCTCCAAACAAAAGAAAATAAAGAAGAAAAGAAATCGGAGGGTTTTGCCCCTCCGATTCAGACCCTCAACAAACCTCGGGTGGCGTTGGAGGGCTCGCAAGCCCTTCAACTCTAGAACGGTAATCGGCGAGCCCCTTCAGGGCGTTTAAACGGGGCGAAGCCCCTGTACGGCGATTACCGAAGCAATCCGAAGGATTGCTTCCCTACGCGAACGAACGGCCGGGAGAACGGCGTAGCCGTTCGACCAGTGAGAGAGTGCAAAACTCGACAAAGTGGCAAAGCCACTTTGTCGAAAGGCTTTTACATCTTTTCGAAGGGATAGACTTCCCCGTAGGTTTCTACCCGAACGGACTTCATTTTCTGCTCCGTCAGGGGACGGTCGTTCCAGTCACGCTTGGTCTTCACGATGGCGTCTGCCACGTCCAGACCTTCCGTCACCTTGCCGAAGGCGGCATACTGCCCGTCCAGGTGGGGGCTGGTGCTGGTCATGATGAAGAACTGACTGCCGGCGGAGTTAGGCCGCATGGAGCGAGCCATGCTCAGCACGCCGGGGGTGTGCTTCAGGGGATTAGCCACGCCGTTGGCGGCAAACTCGCCCTTGATGGCATAGCCGGGGCCGCCCATGCCAGTGCCTTCCGGGTCGCCACCCTGAATCATGAAGCCGGGGATGACCCGATGAAAAATCTTCCCATCATAGAAGCCGGAATTGGCCAGGGAGATAAAGTTGCCCACGGAATTGGGGGCAATGTCCGGGTACAGTTCGCCCTTCATTTCCTGCCCATTCTCCATGGTAATGACAAATGTAGGATTCTTCTTTTCCATTTTCGTATCCTTTCCTGCAAAGCGTTGTCCAGCCATCGCTTTCAGGCAATATTATACCAATATGCTATCGGGAACGCAAGGGAAAGAAAAGAGCCGCCGGAAGGGCGGCTCGGGG
>CAVGBO010000112.1:0-3660 GCA_963627465.1 Phocaeicola dorei
CTGATTATCATACATGCCGACAGATGGACCTGCGCTATGACCATATACGCCAATGGGGTGGCAGTAGCTCATGGCCTCAATGCCTTCTTCTTCCGCCTGCTTGATAGAAGCAAAGAAGATTTCGTTCCCCGTGCGCCCTACAGCATAATTGCCACGCACGATGTCTTGGAATCTGTTGCCCGTTTTGAAGGCTGCCTTGATACCTGCAGGAATCTCCTTTTCACCCTTGCGGCCGATGTAAACGTTCCGCTGGGTATCGGTCAGCAAACCCATGCAAGCAAGACCTACATCGCAATGAACGATGTCCCCTTCCTCGATGACACAATCCACCATCCGAGGATCATCGCTGCCCTTGCGCTGCAAGTCCACATCCGGTGCAAACCAGAAGGGAAGTCCCAGATCATTCACTCGCTGCATAATGCCCCACTCAACTTGGGTGGTGGTCGTTACACCGGGCTTAATGAAGTTTGCAGAAAAAACATCATCTACAATATCCATCATCAGCTTATAAATTTGAGGATACAGTTCCAGTTCTGCCTGGGTACGAGTTTCAATCCAGCGAATCACAATAGGTTCTGCGCTGACCAGCGGAACGTTGCCGCATAGTGCCATTTGCAGGTGATCATAAAGATTCTTACTTAAGCCATCGGCAATGGCACACTCGTTGGAAATATCCACATGCAGCTTGCTAGGCTTCTTTTTCGCCACCAGATGGGCAAGAGCCTCAAACACATCATCCTTGCGATGCATTGCCTGGGTGTAATAACCATCAAAACGAGGGTTGGGGCGAGAAACATTCAGTGCCTCATACTTGCCGTCCTTGTCCAAGCAGAAAACCAAGCATGTCGTGCGACTGGCGTTTTTCACCAGGGAAGGTACCAAAGAAGGGAATACAGGGTCTTCGTCATACTCTCTTGAAATGACAGCCCACATTTCCACACCACATTCCTTCATCAACTGAGGCATCAGGTGATGAATCCGCTCCTTCAGGATGGCGTCACGCTTTGCATACTGCTCTTGCACGGTCCACATTTTACTGTTCTCCTTATGTGTTTCAATCTGTTCTGCCGGAAACAACCATTTTCTCTTCCTTCAGCGGCAGAAGAAGGAAGATGGACATAACGCACAGCACAATCCCCGCAATCAATGCGCCATGATAGGAACCCGTACGGTCATACACTGCGTTTGTCAACACCGGTGCTAAGGAAGTGGTGAGTGAATTTGCTGCGTTGATCATGCCATACAGGGAAGCATAGGCCGCTGTACCCAATGCATAGTGAGCCAGCAGTGGATAAGCAACCGTACAGGATGCGCAGCCTAATGCGGCACCTGCAATGATCAACACGTGCATAGAACGCCAGGATGCAAAGGTCAATCCAGCAAGACCAATACCTGTTGCCAGCAATGCAAAGAATGTAGCCTTTCGCGCTCCTAACTTATCCATCATGGTGCCTAACAGTACCTTACAAATGGCCAATCCGCCCAAATAGGCAGACATCACACTGGAGGCAGTTGAGTTATCATATCCGAGATCGCTCAAATGTGGAATAATGGTATTGCCCAGCATGGTTGTTGTCATACCAATCATCAATGCCAATGCCGTCAGCAGATAAAAATTAGGTGCTTTCAGCGCCTCTGCAACAGAAGGGCCGTAGACACTTGTTTTGCTTTCTCTCTTACATTTCTGTCCATAAGGCTTTTCGCCGACGCAATCCGGTGAAGGCTTCAGAACAAAATACGTCATCGGTACAAGCACAGTCAGCATGATGACTGCCAAGGTTCGATACGTGCCTTGCCAACCCATGCTCGTAATCCATCGGCTCGCTAAAGTGTTAAACAACATGCCGCCCAAGCCACTACCCATGAAACAGATGCCGACAGCCAAACCTCTGCGCTCATCAAACCAGTTGGTCAGTATCTGTGTAAACGGCAAGAAGGTCAGGAAAGAAACGCTAATGCCTACTGCAACTGACACCGCATAGAACTGGGGCAAGGAAGTGCAAAAGGAATACACGAAATACGAAACAGGCAGGGTTAACGCAGCAATCTTCATCAACAGATGAGGTGATACCTTGCTATAGATTCGTCCTGAAACAAGAGACACCGCCATATAAAGCAGATTCACAATCATCTGGCAGATGCTAAACCCTTGCCTGGATAAATGCAAGTCTTCTGTTACAGGCTTCAAGTACAGGCTGAAGCAGTTTGCAATAACGCCGTGAGTTGTTCCCATCACCAAGGCACCGGCAAGGACGACAACCCATCCGTAATGCATCTTTTTGATGGATTGCACAGCCTATCACCTCTTCTGCTTAATCCGTAATGCCTTTCTCTTTTGCCAAGGCAATCAGAGCCTCCCGAATCCACCAGAATCTTTCGGCTGCATCCTCATCCTTTGCAAAGCAGGCCGTTACAATGCGAATATGATCTTTGCCATGTTCACCGTACTGTGCGCCGTCATTGACCATCACTCGAGCATGTTCCATCAGATAGGCTGCCACTTCTGCTCCGGTACCTAGACGGCTCACATTCAGCCAGGACAAAATGCCGCTTTCGCTGATTTTCATTTGAACGCCAGGAATACTGCTGAGCATATCGAAAGCAAGCTTGCGTCTGCGAGCCAACCGCTCAAAATAGCTTGGCAGAATGCTTTCATCTTTCAGCGCAGCAATCGTCCCAAAGGTGGAAGCGGTGCACGGCGCACCCAAAATATTTACCGCTGCGCCATAGTAGCGATCCATCAAATGATCCTCAGCATAAAGGTAGCCAATTCGATAGCCAGACAGGCCATATCCCTTAGACATGGAACATACGGTCACCGTACGTTCCCACATGCCCGGCAGCGTGCAGGGCGAGACAAATTCGATGCCATCAAAAACATGATCCTCAAAAGCCTGATCGCAGACCAGTATCAAATCATGTTCGACAATGAACTTGGCCAGCTTTTCCAAATTATCACGACGATAAACTACCGTCGTAGGGTTGTTGGGATGCGTGAGCACTACCATTTTCGTCTTTGGTGAAGCCCGCTTTTCCATTTCCTCCATCGAAATACGGTAGTTTTCTTCCTCATAGGTAGGCACCGGTACAGGAACACCGCCTAAAAGCTTGGCATTCATAAAGTTACTGGGATATGCAGGTTCCGGGATCAATACCTCATCGCCAGGATTCAGGAAAACCATCATGGCATACATCAATGCTGCATCTGAACCCGGAGTCACGATCACGTTTCGGCTTGGATCAATCGGTAATCCTGTTCTTTTCTGAATGTGCTTGGCAAGTTCCTGCCGCAGCTCCAGCAGACCAATGGGCATGGTGTAGTGAGCAGGAAAGCCGCCTGCAAGGGCATCTTCCGTAGCCTTGCGAACGCTTTCAGGAATGGAAGGATCCGGGTAGAACATGTCCGCCCAGGCCATATTGGCACCGCCCATTCTTTCAAAGTTGCCTGCCACTTCGCCTACATCTGCTTTACTGACATTGAGAAACAGTCCCCCCTGAACATCCCGGAAGTGATCATTCAGCTTCTCCGTCAAATCCATGAGGCTTTCCCCCATTTCTCAGGCCTCCGCCACTGCCTCGATTTCGCACAGAACATTCTTGGGCAGTGCCTTCACTGCGCAGCAGCTTCTTGCCGGCTTGCTTGTAAAGTACTTTGCATAC
>CAVGBO010000113.1:0-3641 GCA_963627465.1 Phocaeicola dorei
ATTTCGAGGGCAGGATAATCAATGCACGATAAACTGGCCTATATGATCAAGCACTATCCATGGGTGCAACGGATTTATCGAATCGTTATGAGCTTTCTACTGCGCGTCATGGGATGCTTTACAGGCTTTGACGATCATTTGATACTGCTATCATCCATGAGCGGCGACCAGTTTTCCGGCAGCCCCAAGGTGCTTTTCGATGCCATGCAGAAGGATCCGAGGTTTGCAAGCTTCCATTATGTGTGGGCATTTTCACACCCGGAGCAGCATCACATATCCGGCGCAGACGTTGTGAAGATGGATTCCCTTGCCTATTTCAAGACTGCACTTCGAGCAAAGATCTGGATTACGGACGTCAATATCGAGCGGGGACTGCGCTTCAAGAAGAAGCAGACCATTTACCTGAACACATGGCATGGCACGGGTCCGAAAAAAGGCGGTAATGCGATTGCAGGCAGAAAGGACTACGACTTTTCTCGTGTGGACATTTTCTGCTGTGATGGTCAGTATACCCATGATGTTTTCGTGAAATGGTTTGGTGCTACTGATCCTTCCATGCTGTGGTGCGGCCGTCCCCGTGAGGATGAGCTCATGGAGATGACGGCTGACGATCGAAATCGAGTACGCAAGCAGCTGGGCATTGCGGATCACGTGAAGGCTATCCTGTACATGCCCACATGGCGTGAGGGAAAGCTGCCGGTGATTGATGCAGCTTTGTGGGAAAAGACGTTGGGAACCGGCTATTGTGTGCTGACTCGTGCACATCATTTTTCCAAAGAAGGAACAGGCATGACGCATAACGGCACGTTCTGGAAGGATGTATCCGATTATCCCAATGTGAATGAACTGTATTGGGCAGCGGATCTATTGATCTCCGACTATTCCAGTGCCTTCTTTGACTACGGCTTGTTGAAGAAGCCCATGATTTGCTTTGCACCGGATTACGACGATTACAAGGCGAATTACGGCCTGTTCATGGACTTGGAGCGTGAATTTCCCAACGGCGTTATGCGTACAGAGCAGGATGTACTGAAGCTGATTCAGACAATGAATCCCGATGAAGAAGCAGCTAAGTGCGGTGCATACTGTGCCGGCTATGTGCGACATGATCAAAACGCCACGAGGGTTTGCTTAGATCGGATGAATGAATTACTGCATTGCGAGGGTCACCAATGAACATCGCACTCATTTTTGCCGGCGGCGTGGGCAGGCGAATGAACTCCAAGGACAGGCCGAAACAGTTCCTGCTTGTCCACGGGAAGCCCATCATTGTCCACACCATTGAGCTATTCGAACAGCATCCGGCGATTGACGGCATCATCGTTGTATGCCTGGAAGACTGGATTCCCTACATGCAGGAAATGCAGTACCGCTACCGGCTGGACAAAATCGGCAAAATTGTTCCCGGTGGCACAACGGGGCAGCTGTCCATCTACAACGGGTTGTGCGCTGCTGAAGAGGTCTACGGTGCTGACAATACCATTGTGCTGATTCATGACGGCGTGCGCCCACTCATCAACAGCCAAACCATTTCCGATAACATCGCTAGCGTGAAGGCCAATGGTTCTGCCATCACCTGCAAGCTGGCCACGGAAACCGTGATCCTGGTGGATGAAGACTCGAAGGTCTGCGAAGTCCCGAACCGAGCGGCATGCCGCATGGCGCAGGCTCCTCAAAGCTTCTGGCTGAAGGACATTCTGTCCCTGCATCGTCAGGCAATGGCAGAGGGGCAAACCAACATGATCGACTCTTGCTCCATGATGCGGCATTACGGCAGAAGCCTGTCCGTTGTCATTGGGCCAACAGAAAACATGAAGATCACCACGCCGGATGATTTCTACACCTTCCGCACACTCTACGATGTACGGGAAAACGAGCAGCTGAACGGTGGTGTAAGCAGATGAACGTGTTCGAAGAAGATTTGGACAGCATCGCAGGCACCATTGCGGAGCTCGGATTCACAGGCAAGACGTTCTTCATCACAGGTGCTACGGGACTGGTAGGCTCGATCTTGGTGAAGGCTCTTTGCTGGGCAAATGAACACTATGGGCTGAAGAATCGCGTCATTGCCCAGCTCCGCAACCCTGACAAAGGCAATCAGGTCTTTACCGGGTACACGGGCATTGCGTACTGCGTGGGGGACATTCGGGATTCCATTCAGTGGGATGGTGAAGTCGACTACATCATTCACGCCGCCAGCGAAACCAAGTCAAAGAACATGGTGGAGCATCCGGTAGAAACCCTGTGGACGACCCTTAGCGGCTCCAAGAACGTGCTGGACTTTGCCAAGGCAAAGCACGCAGCTAAGGTGGTTTACCTGTCCTCCATGGAAGCCTTTGGCTCAGTAGACTTCGATGGTCGTGCTACAGAAGACATGTTGGGAACCATTGACTTAACCAAGCCCCGCAGCTGTTATCCGGAAAGCAAGCGCATGGTGGAAAATATGTGTGCCTGCTATCACGCCGAGTATGGCGTGCCGGTGTCCATTGTCCGCTTGGCACAAACCTTTGGCGCAGGTGTGCCGGCAGACGATACACGGGTGTTCGCTCAGTTTGCTCGCAGTGCCATGCGGGGGGAAGACATTGTGCTCCACACCCAAGGCACATCCTGGGGAAACTACGTTTACACAGCCGATGCCGCAACTGCTATTTTTACGGTGCTGAAAAAGGGCAAGGATGGCGAGTGCTACACCGTGGCCAATGAAAGCACCAGTATGCAAATTCGTGACATGGCCGCCTTGGTGGCGAACGAGATTGCGGGTGGCAAGATTCATGTTGTCATTGACATTCCTGAAGGCGCAAACTTCGGCTATGCAGCAGATACCAAGCTGAGACTGGATGCAGGAAAAATGCGAGGGTTGAGATGGACGCCACAAGTCGGACTGGCAGAAATGTATCGGAGAATGATGAAGGCATGGGGAGAGTGACTCAGGCAGTGGACAATACACAAAAGACAATGGTCACATACGATGTACCGGAGTATTTGCCCAAACTTCAGAAAACAGAGCTGGAAATTCTCAATGAAATTGTGCGTATATGTGATGAACATCAGCTGACGTATATGCTGATTGGTGGAACACTTCTAGGCGCATACCGGCATCACGGTTTCATCCCATGGGATGATGATATTGATGTGGTCATGCCCAGAAGTTCTTATACAGAGTTCTGCAACTTGTGTACGCATGGTGCTTTGCGAGAACAATATTACTTTCATGGACACGAGACTGACCCGAAATACTGGTTGAATTTCCCCAAAGTGCGAAAGAGAAATACTCTGTTCAATGAGCAAAACATCGCGCATCTTGATGTGCCTAAAGGGATCTACGTGGATATTTTTCCAATGGATGACGCATTGTGCGTTTCTTCAGCTGAGAAGCGATTCCGAACTAAAGTAATTAGAGCACTCAACATCGTGATTTATCAAAAACGAGGATTAAACCTTCCTGTTAACGGAAAACGAAAAATTTATACTGCCCTGTTTGCACCTTTTTCTATCAAAACGCTTGCACGTTGGCAGGATCGTTTGATGCAACATGACAATGGTAAAGGCGGAAAATTCTATGTTAGCTATGGTGGGCAATACGACATGGAAAAAGAAACCCTCAAGAGACTCATGGACGAAACCTACTGTATAAGGATGTC
>CAVGBO010000114.1:0-3624 GCA_963627465.1 Phocaeicola dorei
GGCAAACATTACCGGCGGAACGATTACCACCTACGACGCGAGTGGCAATGAACTGGAATCCGGCCTGGCGGTAACCGTTGGTGATGGCGGCACAGACTTGGGCACGACCAGCTATTTTGTGAAGCACATTGTGAACCTGGTGGGCGAGTTCAATGCGACGCCACGCAGCCAGTATGGCTGCGAAAACTGGAAAACCAGCAACCTGCGCCAGTGGCTGAACAGCACTTCTGCTGCTAACAAGTGGTGGAAGAGCGGACTTAGCCGGGTGACGCCTTTTGATATGAAGCCGAACTTTATCGACAAGGCTGGCTTCATGGCTGGCTTGGACGGCGCATTCTTGCGGGCGATCGGCGCGGCGGATATTACCACCGTGATTAACGAGTTTTCTGCATCCGATGGCATGTCCTTGAGGGCGATCACGACCAGTGACAAGTTCTTTATTCCCTCCGACGGGGAAGTGCTGGGCACAGCTTTGGACTGGGATACTGAGCGAAGGTTCCCGTTGTTCAAGAACGGCTATGCGAGCATCTACAAGTATGCTCTGGGAACGACAACGCCTGTTGCCACCTATTTCATTCGCAACGACGATAATCCTGATCATCGAGATGATCTTACAGAAGATACTGTCTTTCCGATGGGCGGTATTAATGTCATCTGGCAATATATGTATGGCGTGATGAACTGCTGCGACAAGGAAACCGTTTGCCCTGCCTGCGTGATCTGCTAAGAAGGAGGAATGCACATGAAATTTGACCGTGACATGAAGCTGCATATTTGCCCCCACTGCGGCGCGGCCTTCTTCATCATGAAGAAGGAAGACCCGGACGCACCCCGCTGCTATCATGAGGAGGGGGTTATTCAGTGCCCCGGCTGCAAGGGGGACGTGCCGGTGGAAGAGGAGCAGATGCTGGGAGAGGATGCGTAACTAGGTAGTCAGGTTGAGTAGGATGGTAGTCAGGATGTGGAGGATGGTAGTCAACACGCAAGTTAGACGCAAAACGCACCTGAAGAGCACCTGAAGAGCACCTGAACGTAACACCAAGACGCTGCAGAAATGCAGCGTGAATTCAAGGAGGTGATGCCCTTGAGCTTTTCTCCTGAAATTTCTGTGCTGTTACTGAAGATTATCCTTCTTCTGTGCAAAAAATGTTTCCCTGCCGAGTATCGTTCTCTGACTACCGACTGGGACGAAAGCGAATGCAACCGGAACGAAAATGGCGAGTTTGCGGAAAAGCCTGGCGGCGAAGCAGAAGAAAGCAAAACTGACGCATTGCGGAAGACGATCCTGCATGGTATAATAGATGCGGGGGTATCTGTACATGCAAAGGTGCGAATGAAAGAGCGAGGCATTGAGATTCCACAAGTGATTGATGCTGTGAAGAATCCTTTGCAAGTCGTACCGGGTAAAACAGATGAAGAAGGCAGAAGCAGTGTGAAGTTCATCGGGAAACAAGCAACGGCTTGCTTCAACCCGGATAACGGGAACCTGATTACCGCATGGCCGACAGGACATCAATTGCGGAAGAAGTACGGAGGTAGTTGAAGTGTTCACAGAAAAACAGATTTCTTTCATGGAGAAGTTGGGCATTCGTGCTCATTTCGATGCTCCGACGGATGATGAAGTAGTACTGATTGAAGACCGGGTTTCTTCCTGCCTGCAAGAGCATGGCTTCGATAAAGACTACATGCCCACGGCAATTGGGACGATGTGCGAGTCTATTCTAGATGAACTTGCTGAAATCCCATAAAGCAGTAAAGCATAGTATTCCCTTATTCCATCCCGCACCGGGGTGGATTTTTTGTACCCAAAATCAAAGGAGGGGATCCCATGAAAAAGACCTACGTTCAATTTTCCAAGCGCATGACGGTGGTGTCCGTGGTGTCTGCCGTGCTGATTGCCCTGGGCACGGAGTGGATCCTCTGGCAGATGGCGTACCCTTCCGGCATTGTGGAGGTGTGCAAAGCTATGCTGATGTTTGCAGGGCTTGTGTTTGTAGCCTATTGCGGCAATTCTGCCGTGGAAAAATGGGCACTGTCCCGGTATGGGGGCAGTGAAGCCAACGACTCATCCGAGAACGGATAAAGGAGGAATGATTCATGGATTGGACGGACATTTTGGTAGCGTTGATTGGTTTGCTGGGCACGGTGCTGACGGTGATGATTACCCATTGCCTGAAGACCTACGTGAACCCTTGGCTGGAGCAGCACGACCTGACGGAGGCGGCGGAAATTGTGGTCAACGCCGTGGAAGCCCTCCTTGGCCGCTACACAGGGGATGACAAGTGGCAGCTTGCCTTGGAAAAGATGGAGGCACTGGGCTGGAACGTGGACGCCCAGCAGGTCATTGACGCTCTGAAAGCCGCATGGCAGAAGCTGAACCTGAAGCAGATCGAAGCCGGGGTGAAGGATGCGGAAGCTCCTTCCGGCATGGAGGAAACGGAGGATGTACAAGCCGAGACATGACTACCGGAACAGCGAGATGGATGCGCTGATTGCCGAGTGGGTGCATTCGGATCTGGATCGGGCAATCCTCCGCAGGAAGCTCCTTGACAGGGCAACCTATGAGAAAATCGCTGAGGAAGTGGAGCGATCCCCTAAGTGTGTCAAAGGTCGGTACAAGGCGGCGTATACGTCCCTGTCCCGGCATTTTTAAGGTGCGCCCCGTGGCTGGATGGTCACGGGGGCTTTTTGTATTCAGGAAGTATTACATGCTGTTGACAGAATGCTGTCGCAATGCTATAATGCAACTGAAAAATAGTTGCAAAGGAGCGGCGAACATGGGCACTCAGCTGGACAAACTAAAGGAGCGGATACGCCAGATTCCGGCTGATTTTTCCTATTCGGAGCTGACGGCACTACTTTCCCGTCTAGGCTTTGAGGAAAAGCAGAAAGGGTCTACCAGCGGTTCACGGGTGCTGTTTTATCGTCCTTCTGATGAAGCAAAGATCATGCTGCACAAGCCCCATCCGGGAAGCATTGTCAAGCGAAGTGCACTGCGTGAGGTTGTGCGGTTTTTGCAGGGAAAGGGGGATCTGTAATGAGCAATGTATTGCGGTACAAGGGGTACTGGGCAACGGTCGAATACGATGCGGAGGATGAGGTGCTGCACGGGAAGATTGATGGGATCAGCGACCTTGTGACCTTCGAATGTGAAGAAGCAAAGGATGCTCTTCAGGAATTCAAGGCGGCGGTAGATGATTATGAAGCCTTCTGCCGTGACCTTGGCAAAGCTCCTGAAAAGCCCTATTCCGGCTCTTTTAACGTGCGTGTTTCTCCGGCAATGCACCGGCAGATCTGCATGGAAGCCGCAAAGCGAGGGGTAACGCTGAACAAGTATGTCAGCGATGCCCTAGCACAGTCTTGTGCCGCTTCGGCAGACAATCGACAGACCACTGCGCTTTAAGAAAATAGGATATGCTGCCCGGGTGCGGATTGATATCTGCATTTGGGACTATGAAAAAGACCGGTCGGTGGAAGATGTGGCAGCGGTCCGCATGATGCTGTCTGCTTGCAGGTAAAAAGACCATGCCGGGGCACATGCCCCGGCATTTTTTTGAATCCCGTTTTGAATCCATGACGGTCGATGAATCCCATTTTGAATACGTTAAAAATCAGAAATCCCGG
>CAVGBO010000115.1:0-3432 GCA_963627465.1 Phocaeicola dorei
ACCCCTTCGGGTCGCCCTTTTGCAACAACCTTCACATGCTTGGCTTTGCAGGGGGCTTTCCGGTCGCCCCCTGCACCCCTTCGGGTGCATCCTTTTGCAGCAAACTTCAAATGCTAAGATTTATAAAAGTCCCGTGAAAGCAATGCTTTCACGGGACTTTTTTGTTACTTACAGGTTTTACGGAACGTCCGTAGCGGTGGCGGCGGCATCGTCTACGTAGGTGTAGAGGATGGCGGCGCTCCAGGACCAGTTGCTGCTGGGCTCGTATCCATGCACGCTGCTTGCGCAGAAGTCATAGTAGGTGTTGGAATACAGGGGGATAGCAGGCAGCCGGGTGCTGAAGGCGTTCATCAGGATGACCCACTGCTTCATGTAAGCGGCGGTGTCCCCGGGCTCCGTACTGCGGAGGGCACGGGCAACCACGTACAGGTCATTGCTTTCAAGGCCGGTGGTGTTCACATGACCCTGATACGCCTCACCGGGACGCCAGGTGTTGGTGGGATCATACACGTAGGTGAAGTTGGTGGCCAGTGCGTACAGGTTGCAGGTGCGGGTATCGTCCCGATAGTACTGGGCAAGCATGTCGCTGTAGGACATCTCCTCCACAGACACATCGAAGCCCACTTCCTGCAGGTTGGGCAGCAGCAGGTCTTCCACCAGCTGGCACATCCGGTTGTTGGTCACCTTGGCGAAGCGAATCTGCAGCGGCAGCAGGGTCTTGCCGCCGGCAGTCACGGCCTTCACCACAGGATCCGTGGTGTTTTCATACTCGGTAAGAGCAGCGCCTTCCAGGGCACGGTAGCGGACAGTATCCTTCTTGGCATCGAACCGCTCGCCCTTTTCATTGTAGATGTAGCCGGCCTTTTCCAGCATCTTGGCGGCCTTGGTCAGGTTCAGGGGATAGGTGGTTACCTGGGTCTTCATGGTGTTCAGGTAGTTGCCCACGGTGACCATCCACTGACCCAAGCCATACCAGCTGTACACAGGCTGACCATAGGTGCCGGTGAACTCCGTTACGAAGGTGTCCTGATCCAGGCAGTAGTCCACAGCCTGACGAACCTCCACCTGACTGGTGGGACCCTGCTCGCAGGCGAAGGACAGGAAGCCCAGGCCCGTGCGCAGGTAGCTGGAGGACTGAAGCTGGTCATCCGCCAGCCCTGCATCAATGGCGGTGCTGTCGGTCAGCTTGTTCACAATATCCAGGGTGCCGTCTTCCAACTGGGCAATGGCCTGATCGTTGGTGGTCTCCTTCAGGGTAACGGTTTCAATCAGGGGACGCTGTCCGGCGTAGTTGCCCTGATAGTAGGGGTTCGCCTTCATGACCACAGTGCCGGTAGCGGCATCGTAGCTTTCCAGCTGATAGGCGCCGGAAGTAACCTTGGGATGGCTGCTGTAGCCCGTTTCCGGGTCAAGCATGGTCTCCTGCAGCAGCTCGGCGGTAAAGTCCCCGGTCAGGTAAGCGCCCCGGCCGTTATCCTTCACGTCGCATCCGGGTGCGATTTCGCTGATGGGATAGGGGGTCACGTTGACCAGCATGAGCTCGTAGTAGTAAGGCAGTGCGTCCGTCCGCAGGTTGATGGAGAAGGTCATGTCATCCAGCAGGCGCAGGCCGGAAAGGTAATTCCGATCGCCGCTGTTGTACTCATCATAGCCCAGCACCTGCCAGTAGATGGCCGTGGTGCCGCCGATGTCCTTCATCTGCTTGCTGGCCTGCATGAGCACGCTGAACACGTAATCCTTGGCGGTGATGGGGGTGCCGTCGTTGTAGCACAGGCCTTCCTTCACCCGGAACTGGTACATCTTGTTGCCCAGGTCGTCCTGTGCGGCAGTGACCAGGGTGACAACGGAGTCATCCACCTGGTAGCTGGCATCCTCCGTGAAGGCAACCGTGCTGTAGCCGTGGAGCAGTGCACGAACGTCAATATCGGAGGTATTGTTGGAGAACAGTTCAGTGGCGAAGTAGCCGGTGGGGCGGGATACGGTGCCCACGGTAACTTCGCTGCCGGGGGTCAGGGTTCTGACCGTGAGGGTCAGGGCCGTGTCCTCGGTGAGGGAAATGGTTTCCTTAACGGAGTAATTGTCTGCGTCGGTAGCGCGGAGGACATAGGTGCCGGCCTTCAGGGCTGCACGCACCATGCCGCTGTCGTCCGCCGTGGTGGACAGGGTTTCCTTGCCCTGCTCGTCCTTCACGGTGACCTTGGCGCCGCTGACAGGATTGCCGCTCTGATCGCTGACCGTCAGGGTCAGGGACAGGGTGCCCTTGTCAGCACTTTCATCTGCGAAAACTGCCGTGCAGCTAAGCGTCAGCATCATTGCAAGCAGCAACGCAAGCATCTTTTTCATCATGATCGTCACCTCTTCATGAAATCTCGTCGGTGGGCATTCGCCCCGGCAGGGCAGGTCGCCCATACCCTGCCGGAGGATTTTCCGTTAGTCGAAGCAGTCGCCCACGTTGGTGATCGTACCGCTTGCCGCAGGCACGCTGGGTGCTACGCGCTCATCATAAGCGGACTGGTAAACAGCGCTGATGATCTGGTCGCGGGTCACACGGGTCCAGGTGCCGCCTTCCCAACGGGTGAAGCGATAGCCCACACGGATGGGATTTTCAGGTGCGGTGGTAGAAGCACCGATGAGGAGGCGTTCTTTCTTGAGTACTGCACCGTTCCAGTTGACGAAGGTGACGGTGACATAGGCCGTATTGGTTACTTCCAGACCGTTGTAGGTGACATCGTAGCGGCCGTTGCCGGGGGCTACAGGCTCGTATACGGTGTAGGTGATTTCCTTGCCCGTGCTGTCCACGATGGGCATTCTCTCGAAGGTGAACTTGCCTTCGGTCTTCATGCTGCGAGGATCCACGGACATTTCATCCATCACTTCGCCGTTGTTGCCAATCAGCTGCAGTACCAGCGGCGTGGCGGGACGGTAGTAGCCGTCGCCATCCACCCAGCGTACGGTGACGGTGACATCAATACCCAGCAGGTCGGTGACTTCTGCTTCGCCTGCCGGTACCAGCATGTCGCCGCCCTTAGGATTCTCGATGCCGTCAGCTTCCGCCTTCACGGTGTTGGTCACCTGTGCCATGGGGATGTCTTCATCGGTCACGGTGTACTGAGCGGTGATGGTCACCGTTTCGCCCACAAGCAGTTCATCAATCACAGCCGTGGTGCCGTTGACCTTGTAGCCAGTACCCTTGAGCACCTTCACGCCATCCAGCAGGTCATCCACCTGTACGTTGTGGTACGGGGTGTTGCCGTCGTTGGTGACGGTGATGGTGTAGGTGATGGTCTCGCCCTCACGTACACGGACATCGCCGGTATCGGAGGTCTTCTTGACGGTCAGGGTAACGTCAATGTCGTCGGTTTCGTTATCGACTTCGCTGCCGCCTTCGGGAGTCTTGGGATTCGTAGGATCCTTGGGATCGATGATTTCATC
>CAVGBO010000116.1:0-3349 GCA_963627465.1 Phocaeicola dorei
ACCGCAAAGCCCTTGGGAATAAGCACAAACAACAAGTAACAGTAAACCCTAGTAGATGGAAGTCTTCTGAAGCAACACCCTAAACTTTGCAAAGGGATGCCCCGAAGCGTTCCAAAGGGCAACCGATCAAGCGATGCAAATGAAAAGACCACACAACAGACTCTCTCGCCTGCTGTGCGGTTTTTTTGTCTGATGCGCTATGCTGCATCAGATCCCATGATTGTCCTTCCCTTTGTCAATCTTGCTTCATCCCGTATAAGCTTCCTCCGCAGTGTTCCGGAAGTTCTGCTTCTCCAGCCACTGCTTTTCCTCGTCATTTTCCGGGATGTCGATTCTTTCTATTTTGAATATGACGGGTCTTGTTCCGTCATTGCAGCAGGCGATCATCATGCGCTCGTCATTTGTCCAGTGGTGCATGATGGAACCGCCCTGCAAAGCGGTGTAGACATATCGGCTCACCGCATCCCATGCCTCACCGCAGAACCTGCCGTTCATCAAGTGGTAGAAATCATCCTGCTGGGGCGTTCTCTTTAACAAGAATGTGTCGCCTTTCTTGAAGCAGGGACAGGGTCCTGACTTTGAATCAGCCAGATATTGCTTCTGCAGTTCCGGGAATACCTTTGTTTCCAGCACGGTAATCCTGCATTCGTGCTGCATAGCATGACCTCCGTTCCTTTTTGCTGATGGCTTTCGTGAGAACAGCTCCCCCCAAATCGGCACTGCCCATTTGAAAATTACCGAATGTTCATCAACTCCAGCAGCAGGCTTCGCATGTCATCACAGCAGCTCTGCCACCGGGCGGCGTAGTGCAGCGCCAGCCCCTGATCCGGCACGGACAGCATCAGCGTCATCCGGGGCCCCGGCATGGTATCCGCCAGGGACAGCATCCAGTCCTGATCACCCACCTGCTCCAGGGCGGCGGTCTCCGGCAGGGGCGGCGGGGGAACAGACGCATCATAGTCCGTGCCCAGCCGGGACATAATGGTATCATACACCGCCTGGGCGGCGCTGCCCCAGCGTTCCGATAATTGGGGCACAGCGGCGGTGGAGTCCAGGGTCAGCATCAGGTCAATGAGCGCCGTCTCCCCCTCCAGCAGACGAAGCCGGATGCACATCCGCCCGTCGCTGAGGGTGAAGGATTCCGCCAGGGTCTGCTGTTCCCGGCGGAACCGGGACTGCCACAGGGGGCAGGCAGCGTCAATGATTTCCTTGGTGCTGCTGGGCAGCCGATGGTCAAAGGCGGACAGGGTGTATTCCCCTTTTTCCCCCAGGGTAAGCAGAGTGCCCAGGGGCGAAGGCTTCTCCAGAATCTGCTCCTGCTCCTGCAATTCGCTCAGGTTCAGCTGCAGGGCGAAGTAGTTCATCAGATCCAGCTCCACCATGAACCGTAGCAGCTGCATGTTGGTCACCGGCCCCAGACGGGAAAGGGCATAGAGAATCACCAGCTTGTATTCCGAGTCCGGAATGCTGCGCTTCTTCATCTGTTCCCCTCCGTTTCTTCCATTTCTATTCAAGAAAACCCCTCAAACATACGCTTGAGGGGTTAAGCGAAGATGGGAACCTTACGCCAGGAAGGGCTTCAGGTCAGCCATCAGGTCTTCACAATCGTCAGAGTAGATTTCCAGGGTGATGGGCTTGGACAGATCCAAGCTGAAGATGCCCAGGATGGACTTCGCATCCACAACGTGACGGCCTGCACGCAGATCCATGTCATAAGGATAGCGGTTGACCATGTTGACGAAGGTCTTGACGTTCTCAGCCAGACTCAGCTTGATATTTACCTGCTTCATTTGCTATGCACCTCCTCAATTTTGGCACAAATACAGTATACACGCTGCATTCAAAAAATGCAAGTAGTGGGCACAGATTCTTTCACGAAATTTTCCCTTTCTGGTGGATAAAACGCCAGAATGGCTATCGCGGAAAAGCGGAGCAGCCGGGACTTCTGCACCCTCTGCCCGAAAAAAAGACCTGCTCCTCGGCAAACACATGGGAAGCAGGTCTTGAACACTCAACAACCTCCGGGTGGCGTGGTCGGGTTCGACCCCTTCGGGGCTTTTTTCGGAGCGGCTGCTTTGTGACGTTAAATGGGGCGAAGCAAAAAAAGGGGCGAAGCCCCCTCGGCAAAGTGGCGAAGCTACTTTGACGAATCACTTTAGCAAAAGCGCCGTGATAGCCTCATGCAGGCTTGTTTCCGGGAAGGATACGTCCGCCGGGGTCTTGCTTTCGCCCACCAGATAAGTGCCGTCGGCGGCAAGGGATAGGCGGCAGGCGTCGTCGGAGATGATTTCATCCACCCGGGAAATGTCCCGGGAAAGATCAATGGGGAACACAGGATGATCCGGCCGCACCTTCTTCTCCTTGATGTAGGCGGTGAGCCGATGGCGAACCTCCTCCGGGCAATCCTCTGCATACTTGAAGAAGAGGATGGGCGCCTCCGGGATGCTTTGCAGCCGCAGATCCTGCTGCTTCAGCATCCGCTCGGCGCAGGCGGCATCCACTTCCCGGCATAGACCGAACAGCCGCCGGTGCTTCCGCATCAGCTCGTAGGAGGCAAAGGTGCCCCCCTTGCTCATGGCCACCAGGGCCAGGTTATCCACCCCTTGCAGGTCGCACAGCAGGGCGTCCGTGATCTTTTCATCCGGCAGGAAGGCGGTGAAGGCGCAGTTGGGGAACTGATCGCACAGGGTGCGCAGCACGTCGCTCCGGCCGTCTTCCTCCATCAGTGCCCAGGCCATAATGCCCAGGGGCATGCCCTGCTCAATGATCCCCTTGGCCGTGTCGATGGGCATCTGCTGCCCATGATGGGCGGTGTACAGGGTCATGCACCAGGGAATGTTCCGATTCTCCTTGGCTTCCAGTCCCCGGATTACCGCAGCCCCCCGGGTCCAGCTTTCGAAGGTCAGGTTAATGCCGTAATTCAGGAAATAGCATTCGTCCACATCCGCAGCCAGGCGGTTGCACAGGGAAAAATAGGGGTGATCCTCCGTGCGGAGCATGTCCTGCAGGGTCTGGAACACCGCCCGCTGAAAACGGCCGTTGGAGAAATGTCCTCCGTGCTCCACCGCATTGCGCAGCACTCGCCGGTCAAACTGCTGCTTCAGCCCCTGCAAGCCCTGCGATACGGCGACCTCTACCATCAGGCGTGTGATTTCTCCTGCCATTGTACCCACCTCGCTGTCATACATCCCCGGGGGGATGCGCGTCCACCCTAGGGAAGGATCTTCGATCTGATTTTTCGTCCTCCGGGTCATCTTTCCCGAAGATCCATCTTAAGTATAACGAAAAACCATGGCGGATGGTATGGACAAACCGTTGGATTTGTCGGGAAGCAAGGTTCTCGAAATTC
>CAVGBO010000117.1:0-3330 GCA_963627465.1 Phocaeicola dorei
GGATGTACCGCTGAATGTACAGCTTCATCTCCAGTGCGCTGTGCCAGTTTTCGAAGGCGAACATGGTGCGCCAGTACAGCCAGAAGTTGGAGTTCAGCACCTCATCATCGAAGAAGTCGGTGATCTTCTTGTCCTGCAGCTCCTCATTGGGGGTGAAGAACAGGTGCATGATTTCCATGGCACCCTTATCGGAAATGCTGAACTTGCCATCGGTGTGGGCATCTTCGCCCCGGTTCACCGTGGCACGGCACAGGGAGTAGTTGGGGTCTTCCTTGTTCAGCCAGTAGTACTCATCCAGTACGCTGACTCCTTCCGTTTCAATGGAAGGAATGGAGCGGAAAAGATCCCACATGACCTCGAAGTGGTTATCCATTTCACGGCCGCCCCGCATGACGTAGCCAAGGTTCTCGTACTTGTAGCCGTCGCAGGCACCGCCGGGCAGGTTACCCTTCTCCAGAATGTGCACATGCTCGCCCTTCATCTGGCCGTCACGCACCAGATAGCAGGCAGCAGTCAGAGCTGCCAAGCCGCTGCCTACGATATAGGCAGACTTCTGATCCACGCCCTCGGGCTTCTTGGGGCGGGCAAATGCTTCGTAGTTACCACTGGAATAATACATGGTTCATGACTCCTTTCCATCTATGTGAAGTCGTTGGTTTCATCCGACAGTGCAAGGATACCGCACTTTACGAAAAACAACAATCAACAAAAAATCCTCTGTGATAAAGGAATTATCACAGAGGGGGAATGTGCTTAAATTTTTATCATTTCGAGGGATTTGACGTATCCTTGTCCATGCGCAGCCGCTGAAGAGCGGCGTTGATGCCGCCGTGAATCACCTGATCCAAGTGTTCCACCAGCAGGGCAGGATCGTCCTTCATATTGTTCTTGATCCAGTCCAGCATGAGTCCCACAAAGGCATACTTGTAGACCGTGGCGATGAACTTCTTGTCTTCAGCCCGCACACTCATGCCTTGCGCCTTCTCTTCCACCACGCCTTCCAGCAGGTCGTAGGTCAGCTTGTAGAGGTAATTTTCCACCTGCTCCCGGCTGACGGAGTGATACACATTCATGATGAAGGGCTTGTTTTCCAGCACCGCTTCAAAAATCTGGAGAAAGCCCTGCTGCCAGGTTTCGTAGGTCTTTTTGCCTGCTAGGGCACGGCTGGCGTCCTCCTCGCAGCACCATTCCACCAGGTCGTAAATGTCCTTGAAATGGTAGTAGAACGTCATGCGGTTGATACCGCAATCCTCGGCAATATCGTTGATGGTGATTTTATTCAAGGGCTTCTGCAGCAGCAAATGCTTCAGGGATGCTTCCAGTGCCCGCTTGGTAACTTGCGACATATCTGCGCCTCCTTCCCACGTGGTACCTTTATTGTAACAGCAGGGGCGAAAGGTTGCAAGGAGACAAAACGGGGAACATGCGCAAAGCCGCCCTTGGCAAACGGGAAAAATCCAGCTATAATTTCACATGATACCATTTGATGATTGAGGTGATCCCTTATGCCCATGGACGGATTGACTTTGGGATTTGTGGCACGGGAGCTGAACAGCCGCTTAACAGGAGGCAGAATCGATAAAATTACCCAGCCGGAAAAAGATACGCTGATTCTGCTGATTCGCTCCGGCAATGAAAATTGCCGGCTGCTGCTGTGCGCTTCTCCAAATAATGCACGGTGCCACCTGACCACAAGCACCTTTCCCAATCCGCTGGAACCGCCTATGTTTTGCATGCTGCTCCGCAAGCAGCTCATGGGCGGTCACGTACTGGACATCAAGCAGATTGGCGGCGACCGGGTGCTCCACATGGATATTGATACCGTGGATGAGCTGGGGGATCACGTGCTGCGCCGACTGATTCTGGAAGTGATGGGTCGCCACAGCAACCTGATCCTAGTGGATGGAGAAGGCAGGATTCTGGAAGCGGCACGGCACGTGAATCAGGAAATGAGCCGTGTGCGCCTGATTCAGCCGGGCTTGAGCTATGCACCGCCGCCCGAGCAGAACAAGCTGGATCCGCTGACGCTGGAGCCGGAAGCCTTGGCGCAGCGCTTAGTGGAGGCGGGGGATATGCCCCTTGCCAAGGCGTTGGGGGGATGCATTGCAGGCTTGTCAAACCCTGCGGCAAAGGAGCTCGCTTATCGGGTGCTTTCCCCGGGGGAAGATCGGTCGGAAGATGCGAAGGATACGGCAAGGCGGCTGGCGGATTTTCTTCATCGAATGGCGGATGCGGCAGATCCCCGGGTGCTGCTGAACGAGCAGGGCGACCCGGAGGATGTGTTTCCTTTTCCTTATTTGAGTCGGGACGTTTCTCGGCAGGTTGCTGAACCTTCCGTCAGTGCGGCACTGGAACGTTACTTCGGCGCACGGGATCGGCAGGATCGCCTGACTCAAAAGAGTGCCTCTATGGTTCGCCTGCTGAAGGGGCACATTGAACGGTGCGAAAAGAAACTGGCCTTGCAGGAAGAGGAGCTGGCCTCTGCCCAACGGATGGAAGAGTACCGCATCATGGGAGATTTGATCAACGCCAATCTGTGGCAGATCAAAAAAGGACAAAAGCAGGCGGAACTGTCCAATTTTTATGATGAGCAAGGGGGAACCATGGTGGTTCCTCTGGACATTCAGCTGACCCCGGCGCAGAATGCTCAGCGATATTTCAAAAAATATCAGAAAGCTCGGTCTGCTCGGCAGACGGCGGCGGAGCAAAAAGAGAAGACCCTGCAGGAATTGAACTACCTGGAAAGCACCCTGCTGGATGTGGGCAAGTGCGTGGAGGAAAGTGAACTGGAGGAGATTCGGCAGGATCTGGTGCGGATGGGCTACATGAAGAAGAACACCAACCGCCGTCAGCAGCGTGCCCTTCCCCAGAGCAAGCCCTACCATTATGTGTCCTCCGACGGCATTGCCATTGATGTAGGCAAGAACTCTGCCCAGAATGACCGCCTGACCGCAACGGCTCGTCCTAATGAAACCTGGCTTCACGCCAAGGACATGCCCGGCAGCCACGTGATTATCCGCACGGAGGAGGAAGTGCCCCTCCAAACCTTGAAGGAGGCGGCTACCCTGGCGGCCTGGTACAGCAAAGGGCAGCATTCCAGCTCTGTGCCGGTGGATTATACTTTGCGCCGGTACGTAAAAAAGCCCGGCGGCGCAGCCCCGGGGTTCGTGATTTACACCAATCAGCACACAGTCTATATGACAGTGGAAGAGAATGACGTGCGGAAAATCAAAGAACTGCAATAAAATTCCGAACGATGCAGGGTGTGCTTTCTTTGTAAACACCATGTAAACCCGAACGAAACACGCAGTACCTTCATTATACAATCGT
>CAVGBO010000118.1:0-3323 GCA_963627465.1 Phocaeicola dorei
GAGGCTGCGAAGGGTTCCAAGGGGCGACCGCAAAGCCCCTTGGAACAATCATCTTTGGAAAGATGCTGTAAACCCTAGCTGTTGCTTGCCTCCTGCAACAATTCCCGAAACCTTGCAAAAGGAGGCTGCGAAGGGTTCCAAGGGGCGACCGCAAAGCCCCTTGGATGCTAAACGAAAACTATGCAAGTGGACGCACTACCTGCAACTCTTTGATTATGTTTATTCCAGAGGGCTTTGCGGTCGTTCCGCAACCTCAATCGTCGCAAGCTACGCTTGCTCGTTTCGGTTGATGCGTTCGCGGACGCAATTCGCGCCACTGGCGCGAGTCCGCTCACTTACCTCTGGACTCCTTCGCCGCCCCTTCGGATGCAGCAATCCTCAATAGAAAGGTTTTGAATGCTTTTTTCCACAAAAAAAACGCCCCCATCAAGGGGCGCTTTTCACTCAAAACTGGGTTCTTCCTCTTCCTCATGGGAAACTTCCATCCCATGATTGGTCTGCGTCAGCAATCCATTCCCCTCCGGGGTCAGCTGCACCAGGTAGGTTCTCCTGTCCCGGCAGGTATCCAGGTCGCTTTCATCCGTGCAGGTCACAAAGGTCTGGCCCCCGCTGATCTCCTGCAAAAGTCTCGTTCGCCGGGTCATATCCAGCTCACTCATCACATCATCCAGCAAAAGAATAGGCTCTTCCCCGCTGATTTCCCGGAAAAGCGCCATTTGCGCCAGCTTCATGCTCAGTGCCGCCGTGCGGATCTGCCCTTGGGAGGCAAACAGCTTCATTTCCCTGCCCATGAGGGTCAGCAGAATCTCCTCCCGATGCACCCCGAAGGTGGTGAACCCTCGAAGGCTGTCCTCCTGCCGGCTTTTTTCCAGCTGGGCACAGGCAGCGGCGGCAAAATCCTCCGCCTCCGTGCAGGCACGGTAGGTCATGCGGAAGGTTTCATCCCCCCGGCCGCTGATGGCGGCATACTTGTCCGCCCCCAAGGCGGCTAATTTAGCAATGATCCTTGCCCGATACCGGTGAATCACCGCCCCCTGCTCCCCCATGGTCTGCTCGAAGGCACTCATCATGCCCTTGTCCATGGTCATGCCCTTCCTTGCCTGCCGGAGCAGGGCATTCCGCTGCTCCATGGCCTTCTGATACTGCTGCAGGGCGAGAAAATAGGGGGTGTACAGCTGGGAAATCAGCATATCCATGAATTTCCGCCGTGCGGCAGGCCCGTCCTTCACCAGCATCAGGTCTTCCGGGGAGAAAATCACGCACTGCACCTGCCCCATCATGTCGGATATGCGAGGTGCCCGCTTCTGATCCAGGAAAATATGCTTGTGCCTGGGGCCTTCCGGGGTCAGCTTCACCGCAATATCGTGCTTGCCGGTTTGCTTGCGCACCGTAACCCCCACGGCAGCGGCGGCTTGCCCCTTCCGCACCACTTCCTTATCCTGGCTGGTGCGGTGGCTTTTGCCAAGGGCGCAGTAGTGGATGGCTTCCAGCAGGTTGGTTTTCCCGGAGCCGTTCTGCCCGAAGAGGATGTTCACCCCCGGGTGGGGCTTCATCTCCAGGGATGGATAGTTGCGGAAGTCCCGCAGCTTAATGGTTTCGATATCCATGTTCTTATTGGAAGATTCTTACAGGCAAAATCAGATACAGGAACGAATCCCCTTCTTCCGGCACAAACACGCAGGGGCTCACGTTGCTGTTAAACTTCATGCACAGGTCGTCATCGCTGATATTCCGGATCACATCCACCAAGTATTTGGCATTAAAGGCAATTTCAAGGGGATCACCGTTCAGGGTGCAGTCCAGTTCCTCGTGCACATCGCCCATTTCGGCGTTGGAGGAGATGGTCAGGGTATCCTTGTCGAAGCTCATGCGGATCAGGTTGTTCTTCCCCTCCCGAGCCATGAGGCTGGCACGGTCGATAGCGTTGTACACATCCATCCGGCGAGCCTTGGCCTGGGTCTTGAAGGCGGCAGGCAGGATTTTCCGGTAATCGATATATTCCCCGGCCAGCAGCACGGTGGACAGGCAGTTGTTGCCGAAGGTGACCTGCATTTTATTCCGATCGAAGGTCAGGGTGCAGAAGGTTTCGTCATCGGGGAGGATCTTGCTCAGTTCGCTGAGCACCCTTCCGGGCACAACGGCACGGATCACGTCCTTGCCTTCCGGCAGTGTGAAGGGCTGGAAGATTTTCTGCATAGCCAGGCGATAGCCGTCCAGGGCCACCATGCGTGCCTCGTCCCTGGTCACCTCCAGCAGGCAGCCGGTGAGGATCTGCCGGGTTTCATCATTGGCAATGGCGAAGACCACTCGGCTGATCATCTCCCGCAGGCGATTCTGCTGAATCTTCACCTGGGTGCTCTGATCCATTTCCGGGCTGTCGGGGTATTCCATGGCGTTCATGCAGGTCATGGAGGACTTGCACTTGCCGCACAGGATGCTGGCGTTCCGTCCGTTTTCCGCATGGACGGTAATGCTGCCCCCCTCCTGCTTGCGAACCAGCTCATTGAACAGTTTGCCGCTCAGGGCTGCCTGACCCATATCCTTCACTTCCGCCACGATGGTGGACACGATGGTCAGGCTGCCGTCGGAGCAGGTCAGCTCCACGGAATCCTCTTGGGCGGTGAGGAGGACGCTCTCCAGAATCTGCTTGGCAGGCCGGGGAGAAAGAGCGCGGGTGACGGTATTCAGCGCGTCCAGCAGATCCTGGGCGTTGGCGGTAAATTGCATGGGATCGACCTCTTTTCCGTAAGTAGTTAGTAGAACCTATAAATTTAGTCGTCGTAGTAGGGGCTGTGGAAGCTGTGGAAAACCCCCTCCAGCCCTTGCGGCGCAAGGCTTTCACGGTGTAGACAAATTGTGAGGAACCCGCCCTTTCCCTTGGGACAAATTGTGGACAACCGGGCTTTCCCCCTTTTCCCAAAAGGAAAGGGTGCCCAATCTTTCGGCGAAGGGTCTGGGGAAAGCCCCAAAATCCCCAAAACACAAGCCTTTCGCCCCAAAAGATTCCCCAAAAGGAGGGGGCCAAAAGGGGTTTCCCACATCCTGCACAGGCTGTGGATACCAGGCTGTGGAAAACCTGAAATCCTTGATTTTCGCGGTCTCCGGTGGAAAACTCCTCGGAAGTTTTCCACCTTTTCCACAAGTTTTCCACAGCTTTGGGGAAAACGGTGGACAAGCTCCTTTTGGCTATCCTTTCATAAGGGTTTGAGGCGGCAAACCCCTCCCCCTTCCATCCATGCCAAAAGAATCCCATCTAATTATACAGCGAAAATCCATCGCCGTAAACTGGAAAATTACAGCGACGACTAGGGACGATTTGCGAG
>CAVGBO010000119.1:0-3303 GCA_963627465.1 Phocaeicola dorei
GCTTTTGGCACAAAAGCTGCCCTCTCGCAAAAAATTACTCCGGCAATGTTGCCGTGCTTTTCAGTCGGCGATCCAGCCGCTGCTCAACGAACTTCCGTAGAAGGGTAAAGGGGGCGTAGCATTCCGGGGCGTTCACCCACTGGGAAGCCCCTCTTTGCAGCGCCTGCCGCATCCATAGCGCCTGCTCCGCCGCCACGGGCACCTGCCCCTTCTGGTGGCATTCATGACACACCAGCCCACCTTCCTGGGTGTCAAAGTACACCTGCTCCGCCGCCGTTAGGGGCTTCTGGCAGGCGACGCAGTGGTTCAGCCGGGGCTTGAACCCCTCGCAGGCGGCGTAGTGGAGCAGGAATCCCGATAGCAGGGGCTTCCACTCCTGCTGGGAAAAGGTCAGCCGGCTTAGGGTGTGAAGCAGCAGCATGAATAGCTCCTGATCCGCCACCCCCGGCTGGGCAGCGGCCTCGGCAAGGTTCAGTAGGTACACCCCGCAGCTTAGCCGGTCATAGTCCCCTCGCAGGGGATAAAAGGTCTCGATCAGGGAGGCGGACACCACGCTCTGCCGCCCGGCCTTGCTGTAGAGCTCGTAGTCCCCCAGGGCGAAGAGATCGCTGGCGTTCAGCAGAGGGGATCGGGGTCGCCTGCACCCCCGGGCTACCGCTTCGATCTTCCCCCGTGTGGGGCTCAGGAGGGTCAGCATCCGGTCGTTTTCCCGATAGTTGGCGTAGCGCAGAACAATGGCGGTCTGCTCGGTCTGGATCATGGTGTGTGCCCCTCCTTTTTCATGAGGATGATGAGGATTCATTTCGACTGATGAAGGGTTCGTTCCTGCAAAGGAGGATGAAAAGGTGCAAGATGCCCCTGCACCCCTTCGCCGCCCCTTCGGATGAAGATGTTCTGTTTTGCAGGGGGCGACCGCAAAGCCCCCTTGACTGGCATAGCGGAGAATATGCAAGTGGACGCTCTACCTGCATAGCTTTGTTTTTGCTTATTCCAGAGGGCTTTCCGGTCGCCCTCTGGACTCCTTCGGCGGTCGCCTTACAAGCAAGGCTTTGGTTAATGCAAGGAAAAAAACAAAGGGGGGTCCGGGGGCTTGCCCCCGAAAAAAATCCCCTCAACCCAAAAGAAAGTTTCGGGAAAGGGGGAGAGCGCGAGAGGGGGGATAACCGCTTTGCCTAAAGCGGTTGCCACCCTCTCGCAAAAAAAGAACCCCTCATCCCAAATAAAAGTTTCGGGAAGAGGGGAGAGCGCGAGAGGGGAGATAACCGCTTTGCAAAGCGGTTGCGCCCCTCTCGCAAGAACCATTACGTTTGCTTACTTGCTTGCATACTCCGCAGCGGAGGCGCCGGCAATGCGGCCGAATACCACGATGTCGGTCACGGCGTTGCCGCCCAGACGGTTTGCACCGTGCACGCCGCCGGTCACCTCGCCGGCTGCGAACAGGCCGGGGATGGCAGTGCCGTTGGTGTCCAGCACCTCAGCGGAGGTGTTGATCTTCAGGCCGCCCATGGTGTGGTGCACGCCTGCGGATACCTTGATGGCATAGTAGGGAGCGGTGTTCAGCTGGTTAGCGAAGCTGGTGCGGCCGAAGTCAGGATCGTTCTTGGCTTCCACATAGCCGTTCCAGGTGTTCATGGTCTCAGCGAAGGCAGCAGCGTCTACGCCGATGGCCTCAGCCAGCTCTTCGTAGGTGTTGCCGGTGAAGGTGAAGCCCTTCTTGATGTAGCCCTGGATGACCGTGGATGCGTCCACCATGGCCTGGTCAACCACCAGCCAGCTGTAGGAGCCGGTCTGAGCGATTTCGGCAGCGGATACCACGTCACGGGTGCCTACTTCGTCAATGAAACGCTTGCCCTCGGCGTTCACCAGGATGGCGCCGTCGCCACGGAGGCCTTCGGTGATCAGGGCAGCAGTGTCGAACTGCACGGTGGGGTGAATCTGAATCTGCTCCATGTCCACGGTGGCGGCACCGATGGCTTCTGCCATCGCAATGCCCTGACCCTGGGCACCGGCAGCATTGGTGGTCATGAAGCCAGCCAGTTCAGGCTTGTACTTCTCCACCATTTCGCTGTTGGCACCGAAGCCGCCGGTAGCCAGCAGCACGGCCTTGGCGTTCACGGTCACGGTTTCCCCGTCCTTGCCGGTGGCAACAATGCCCACGGCAGCGCCGTCCTTGGTCAGGATGGTGTTGGCCAGGGTGTTGGTCAGCAGGGTGATGTTGTCATAGCCGTTCACGCTCTGCTCCAGCAGGGGAACCATGTAAGCACCCACGGACAGGGTCTTGCCGTTCTCGTCCACCGGGCGATGAATCCGCTTTACGGATGCGCCGCCGAAGGCACCAACGCTGGTCAGGTTGATGTTCAGGGTCTTCAGCCATTCGATGGAGTCGGCACTGTTTTCGCACAGGGTCTTTACCAGGTCGATGTTGTTCAGGCCCTTGCCGCCTACCATGGCGTCCAGCTCCATCAGCTCCACAGAGTCGAAGTAGCCTTCGGGATTGGCCTGATAAGCTTCCCACTGGGCGGTAACGGTGGCTGCCAGGGCAGTGATGTCAGCGTTGTCCGCATAGGTGGAAGCTGCGCTGGCCAGGGTCTTTTCCACACCGGCGCTTTCGCCGAAGGTGTTTTCATCCTGGGCAGGGGTCTTGGCGGCGTTCATGCCGCCGGTTGCACGGACGGAGTTGCCGCCCACCACGGACTGACCTTCCACCAGCACCACGGTCTTGCCGGCCTGGGCTGCGGTGATGGCAGCCACCATGCCTGCGCCGCCTGCGCCAACGATCACCACGTCAGCGTCGTAGGTGGCATCCTCTGCCTTTTCGGCAGCCACAGCGGTCTTGTAAGCCTCGGCATCCACGCCGGCAGCCACCAAGGCAGCCTCGGCAGCTTCCTTCACGGCATTGGAGGAGAAAGTTGCGCCGGACACGCCGTCCACCGCAATGCTGTTGTTGGCCACCATGGCAGCAGGCATGCTGTCGATGGCCTTGGAGCCGATGCCCTGGGTTTCGTCGGGACCGACAGCCTGTGCGTCGGTGATCACACCGTCGGTCAGGGTCAGGGTGACGGTCACATCACCGGCAAAGCCCTTGGCCGTTCCTTCAAAGGTGCCGCTGACGCCCTCTGCCAAGGCAGCGGGAACCATGGTCAGCACCATCATGGCGGACAAGAGCAGCGCAAGAAAACGCTTCTTCATGTTCGTAACCTCCTGTACTCATTGGGGTAGGAACCATGCTGTTTTTTCAGCGCCGACATTATACCACAAAGGATTTCTTTTGACTACCTTTTTCGATAAATTTTTGTCAGCCTG
>CAVGBO010000120.1:0-3293 GCA_963627465.1 Phocaeicola dorei
GAATTTGCTATGAAGCGTGCCATAATCAAAGTATTCATCTTCAGCTTCTGCGCTGGTTTACTGCTTTCACACCAAGGCGTTTCCCTTGCCGATCCCTACACCTTCACCACTTCAAGCGGCCGTTGGACGACCACGTGTGATTTGGAAGAACCTGCAGGCTTCGGCAGTGAAATCTATCAATATCAGTATAAACAGCAGACGAA
The DNA here is from genome assembly GCA_963627465.1 of Phocaeicola dorei. Lineage (GTDB taxonomy): Bacteria > Bacillota > Clostridia > Christensenellales > Aristaeellaceae > CAKUFA01. Next base: position 204 of record CAVGBO010000120.1, read on the forward strand.
GAAGGCACAGACGCTGCAAGATTCGTTGTCATCCGCTTTGCAAAGTCCGCTGACGTTCACGGCGAACGTTGATAACAGTGCACACCTTTACTCTAAGACGGATGTCTCCATTTCTGTGCCCACGTTTGTTTCGGATGATGCTGCGCTGACCGAGGCAGAGCAGACGCTGACGGCACAGTTTGCCGATGGACTCAACACAGCGGGCTTTTCCTGTTTTGGCAATCCATATTTGTGTGCAAAGCTCAGCACAGTCTTTCAGGAATCGAATGAAAGTGCAATAGGTTCATTGCCGGATTGGACAACCTACGAAAGCCGGCTGCACAGCGGCAACGGCGCATCGATTTTCACCAAGGATGATGTGCTGGTGGTGCTTGCTGCCGAAGTGAACGGCTATCCCATCTTGCCGCAGCTGTTCGGCAATTTCAGCGATTCGGATGTACCCATGTTTGCATTGGCAGTGATTCAACAGAATCAGATTGTATACATCGAAATTGGTTGTTCGTATGAAATCACAAAAGAACGTAAAATTGAATCTTCCTTGGTTGATTGGAAATCTGCCGTTGACACGGCGATGCAGAAGGCGTTGAACACCTGGCAGCCTGCACTTGACAGCCTGGCAACGCAGAACACGGCAGGGTTCGATTATGCAGGATTCTTCGATGCCTATCAGCCGTCTTTCACGCTCAGCACCGACAGCGTGCAAGCATGCTACTATGCCAGCAACGGCATTCTTCGTCCTGGTTGGCAGGTCAATTTTGTGCTGACGGTGAACCTTGAAAATGCTGATGCGCTGACGCAAGCCGACATTCATCACTATCTGCCGGAGGTTGTCCGCATGACGTACGTGGTGGATGCCATGACGGGCGAGGCAGTCGATTGATCGGAGGACGATCATGGGAGAAATGGGTCGAGTTTGGAAGAATCCAGGTTTCTGGTTTGCGATATTTCTTGGCGTACTCTCCATGCTGTATCCCCACATGGATACGCATGTTTTCTGGGAAGAGCCGCTGAGCTATTTTGCGTCCGGCGACTTTCTTTATTTTATGCTGATGCCGCTGCAATATGGTCTGGCCAAGCTGCTGCTGCCGTTTATTGCGGTTTTCCCGGCGGCAACTTTCCTTGCAGAGGATCAAAAACGTGGCCATCAGCTGATGATACTTCATCGTGCTGGCATGTGGGGCTATATGCGACGGCGGATGATGCTGTCTGTCTGCGGAGCAGTGCTGGCGGCGGCACTGGGCTTTCTCGTATATGCAGTATTTGCCGGATTCGCTTGCCCATGGCATGAGAACATCGTCACCTCCTGGCGTGAATTGTCGGGATACACCTTTGATACGTGGGTGAATCAGTGGGAGGGTTTGCCTTTCTTGGCGTTAAGCTTCCTCTGCCTTTGCGTCAGTGCGGCGGTTTGGAGCTTGCTCGGCTTTTCCATTGCCTGTTTTACAAACAATACAGGGTTAGTGATCGGCGGTACGTTTTTGCTGCATTACATGGCTTCGTGGTGCTTCAGCCGCATCCTTCACCACAGCGAGTGGAGCCCCATGGTGCTTCAAGCACCGTCAACCTATTTTACAGGCTCGGTTTGGCAGATTGCATTCAGGCTGCTTGTGTGGCTTGCTGTGTCAGTTATCATTGCTGTCGGCTGTGCCGGTTGGTTCGTCAGGCGAATGAAGGAGGCGTGAGCATGGTTAAACGAATCTTTCGTCAGGCAAAGGTGCTCGTTGCGCTGCCGCCTTCGCTGATGGTGTTGATTCTCCTCTTTTCCCTGTTGTTCGCTTGGGGTGAAATTGCGAATCTTCAGCCGACAAACACCCTGGGCGATGCCATGCTGAACGCTTTCGGCGGCTGTGTATGGTCAGAAGAAATTGATGTGCATGAAATCATTGCGTGGATGATGGTGTACATTCCGTCTGGCCTTGCGGCATGTGTTGTGCTTTCGCAAAATGTTTCTTCCCTCCAGACAATGACCGGTTATCGCTATCGCCATCTGCTGCGGTGGTATTCAGCAATCATGGGGCGTGTGTTGCTGACAACATTGCTCACGGCTGTCGTGCAGGTGATCTGTGTGTTGCTCTTTGCCGCTTGTGCCGGGCATACCGGGTGGACGGTTTGGGTGGAGGATCTTGATGGATTTACCGTGCGAACCATGGTACAGCCCTGCCTTGCACCAATTTTGTTTATGCTCTATGCTGCCCTGATTGTACTGACGGCGGCGGTGGTGTTTCTCATCACACGCAAGATGACTTGGTATTACGGCGCGTTCCTGCTGCCGTCATTGCTGGGTGCATTCACTTGCTCCAACATTGACAAAACAAGTTTGTACAATCCGATCCATTTCGGCATGGCACGGCGATTATCCATTGAGGGAAGCGCAGGTGTGATGCCGGAAATCGCTATCGGCGGCATGGTGATTTGCCTGCTGCTGGTCTACCTGCTCGGACTTGCTTTCTGCTGCTTGACATCGCCGTTTGACCGCATCAATGGATAAGGAAGTGTGCATATGGAAATTATTGTCGATCATCTAACCAAAGAATATCGGACGCAGACAGCGTTGCAGGATGTTAGCTGCACATTCGCTTCCGGGCAGATTCACGGCATTGTGGGCAGAAACGGCAGCGGTAAATCAGTGCTTTTGCGCTGCATCTGCGGTTACAGTCGCCCAACCTCCGGCACTGTCCGCATTGACGGCAAGCTCTTAGGCAAGGATTGTGCCTTCCCGCCGGATATGGGACTGCTGCTGGATACGCCGCTGTTTCTGCCACGCTTCAGCGGCTACGAAAACCTGATGCTCCTGCTGAACATCCGCAAATACAGCCATGCTGAAAAGGAACGCATGATTCACGATGCCCTCGAACAGGTCGGTCTCCTCGATCAGCAGCACAAAAAGGTATCAAAATACTCCCTCGGCATGCGGCAGCGACTCGGCCTTGCACAAGCGTTGATGGAGCACCCGAAACTGCTCATTCTCGATGAACCCTTCAACGGTCTTGACCGTGACGGCGTTGCCCACGTGCGGCAGCTGTTGCTGTCCCTGAAAGCCCAGGGCGTGACCATGCTCCTGACCAGCCATTATCCAGAGGATTTGGATGC
>CAVGBO010000121.1:0-3226 GCA_963627465.1 Phocaeicola dorei
GGAATAAACAATCCCGAAACGAAATTGTAACCCCTAAACCTTTCATGCCCGAAGGGTTCCAAGGGGCGAGGGTCTTCGACCCGCTTAAGCCCCTTGGAAAGAAGCTATCCCTTATTTTTGCAAGGAAAACGAACCTTTGCATATGATTTAGTGACAGCGCAGGGGGCTTTCCGGTCGCCCCCTGCACCCCTTCGGGTGCACTCCTTTGGAGGAGGTTTCAAATGTTAGGATTGCAGGGAAAATTCCCTGCATGTACACAAACCTCGGGCAAGCGGTGCAGCCGCTTGTCCGAGGCATCATTTTAATGCTTCCGGCTCAGGGGGGTCAGGTGCCAAATCAGGTCATTATACTCCCGAATGGTTCTGTCGGAGGAGAAAATGCCGCTCATGGCGGTATTGATCACTGCCATGGTCTGCCACTTGGTCTGGTCACCATAGTCCGCATTCAGCCGACGCTGTGCCATGGAGTAGGAGCCGAAGTCCTTCAGCACAAAGTAGGGATCCGCCATGGAGCCGTTGTCCCCCAGCAGCAGGCTGTGGTACAGATCCTGCAATACCGCAGGATTATCCGGGAACAGGGTGCCGTCGATCATCTGGGTCAGTGCCTGACGGATCTCCTGGTTCGTCTCGAAGATGCTCATGGGGTTGTAGGTATTCTCCCGGTACATGTTCTGCACCGTGTCGGAGCGCATGCCGAAGATGTAGATGTTCTCCATGCCCACCTGCTCGGCAATCTCCACATTGGCGCCGTCCATGGTGCCAATGGTCAGTGCGCCGTTCATCATGAACTTCATGTTGCCGGTGCCGCTGGCCTCCTTGGAGGCGGTGGACAGCTGCTCGGACACTTCCGTAGCGGGCATGAGGATCTCGGCGGTGGATACATCGTAGTTCTCCAGGAACACCACCTGCAGGTACTTGGATGCCCGGGGATGCTTGGCAATCAGGTCGGACAGGGCGTTAATGAAGCGGATGATCTGCTTGGCACGGTAGTATCCGGGGGATGCCTTGGCGCCGAAGAAGAACACCCGGGGCTCCATTTCGAAGGTGGGATCGCTGACCAGCCGGTTGTACAGCACCAGAATGTGCAGGGCGTTGAGCATCTGCCGCTTGTACTCGTGGAGACGCTTGGCCTGGGTGTCGAAGATGAAGTCCGGGCTCACGGTAATGCCCTGGCGATCCTTCACCAGCTTCACCAGCCGCTCCTTGTTCTGCCGCTTTACCGCGGCGAACTTTTCCCGGAAGGCGGCATCGTCCGCAAAGGGACGCAGCTCACGGAGCAGCTCCGGCTCCTTCACCCACTGGGTGCCGATGGCGTCGGAAATCAGCTTGGTCAAGCCGGGGTTGCAGCTCATGAGCCACCGGCGATGGGTAATGCCGTTGGTAATGGCGCAGAACTTCTCCGGCATCACCAGGTTGTAGTCGTGGAAGGTTTCCTCCTTCAGGATCTGCCCGTGAAGGGCGCTGACCCCGTTGACGGAGTGGCTCATGGCCACGCACAGGTTGGCCATGTGCACCATGCCGTAGGAGATGACCGCCATGTGGCCGATCCGATCCCACTGGCCGGGGAAGTCGTTCCACAGCCGGGCGCACAGCCGACGGTTGATCTCCTCCAGAATCTGATACACCCGGGGCAGCAGCTGCTTCACCATGTCCTCCGGCCACTTCTCCAGTGCCTCGGCCATGATGGTGTGGTTGGTGTAGGCCATGGTCTTCTGCACAATGGCGGAAGCCTCGTCCCAGCCCAGGCCTTCCTCGTCCATGAGCAGGCGCATCATTTCGGGGATGGCGAAGCCGGGATGGGTGTCGTTGATGTGGATGCACACCTTCTCCGGCAGCAGGCTGAAGTCGTTGCCGTGGAGCTTCTTAAAGTCACGGATGATGTACTGCAGGGAGGCGCTGGTGAAGAAGTAGGCCTGCTTCAGCCGCAGCATCTTGCCCTCGTAGTGGTTGTCTTCGGGGTACAGCACCTTGGAGATCATGGCGGCGGTCTCAACGGACTGCACCGCCTGGTTGTACTTGCCCTGGCCGAAGGACTGGAGGTCGAAGCTCTTGGGGCTCCGGGCAGACCACATGCGCAGGGTGTTCACCGTCTCCGTGTCATAGCCCACAATGGGCATGTCGTAGGGCACGGCTTCCACCGTGTAGTAATCCTTGTGGACAAACTTGGCCTGGCCGTTCTCCGTGGTTTCTTCCACGTGACCGCCGAAGTGCACCTCGCAGGCGTCCTCCATCACGGCCATTTCCCAGGCATTGCCGTTGGTGAGCCAGCTGTCCGGCAGCTCCACCTGCTGGCCGTCCACAATCTTCTGGCGGAACAGGCCGTATTCGTAGCGGATGGTGCAGCCCATGGCGGGCAGGTCCAGGCTGGACAGGCTGTCCAGGAAGCAGGCGGCAAGCCGTCCCAGGCCGCCGTTGCCCAGGCCGGGTTCCGGCTCTTCCTTCAGCAGGTCGGTGATGTCGTAGCCCAGTTCGCTGAGGGCCTGCTTGTATACGTCCGTGGATACAAGGTTCAGCATGTTGCAATACAGGCTGCGCCCCATCAAAAATTCAATGGAAAGATAGTACAGCCGCTTGGACTTGGTGCTCTTCCGCTCCGCCCGGGCAACGGTGTACTTCTGCATGATCTGATCCCGCACGGTAGAGGCCAGTGCCTTGTATACCTGCTGGGGAGAAGCGTCCTGCACGCTGCGGCCGTTGTACCGCTGCAGCTTGCCGATGATGGACGCCTTAATCGACTCTTTATCAAATGAGGTCGTTGGCATGAAGGATCCTCCTTTTTGCGCTTGGAAAAAACGGGAGTATCCGTGTCAAGGCACGAAAAAAACTGCGCCAAGGCACGCAATATTCAGTATACAGTATTTTTCCTGCCTTGACAAGACGTGAAAAATGGTATGGCCAAGGGGGAAGCCCCCTTGGAACCCCCTTTCGGGCATCCAAAGTTTAGGGTTAACTGTTGCTAGCCTTTCGTGCTTATTCCAAGGGGGCTTTCCGATCGCCCCCTTGACCCCTTCGGCGGTCGCCTTACAAGCAAGTCTTTGGGTGTTGCAAGGGAAAATCATTACTTCCCATTCATTAACTCCTTCCAAAAGGATGCGCCCGAAGGGGTGCAGGGGTAAGTGAGCGGACTTGCGCCAGTGGCGCAAATTGCGTCCGCGAACGCATCAACCGAAACGAGCGGCTGTAAGCCGCGACGATTGAGGTTGCGGAACGATCGGAAAGCCCCCTGC
>CAVGBO010000122.1:0-3145 GCA_963627465.1 Phocaeicola dorei
GCTACATCCCCGGTATCGGCCACAACCTGCAGGAGCATAGCGTTGTGCTGATCCGTGGCGGCCGTGTGCGCGACCTTCCTGGCGTTCGCTATCACATCATTCGCGGTGCTCTTGATACTGCTGGTGTTGCTAAGCGGATGCAGGCTCGTTCCCTGTACGGCGCTAAGCGCCCGAAGAAGTAAGCTTTCCTGCTTTCGCCTGCTGCCCAATCACGCCGGTTGACCTTTGCCTTAGTCCCTTGACGGCCGGAACGCCGTCATGCGATCAACTGAGGTTTGGGGTTGCCGCCGGCCCGAATAGATTCGATTCGGGGACGGCATGATGCTGACATGCTGTCGTAGGGAGAGAAAGCGTCAAGCTTGCCCATGAATGAACGAACGAGAACGAAGCTACATTGAGGAGGGAAACCTATGCCCCGTCGCGGATTTGTACCTAAGCGCGAGGTGCTGCCGGATCCTGTTTACGGGACCACGACCGTCACCAAGCTGATTAACCAGATCATGCTGGATGGCAAGCGCGGTGTTGCCCAGAACGCTTGCTACAGCGCATTCGAAATGGTTGCTGAAAAGACCGGCAAGGACGCCAACGAGGTGTTCCAGGCTGCTCTGAATAACGTTGCTCCCCAGCTGGAAGTAAAGGCTCGCCGTGTAGGCGGTGCTACTTACCAGGTGCCTATGGAAATTCGCCCCGAGCGTCGTCAGACGCTGGCTCTGCGCTGGATCGTGGACTTTGCCCGTAAGCGCGGCGAAAAGACCATGGCCGAGCGTCTGTGCGGCGAAGTGATCGACGCCAGCAACAACACCGGCGCTGCTGTGAAGCGTAAGGAAGAAATGCACCGTATGGCCGAGGCCAACAAGGCGTTTGCCCACTATCGGTGGTAATGAGCAATATCAGTTTTTCCCTGAAGCCTGCCACCGTAGAAAGGAGAGCGTAACACCATGGCAAGAAGCCATCCGCTTGAGAGAGTGCGCAACATCGGTATTATGGCGCACATCGACGCCGGCAAGACGACGACGACCGAGCGTATTCTGTACTATACCGGCAAGACTCACCGTATCGGTGAGGTGCATGACGGCGCAGCCACCATGGACTGGATGGTCCAGGAGCAGGAGCGCGGCATCACCATCACGTCTGCCGCCACCACTTGCATCTGGCATGATCCCCGGGATCCCCAGAATCGCAACCGGACTTACCGGATCAACATCATCGACACCCCCGGTCACGTGGACTTCACCGTTGAGGTGGAGCGCTCCCTGCGCGTGCTGGACGGCGCTGTGTCCGTCTTCTGCGCTAAGGGCGGCGTTGAGCCCCAGTCTGAAACCGTTTGGAAGCAGGCTGAGACCTACAAGGTGCCCCGTATGGCGTATGTCAACAAGATGGACATCACCGGCGCAAACTTCTTCCGTGTCGTTGACATGATGAAGGAACGCCTGGGTGCCAACGCTGTGCCGATTCAGCTGCCCATCGGCGCCGAAGCCGATTTCCGCGGCATCATTGACCTGGTCAAGATGCGTGCAGAAGTCTACTACGACGATGAGGGCAAGGACGTGCGGGATGAGGACATCCCTGCCGACCTGATGGATCTGGCTCAGAAGTATCATGACGAGATGATCGAAAAGGTCGCTGAGACCGACGACGCTCTCATGGAAAAGTATTTCAGCGGCGAAGAGCTGACCACCGACGAAGTCATGGCTGCTATCCGTAAGGCTACCATTGCCTGCACCATGAACCCCGTGCTGTGCGGCACTTCTTACCGTAATAAGGGCGTGCAGCCCCTGCTGGACGCTATCATCGAGTACATGCCCTCTCCTATGGACATTCCTGCCATTAAGGGCACTGATCCCGATGATCCCGAGAAGGAAATGGTTCGCCATCCCTCCGATGATGAACCCTTCTCTGCTCTGGCATTCAAGATCATGGTTGACCCCTTCGTTGGTAAGCTGGCCTTCTTCCGTGTCTACTCCGGTCACCTGGCCGCTGGCAGCTACGTGATGAACTCCACCAAGCAGAAGCGTGAGCGCATGAGCCGTATCATGCTGATGCACGCTAACCACCGTGAGGAAGTCACCGACATCTACACCGGTGAAATCGCAGGCGCTGTGGGTCTGAAGGACACCACCACCGGCGACACCCTGTGTGATGAAAATCACCAGATCATTCTGGAATCCATGGTGTTCCCCGATCCTGTGATCGAGGTTGCCATTGAGCCCAAGACCAAGGCTGGTCAGGACAAGATGACCATGGCGCTGCTGCGTCTGGCTGAAGAAGATCCTACCTTCAAGACCTACACCAACAAGGAAACCGGTCAGACCATTATCGCCGGCATGGGCGAGCTCCACTTGGAGATCATCGTCGACCGTCTGCTGCGTGAGTTCAAGGTAGAAGCTTCCGTTGGTAAGCCTCAGGTTACCTACAAGGCTACCATCCGCAAGGCCGTCAAGGCAGAAGGCCGCTTCGTCCGTCAGACCGGTGGTCACGGCCAGTATGGTCACTGCTGGATTGAACTGTCCCCCAACGAACCCGGCAAGGGCTACGAATTTGAGTCCCGTATCGTGGGCGGCGTGATTCCCAAGGAATTCATCGCTCCTATCGACTCCGGTATTCAGGGCGCTGCCAAGGCTGGCTATCAGGGCTTCGAACTGGTAGACTTCAAGGCTGCCGTTGTGGACGGTTCTTATCACGATGTTGACTCTTCTGCACAGGCTTATGAAATTGCCGGTTCTATGGCCTTCAAGGCTGCACTGGAAAAGGCAAACCCTGTGCTGATGGAGCCCATGATGAAGGTGGAAATCATCGTTCCCGATCAGTATCTGGGCGACGTGATGGGCAACGTGTCCAGCCGTCGTGGCCGTGTTGACGGCACCGAGATGCGTGGTCAGGATCAGATCATCCACGCCTTCGTTCCCCTGAGCGAAATGTTCGGCTACACCACCGACCTGCGTTCTCGTACCCAGGGCCGCGGCATGTTCACCATGCAGTTCGACCACTACGAGGAAGTGCCCAAGTCCGTGGCTGAGAAGATCATTGGCGAGCGGGCTAAGAAAGACTAATTTACTTCATTGATAGACTTGCAATGAACGAGGAGGAATTTTCCCATGGCTAAGGAGCATTACGAGCGGAAAAAGCCCCATGTCAACATTGGCAC
>CAVGBO010000123.1:0-3046 GCA_963627465.1 Phocaeicola dorei
TAGAGTGTTTGACTACGAATCAAAAGGTCGTGGGTTCGAATCCCGCCGGGCTCACACGATGATCCCCCTTGAATCGTAAGGATTCAGGGGGTTTTCTTTTTGCGCCAAGGGATTTATTTTCCGGGATTTCTGATTTTTAACGTATTCAAAATGGGATTCATCGACCGTCAGGGATTCAAAGCGGGATTCAAAAAAATGCCGGAGCATGTGCCCCGGCATTCTCTTCTTCCTGCTTGCGAATCAATCATCCTCCAGCTGAAATGACATGACAGGCGCAATCCAGCCTAAAATCGACAAGCTGCGAATGGTCTGCCTGATTTCTTCCTCTTTTGTGCCCTGCCAGTGTTTCTTCCATTCCAGCACGCTGCGGAGCACATCATCTTCCGTTGGTGTGGAAGATTGCAATTCATCATAAGCAAACATCACCGTGGTCATCACTTCTGCCTGATCTGTATTTTTAATGCGGCTGAATAAGTCAACCGTCCGATCCAGGCAGCAAAGTTCTTCGCCGGAATACAGGGATGGATGGAATACAAAGTGATCCGTCACATGGGTCTCTACCATCGCTTGCCCGCTATGCTGTGTTTCCGTCATCAGGTTGGCATTGGAAAGGGCTGCAATGCCGGCTTTGACATCAGCAGAATAAGGGCCATAACTGCCGCGGGTAAAGGTGAATCCCGTTTGAATGCCCGACCGTGTTAATACATAGCAAATCTTCTGAAAAATCACTCGCCCCACATGGAGCGTATACTGCTGCTCGTTCACCTGACGCACCACTTCAAGAATCAGCAGCCATTTATCATTCAGGGATGTGATCTTGCCGTCAGCCCCTTGCTTCCGGGGCTGGCTGAGATACCCTTCGGTCATCTTTTCCTTTGGTGTGCCGTAAGGTGCATAAATTTCCACATCAATCGGCAGATCATTCAACGCCTGGTACATGGCAGGGCCTACATCCTCCCATGCCAAGCCTCCATTCCCGCATCCAAGAGGCGGAAACGCAATGGATGTGATGCCCAGCGCCTGATAGTTCTCCCGAAACCACGCCAATCCATCCGTAATGTAGGAAAACTTGGACGGGGAACGCCAATGATCCTTCGTTGGAAAGTTCAGCACGGATGCGCCGGTTAAATCACGGTACAGATAGGGTTCCCCCGGCTTTACGAGTCCTTTTTGGCACATCATTTGATACTCCTCAAACATGTGCGGATACTTGTTTTTGAACTCCAGCGCAATCCCTTTTCCCATAATGCCGACGCAATTCACGGTATTCACCAGTGTGCTGCACCGGCTGTCAAAAAGGTTCCCTAACAAGATCTTCACCGGTCATCCTCCTTTCTGAAGAATACCTTGGGGCTGATCACAATGTCCCCCTGAAAGCCCCGGCTTCGCAAGGCTTCCTTTCCTTGTTCGCTCACGGCAATGGCACCGACCACGTAGGCAAACGGAATAACGTCCGGCACAAGAATTTCGGCACATTTGATGCGCTTGCGCCGCTGTTGCTCCAGCCAATCCCCGCTTGTCCACCACTCGCTGTAAACAGAGGAGAAATCCAGCCTTTGGATGCCTTCTTCAGGGGTGTAGAAGCGGCTGTATCCGCTTGCCGCATTGCCATCGGACACAATCACCCCGGGAAGATCAAGCACTGTTGCCGAAACAGCCAGAACGCACAGGTTTTCTGCTTCCTGCTGCCGTTTATACATCATGGGATTGCGGGGATCAAAATAAGCATTGGCATAGGCATGCAGCGGTTTGCCGTTAGGGATCGCCATGTTGTCACGTTTACTCTGCACCTCCGGCATTGCAATGGATGCATGTTCCAAGGCCGCCGCCCGCTGATAGGAAAGAATGCCGTGTGCTGTCACAGAAGGAATGTTGCTGATGGGCTGGATGTTGTAGACACTTTTGTGATGAGTTTTGTCAAAAAAGAGCCTGCTCGGTGCCGTCATGCCAATTCCTCCTGCCTTTTTCTCCATTATATCGATTCCCTATTCAAATGTCAAAAACCGTTTCCCCGCTGCCAACAAAAAAAGCCCGATCCATCGGATCAGGCTTCAAGCTGGAGCGGGTGATGGGAATCGGACCCACGTGACCAGCTTGGAAGGCTGGGGCTCTACCATTGAGCTACACCCGCATAAAAATTGGAGCGGTAGACGGGGCTCGGACCCGCGACCTCCACCTTGGCAAGGTGGCGCTCTACCAACTGAGCTACTACCGCATATCCCGCTTCCAACCACGGGGGACAAACCTGGGAAAGTGTGCGGGCGAAGAGACTTGAACTCATACGCCTTACGGCACCAGATCCTAAGTCTGGCGCGTCTGCCATTCCGCCACGCCCGCACGTTCGTCCCGGGTCAGAGGCAGATGGGATGTGACCCATTGGAGATTCGAACTCCAGACACCTTGATTAAAAGTCAAGTGCTCTGCCAACTGAGCTAATGGGTCATACATGCTGGGGTGGCAGGGCTCGAACCTGCGCGTGCGGGAGTCAAAGTCCCGTGCCTTACCACTTGGCTACACCCCAACGCAGGACATGAACTCTGCCGCGCTGTGCAGCAGACCATGGGGAAAAAAGATGGGGTGAGTAGTGGGACTCGAACCCACGGCATCCAGAGCCACAATCTGGCGCTCTACCACTGAACTATACTCACCATAATGCGCGCCTGGAGGGTCTCGAACCCCCGACCCACGGCTTAGAAGGCCGTTGCTCTATCCAACTGAGCTACAGGCGCAGGCCGCAGTCAAGTGCCTCCGAGGAACGTTGGCGTAACAGACAACCCTATTGCTGCCTGCTGACAGACATGAATTATAGCACGTCAGGGGCTTCCTGTCAAGCGTTTTTGTGGATTTCTCCACGGCAGAGCCGCGGGAGGAATGATCTTCGTTTGGCAGCGTTGTGGGTCAACCAATGCTTCTCTTATCCAGCAGCTCAAGGGGGCTTTCCGTTCGCCCCCTTTATCCCCTTCGGGCATGAAAGGTTTAGGGTAAACAGTTTCTTGTCTTTGCTGTTTATTCCAGAGGGCTTTCCGGTCGCCCTCTGGACTCCTTC
>CAVGBO010000124.1:0-3008 GCA_963627465.1 Phocaeicola dorei
GGTACATCCTCCTTAGCAAACAGACGGAAGAACACAACAGCAGTGAAAAGAGAAAGGTGGTATGCATATGAGTAATGAAATTGCAAGTATTTGGCATGTGGTTGTCCCTGCAGGGCAGACGGTGCATCTGCGGAGCAAAGCGGAGACCAACAGCAGCAACGTGATTACGGAGCTGCCCAACAATTATCCTCTGTTGAGCAAAGGCGGTGGGAATCCCTTTAGGGAGTTTATTGTGGATGACTGCATCGATAAAATCGATGGTCATATCCACAACAACTACACTTCCCCTGGTTTGGGCGGCCCTGTTGCTGATGGCGAAATCTGGTACCCCCGGTACAGCACCACGGCGTGGAAGCGGAGCAAGCACGTGAAGAAGTACTACCTGCCCGTGCAGCGAATTCAGGAAGACCTGTACAAGCTGGGCTACACGGTGGTAGGCACGGCAGACGGCTACTATGGTGCTAACACGGAAAAGGCAGCCAAGGCCTTCCAGCGTGCCAACGGCCTGACGGTGGACGGCATCTTCGGCAAGAACAGCAAGCAGAAGCTGTGGGATCTGACGGATCGGAAGGGTTAAGATGCCTTATTGCTCCCCCTGCGCCAGCACCTGGGGATACCAGGTTTCCTCCAGCCAGTTTTCCACCACATCGGTGTCCACAAAGCTGCCGAGAATGTCCAGCAGCAGATCATAGCAGCCGGTAATTTGCCCGGCGTAGCAAAGGGACTGCACCTTGATGAAGTAGCCGTTATCCAGTGTAATGCCGATTTCCAGCATATCAAAAGGATCACAAGGAAAGCCAAGAATATCGCTGAACAAACCGGCGGCACACATCTGATCTGTCAGGGTGTAAATAGAGGAATGGATCATTTTTTTGGTCGAGTGAGTGACGTAACAGTATTCGAAATAGCTCATGCGATCCCGCTCAGGATTCATCAGCCAGACAGCCACATATTGATAGTCGTCGTAATAGATGTATGTGTAGGGACCGAATGTGTGGCTTTCACGGGAAGAATACTGGGCCGGATAGGTGAAGGTGACGCATCGGGAGGGATTGTCTTCAAGGTAGACCTCACTGAGGACACGGTCACTATCGGTGTAGTCATCAGCCAAGGCAAAGCAGGGTAAGACAAGCGAAAGGACAAGGAAAATGGCAAGGATACGTTTCATGGACATCCTCCCCAGGGCTCAATTCCCCTGTTCCGTCGCCAGGATGTAGGGCAGCCAGGCGTCATTCAGCCAGGATTCCACCGGGGATGCATCGGTAAACTCGCCAATGAGATCCAGCAGCAGGGGATAGGCCGTCTTCTTCCCCGGGTAGCAAATCACCTGCAGCACCATGGCACTGCCGTTGTCCAGCTGGAAGGCCACGTCCAGCAGGTAATCGTTCAGGAAACTTTCCGCCGTGGAGGCAATGCAGAAGTCATCGGTGAGCAGCAGCACTTCCCCGTCCTTGTGCCGGTTGGTAATGGACTGGTAGAAGGGGGTGCCCTCCGCATCCACCATCAATCGGACATAGTAGCTCCCGTCCGTGGAGAAGACGTAGGAACCGTTCTTCCCATCGTCCACAAAGTCGTAGACCGCCGGGTAGGTGAAGGAGATGACCCGGCCGGTTCTGGAATTTTCTATCACAAAGCCTTCCTCACGCTCCTCCTCCTCACACAGGGCGAAGCAGGGCAGAAGCAGGGCAAGGATCAGCAGCAGGGAACAGCAGCGTTTCATGACAGCGTCCTCCTTTGAAAGGTTCTACCTGTTCATTATAGATTCCATGGGGAAATTCCTGCCGGGAAGGTGTTTTTTTCACGCCTTTAGCGTCCGCTAAGCCGATACCTGCACAGGAAAAAGGAAGTTTCCTCCTGATCCGTCTCCAGGGTGATGATATCCTCCGACTGGGCGGAGGAAAACAGGTACAGGCAGTTGCCATAGGCGAGGGAAAGGGGGGTTCGGTTCATGTCTGCATCCAGCAGGACAGGGCGATAGGTGTACGACTGAAGGGATTCGCTCCAGTAGCCGTCCAGCACCAGCAGGGAGGTGCCTGCCTGCCGGAGATCGCCGAGGAAGGCCGCCTCTTCCCCGGCGGACAGGGAATGACTGGCGGTGATGCACTGCTGCTGCAGGTCGTAGGTCAGCATGTTGGAGCGACCATTGGTGACGGAGATTTGAAAGTACGCCGTGCCGTATCCCCCGGCGGCAGAAGAAATGCGGGCATACCCTCCATCGGGGAAGTAATTTCCCGGAAGGGTCAGGACGGTTTCATGCAGGGAGCCGTCAAAGGTGAATTGACGGATCTCCAACGCCTCCTGCCCCTTAGACTGCACAAACAGGCAGGTGCCGTTTTCATCCTCCAGCAGGGCGTGAGAGGCGGTGTCGTAAAGGGGAAAGGAAAGGGTTTGGTCAGACAGCCTGTGACGGATCTTCCCCGTGAAGGCAGGATCATCCTCGCAGTGAGCCCGCCGGAAGAAGGTGTAGTCGCCAATGACGGTGGTGTAGAAGGCATCGTCGGTTTTCTGCTTCAGCTTCCTTGTTTTGCCCTTGGATGCGCCGCTTTTTTTGTACGAAGTGCGGAAGTAGGTTTCCATGGTGGCAACGTCCGGGTAGTATTCCCGCAGGAAGCCGTTTTTGGTCAGGATGATCTGGGAGCGGGAGAAAACGAACTTGCCCGGATCATAGGTGCTGATGGACTCGGAGCGAACCAAAGTGCCGTCAGCGGCAAAGATGTCCATCCGATCCTCTGTCTGTCCGTCCGCCAAAGGGGATTCGTAGAAAACCACCAGGGTCTGGTCAGGCAGGAGGGAGGCGCCGCTGAAGCGGGAGGGCTGCTTGCTGACCGCAAGGGGACAGGACTGCACCAGCTGCAGGGAGGCGGTGACAGGCAGGGGCAGGGGAAGCTCCTCGGCGGCATTTTCGCCCCGGGCGGCAAAGGGCACCAGCATCACCGCCAGCATCAGGGCAAAGAACGTTTCATGGGATGTCCTCCTTGTGGTGTGAGCGTCGACAAAGTGGCAGAGCC
>CAVGBO010000125.1:0-2869 GCA_963627465.1 Phocaeicola dorei
CATCCGAAGGGGCGGCGAAGGTTCCCCAAGGGCGACCGCAAAGCCCTTGGGAAGCAGCATAAACGAAAAGAAATTGTAAACCCTAGTAGTAGGATGCCCGAAGGGTTCCAAGGGGCGATCGGAAAGCCCCTTGGAATTAGCGCAAAAACCAAGCATGGTTAACCCAACAAGCCGGGTGTCAAAGGGGTCAAGGGGGCACGAATGCCCCCTTGACTTCCCTCTTGCAGGATTTTCCCCTCCAAAAATCGAAATAAACCCCATCTTGCCCAAAGGAAAGGAGCAACCCCTGTGGCCATCACCGCCTATTGCAAAAAATGCCAGGAAGACGTGCCCCTGGGGGAACGCTGCCCCCACTGCGGCAGCAAGCTGGCCAAATCCTCCGCCCGGGTGGCCTGGTGCGTGACCCACACCCCCGTGGAAGATTGGCTGTGCTGGAACAGCGTGGCACGCATCTTCCTGCCTGCCTGGCTGGTGGTGCTGCTGGCCATCCTCCTGCCGGAGGCACTCACCGGAGGCACCGCCGCCCTGGAGCAGGTGCTGACTGGCAGCGTTATGCTGAGCATGGTGCTGCTGCTCCTCCTGGGCGCCCTGGGCACGCTGCTGGTGCTTCATCTTCAGGGGGATGATCTCATCGACTGCGTGGTGGATAGCAAAGGTGTTCACGTTCGCCGCTTCCTGCCCGACCCGACGCCCCTGAAGCTGCTGCTGCGCCTCCGCTCCCCCCGGCTGATTCGGGAAATGGAGGAGGGGGATGATGCGGTGCTCATCTCCACCCGGGATCTGCCCTGGAAGAGCATAGCACGGGTGCAGCTGTGGCCGGAAAAGCGGCTGGTGCTCCTCTACGCCCCCCATTGGTGGATGAACTTGGCGCTCTACTGCACTCCCTTCACCTGGGAGGATACCCTCGCCTACATGCGGGATAAGGTGGGGCGGAAGAAGGATCTGCTCCTGCCCCGGGAACTGATTGCACCCCCCAAGCCCAAAGCCCCCCGGAAGCCCAAAACGCCCCCGGCAGAGGACGTGCCGCCTATTCCCTTCCCGGCGGAGACGCTTGAGGACACCATCCCGCCGGAAGAACTTCCTGCGGAAGATGCTCTCGCAGAAGAACTTCCGCCGGAAGCAATCCATTCGGAAGAAGTCCATCAAGCGGAGATGCCGCCGGAAGAGCCTGTGCCGGAAGAAACGGCAGCGGAAGATGCCCCTGCAGCGGAAGAAAAGCCGGAAGGGCAGACGGACTTCTTTGATTTGATGGAGAGGGAAGGGGAATAAATCACCGCCGCCCCGGCGTCATTGTCGGGGCGGCGGCTGTTGTTGGTCGGGATGGTGTTGGTCATCTCATTCTTGGTCGGTTAGTTGCTGGTCGGGTACACCTTGTGATACTCCATGTGCTTATAGGCACCCATGGCTTCGCGGCTCATCAGATAGCGGTCATGATCATGCAACAGCACCATAAGACCGACAGCCGCTGCAACAAGCATCAAGATCCCCATCATCGCACCTCCATGATTCAGTTTCTTGCAGCACATCTTGCACTGTGCTGTCCTTTCGTCTTTATTATACCGCAAATCTGCTAAAATGCAATAGATTTCTGCAAGAATTTCTGCAAAAAAGATTGTAAAAGTAGCGTTTTTCGTGTTTATTTGCAGGGGGATTAAATAGGGCGAGACGCTTGTCCCTTGGAACTTTTCGTGTGTAGCCTTCGGATAGAGTTGACTTGTTTCGCAGGGGGCTTTGCGGTCGCCCCCTGCACCCCTTCGCAGCCCCTTCGGAAGCGGATTGTTTTCAAGTGTGAGGAAAGGATATTTTATCTTGCAATACCCACAACCTTTATAAGGAGTGCACCCGAAGGGGTCAAGGGGGCGACCGGAAAGCCCCCTTGAATAAGCTGAAAACGCAAGAAGCTGTTCACCCCAAAAGCTGGTCACCGACGGAGTCAAGGGGGCGATGGGCGTCCCCGCTTAAGCCCCCTGCGCAACAAATTTCAATTTTGTCCTTTTCGTTCATGTTGATGTCATGTTTCTGTGATACAATAAGTGTATTCGGAAAAGGAAGAGGGAGGAAGCACCCATGGCAGAGGGCAACATTACCAAGAAGGTACTGGCCTATTCCCTGAAGGAACTGATGAAGAAGCGCCCCCTGAGCAAGATCACCGTGGGGGATATTTGCGAGGCCTGCGAGATGAACCGCAAAAGCTTCTACTACCACTTCAAGGACAAGTACGATCTGGTGAACTGGATCTTCTACACGGATTTCTTCGAGGACAACCGGCAGCGTGGGGACGATATGACCCCCGGGGATGCGCTGATTCGCCTGTGCAAGTTCTTCCAGAAGAACAAGGACTTCTACCGGGTCGCCCTGCAGCAGACCGGCACCAACTCCTTCTATGAATACCTGGGCACCATGATTCGTCCGGTGGTGTCCGGGCGGCTAAAGCCCTACTTCGGAAGAGATGAGCACTTCAATTTTTATGTGGACTTCTTTGTGAACGTGTATCGGGACGCTTTGGTGCGGTGGGTGCTGGATGGCTGCAACATTGATGCCCAGACCTATGTGGAGCTGCTGTACAAGGCTTCCGCTGTGGTGGGGCAGCTGACCCCGCCGGGGAAAAAATGAAATGGATGCAGGGGGCTTGTGGGTCGATGACCCTGGCCCCCTGCGTTTTTTGTGTCCTGCTTTTGGGGTGAACAGCTTCTTGCGTTTTCAGCTTATTCAAGGGGGCTTTCCGGTCGCCCCCTTGACCCCTTCGGGTGCACTCCTTATAAAGGTTGTGGGTATTGCAAGATAAAATATCCTTTCCTCACACTTGAAAACAATCCGCTTCCGAAGGGGCTGCGAAGGGGTGCAGGGGGCGACCGCAAAGCCCCCTGCG
>CAVGBO010000126.1:0-2771 GCA_963627465.1 Phocaeicola dorei
GCCTTGCCCTTTTCGCTGTCGAATATCTCCCGCTCCCTGTGTACCCACACAGAGCCAAGCCCCAGCGATGCTGCGGCGAGCATCATGTTTTCCAGCACACAGCTCCCGTCCTCAACGAAGGTGCTTGCCGCCCCGTCTGCCAGCACGAGAACGATGACCGGCGCACCGTAATACGGGTCGTTGGTGCTGCCCATCACACCGGCATTCAGTTGGGCGATCTCTTTACGGTACTTATCCGAAGTGACCGCTATGATCACGGGTGATTGATGTCCGCCGCCGGTCGGAGCGTAAGTTCCCGCCTCAAGGACTGCATCGAGCAGCTGCGTCGGAACGGCATCAGGCTTATAGGCTCGGACAGCTCTGCGTGCTTTGATCGTGTTCAGTACTTCGTTTGACATAGCAATACCTCCTCAAAATATAAAAATCGCCATACACTCACAAGGAGTGTATGGCGAAAAATGAGCTTGGTGTCTCAGAAAAATCCATACTGATTTTGGAGTTTTAGTGTAGCACACAAAAGTGCAAAAGTCAACATCTCAGCTCGGTTTTTGCCTGAAAACGGATGGATTTTTCTGTGCCCCTGCCCCCCTTCGCAGCCTCCTCCCGCCTCTCTCAAAAGAAAAATACCCTGATGTAAGTAGTTTCTCACTTGAAACTTCAGGTTTCTTCTTATATACTAAAGACAGAAGAAAAAAGAAGCATAAGCAAGCGTCCAAGCTGTGTTGCTGACGCAGAAGGAGGGTTCCATGGACATTCGCAGCATGCGCTATGTACTCACCACCATGAAAGCCGGAAGTTTCACCAAGGCTGCCCGGCAGATGTACCTGTCCCCCCAGGCACTGGGCAAAGCCATCCGTGCCATCGAGGACGAATACGGTACGCCCCTGTTCGAGCGGGACACCCGCACCCTGACCCCCACCCCCTTCGGCCGTGCCTTCGCCCGGGAGGCGGAAAAGTGCGTAGCGGACTTCGACAGTGCCTGCATCCGCATTGAGGGCTACGCCCAGCAGGAAACGGGGCATATTCTGGTAGCCTGTGCCTACAGCGTGCCCAACGCCCTGGGATACAAGTGCGCTGGCAAGCTGCGCAAAAGGCTGAAGGCAAAAACCGGCATGGAAATGAATATTGCCTTTGACGAACTGCCGGATCTGCTGGCAGAGCAGGAAATGGATGAGGAGATCTGCCAGATTGGCCTGCTGAACGGTGCTCCTGCCCACGAGGAGGCCTATGACACCGTGCTGCTCCGCTCCTACCCCCTGACGGCGGTGGTCACGCAGGATCATCCCCTGGCGAAGAAAAGCTCCGTAACCCTGGCGGACATTGCCCCCTATCAGGTGGCTGCGTTCAACAGGCACTACCGCTCCTTTCTGCTGCTGAAGCAGTGCGCCACGGCAAAGCATCTGGACATTCGCTTTGCCATCTGTTCCCCGGACAATGTGCTGTGGGAAAAGAGCGTGCGCCACGGGGCAGTGGGCATGGGCGTAAACTTTCTGGATCGGGAGGCCAGTGCAATGGGGCTGGTGTCCATCCCCTTTGAGGAGGAAGAAATGCGTTTCTCCATTTATCTGGCACGGCACAAGCATGCCGTCGGCAACAAATACCTGAATGCCCTGTGGGACATCATCATTGCGGACGCAAAGGAGGAATCGCCGTGTCCTTTACCCTGATTGCCGTGGGAAAAATGAAGGAGAAGCCCTACCGTGCCATGGCGGACGAATACCTGAAGCGTCTCAGCCGCTTCGGCAAGGTGGAAGAAATCGAGCTGCCTGACCTGCCGGAGCCCCAGGATCCTTCCCCTGCCCAGGAAAGGCAGATCAAGGAGAAGGAAGGGGAGGCGATCTTGCAAAAGATCCGCCCCACGGATTACGTCATTGCCATGACCATTCCGGGAAAGCAGTGGGCGTCCCCGGAGATGAGCCAGCACCTGAGCACCCTGATGGAGCGGGGGTATTCCTCCATTGTGTTCGTTATCGGTGGGAGCTTGGGCTTGTCTGACAAGGTGATCGCCCGGGCGAATGAAGAAATGAGCATGAGCAAAATGACCTTTCCCCATCAGCTGGCCAGGGTCATGCTGCTGGAGCAGGTGTATCGCAGCATGAAGATTCGGGCAGGGGAAAGGTATCACAAGTGATTTCGACAAAGTGGCGAAGCCACTGTGGCTCTTCAACATCCCCGAGGTTTTCCACGTAAATCCGAAAATATTGCTTGCTTTTTCCTTTCGGGCGTGATAAGATAGATACGCTTTGATGTGTGTGATCTCCCTAAGGAGGTGGATTTCATGGGAAAGTTTTGTGAAATTTGCGAAAAGGGTACGATGAACGGCAACAACGTGAGTCACTCCAACCGCAAGAGCCACCGGACCTGGGCGCCCAATGTGCAGAGCGTCCGTGTTGTGGTGAACGGTTCTGTGAAGCGGATGAATGTGTGCACCCGTTGCCTGCGCAGCGGCAATGTGCAGCGCGCTCTGCCCAAGACCCAGGAAGAAGCCTGAGGTTTCACACGCATACTTGTCCCGTCTGTTGTGCGACAGACGGGGCTTTTTTTGTTTGCAGGGGGCTTGACCCCCTTGCAACCCCTTCGGGCATTCTACTGCTAGGGTTTACCATGCTTTTCGGGTATGCTTGTTCCAGAGGGCTTAAACGGGGCGAAGCCCCTCGCCCTCTGGACTCCTTCGGGCATCCTTCTACTAGAGTTTCCTGTTACTTGTCTCTGCTGTTTATTCCAAGGGGCTTTCCGGTCGCCCCTTGGAACCCTTCGGCGGTCGCCTTACA
>CAVGBO010000127.1:0-2756 GCA_963627465.1 Phocaeicola dorei
ATTCAGGAGCAACATCATGATTCATAATTCCCACGAAGCGTTTTACCGCATTCCCTCCGGTCCGGCAGCCGCCGGGGAAACCGTCACCTTCCGCTTTCAGGAGGAAAGCGCCAAGCAGGTGATTCTCCGCACCTGGACAGGGGAGGAAACCCAAACCATCATGACCCCCATGGGTGCCGGCGTATGGGAGGCTTCCTTCACCACCCCGGAAACCCCCGGCCTCATGTGGTACGACTTTCTGGTGGACATGCCCGACGGCCGCCGCCTCCGCTACGGCAATGCAGCGGACGAGCTGGGGGGCGAAGGCATGGTCTACGAGCATGGGGATGTGAAGTCCTTCCAGCTGACGCTGTACAAGCCCGGGTTCAAGACCCCCGGGTTCATGCAGGGCGCCAACATCTATCAGATCTTCCCCGACCGGTTCTGGCGGAGCAAGACCAAGGCGGTGGATGACCGGACGGATCGCTACATCCACGAAAAGTGGGATGAGGATCTGCTCACCGACAGCGACCCCCGCAGCGGGGATCACATGGCGCTGGACTTCTTCGGGGGCAACCTGAACGGCATCAAGGCCAAGCTGCCCTACCTGAAGAGCCTGGGCATTACCGTGCTGTACCTGAACCCCATCTTCCGTGCCCGGTCCAATCACCGGTACGACACGGGGGATTACACGGAGCTTGATCCCCTGGTGGGCACGGAGGCGGAGTTTACCGCCCTGTGCAAGGCCGCCGAGGAGCAGGGCATGCGGGTGATGCTGGACGGGGTGTTCAGCCACACGGGGGAGGACAGCCGGTACTTCAATCACTTCGGCCACTACGACAGCGTCGGTGCCAGCCAGAGCAAGGATTCCCCCTACTACAGCTGGTACACCTTCAAGCACTTCCCGGACGAATACGCCTGCTGGTGGGGGATTCCCTCCCTGCCGGAGTGCCGGAAGGACAACCCGGACTATCAGCAGTTTATGTTCAAGGACAAGGAAGGCATTGTGCCCCGGTGGATTCACCGTGGGGCTGCCGGATGGCGGCTGGATGTGGCGGATGAGCTGAGCATGGACTTCCTGCGGAAGCTGCGCCTTGCCGCCAAGCGTGCCAAGCGGGACGCCGTGGTGCTGGGCGAGGTGTGGGAGGACGCAAGCAACAAAATCTCCTACGGGGAAATGCGCTGCTACTGCGCCGGAGACACCCTGGATTCCGTGATGAATTATCCCCTGCGGGAGGCCATCCTGAACTTCGTGACCCAGAAGACGGACGCGGACGCCCTGGCCCGGCTGATCCGCCATCAGGGGGAAGTGTATCCTGCCCAGTTCCGCTATGCGCTGATGAACCTGGTAGGCAGTCACGACCGTGCCCGGGTGCTGAACGTGCTCTGCGGCCACGAGGGCAACGAGCTGAGCAAGGAAGAGCAGCAGAAGCTCCGCCTTCTGCCGGAGGAATACGCCCTGGCTGCCCAGCGGTACAAGACCTGCATTGATATTCTCTGCGCCCTGCCCGGTTGCCCCACCATCTATTACGGGGATGAGGCAGGCCTGACCGGCTGCCGGGATCCCTTCTGCCGCCGTCCCTTCCCCTGGGGAAAGGAGGACAAGGTGCTGCAAAGCTACGTGGCAGAGAAGCTGAACCAGCACAAGCAGTCCGCCCTGCGGAAGTTCGGCTACTGCACGGTGGATGTGAAGGATCGGGATACGATGGTGATCACCCGGTACTTCACCGCCACGGACGCCCTGGGGCGGAAAGCACCCCAGAAGGACGCAAGGGAAGAGATTGTGATTCGGCGGTGATTTCGATAAAGTGGCTTCGCCACTTTATCGAGGTTGCACTCGCTCACTGGTCGAAAGGCTTTGCCTTTCTCCCGGCCGTTCGCTCGTGTAAGGAAGCAATCCTTCGGATTGCTGCGAAAATCGCCGCGCATGTCGCCGATTTTCGATTGATCGTTGGAGGGTTTGCGAACCCTCCAACACCTCCCAGGACTGAGGGCTTCGCCCCGTTTCATGCTTCGCCACGTTTCATGCTTCGCCACGTTTCATGCTTCGCCACGTTGAACGCCCCGAAAACGCCCCGAAGGGGTCGCCGAGGGATTGGTTGTCTACTAACAGCAAGGCTGCTGTGTCGAAAATTATTCATAGGAGGAAAATCATATGGGCTTCTGGGATAATGTCTCCAAGGAATCCAGCTACTCCACCGCATCCGGCAGGAATGACCTGCCCTATGTGGTCATTCAGGTGACGCTGAAGGAAAAGCTTTTCGGCACCGGCTCCGGCAACCTGATTGAGCTGGAAAACGTGATTAACGAACAGGTGGCCAAGGGCTACCGGCTGCATACCTGCTCCACCTCCAACGGGGGCAGCAAGGGCTTCGGCGGCGGCGACAGGATTCAGGCCACGCTGGTGTTTGAACATCTGTAACAAGAACGTTCTTTGCGAGAGGGGGGCAACCGCTTTCGGCAAAGCGGTTATCCCCCCTCTCGCGCTCACCCCCTTTCCCGAAACCTTTGATTGGGAAAGGGGGTGCTTTTTTCGGGAGCAATGCCCCCGGAACCCCCTTGTTTCTTTCCTTGCAATACCCACAACCTTTCTTGTAAGGCGACCGCCGAAGGGTTACAAAGGGCGACCGGAAAGCCCCTTGGAAGTAACACCAACGAAAAGAAATTGTAAACCCTAGTAGTAGGATGCCCGAAGGAGTCCAGAGGGCGAGGGGCTTCGCCCCGTTTAAGCCCCCTGGAAGAAACAGAATCTTACTTCCAGCAAGGAAGTCGCACCC
>CAVGBO010000128.1:0-2276 GCA_963627465.1 Phocaeicola dorei
AACAGATAACAAACGGGACATTTCTGATTCAGATAAGTGTATGATTGGTTTTTCGTGCACCTTGGGTAACGCAATCAGCTGCGTAACGTTAGAGGGCACTCGCTGATTCATGAACAAGTATTCATAGAAGGCGCGCAGGGAGCAAAGCTTTCTTTTGATGGCCAGTTCATGGTTCACCAAGGGCTTTAACGGACGTGACTGATCATCGCTGTCATTTTTATAGTACAGCGTTAAGTAGTCCACGTAAGCAGCCAAATCGCTCTGAGAAACGGCGGCCAAGTCTTCATCCTTAAAAAGATACAGCGGCTTGTGGGAGAAAGCCACACGTTCCGATTGCAGAAAATGAAAGAACGTGCGCAAATCCATAGCGTAGGCCAGCCGTGTAAATGTGCCGGTAGTTACGGTGATTGCAGAAATAAAATCATAGCAAGCCGGCGGCAGATCACGGCAGATCTCACGAATTTGAATAATCCGTGCCGCATCAACCTGATCTCGATAAGAAAAGTCAGCCATATGTCAAATCCCCCCTTCTTGCTGTATCAACTATTCGTGAAACTAAGGTTTAGCGAATAGTTGCAAAATGCAAACCAATATAAAAACCCTCTCCCCCTGCATCGAGTTTGAACCTTGGACAGAGGGCTGAGTTTTATTTTTGTTCCTTCTCGCCGGAACTGTTGATCCGCCGATACTCTTCAATGGCTCCCGTAGCTAAAGCATCACAGCGGTTGTTTTCGGGATGATCCGCATGCCCCTTGACTTTGATAAAAGTCACATGATGTTTCTTGGTCTGTGCCAACAGAATAAACCACAGATCCTTATTCTCTACAGGCGCACCGGTGGAAGTCTTCCATCCCCTTTTGACCCAGCTGTCCAGCCAATGGTCATTAAATGCCTGCACCAGATAATTGCTGTCCGAATACAGCTTCACATCACAAGGCTCTTTCAGTGCGCCCAATGCACTGATGGCGGCAAACAGCTCCATGCGGTTGTTGGTGGTGCCTGCAACATAGCCGCTCATTTCCTTCCGATGAGGGCCAAATTCCAGAATGCAACCCCAACCGCCCGGACCAGGGTTGCCGGAACATGCGCCGTCCGTGTAAATATTGACTTGCTTACGGGGCTGTTCACTCATGTCGGTACATGCTCCTTATTTTGACATTGCACGGGATTTTTCGGCACACGCCGCCATGGCTTCCATAATGGCGGAACGGAATCCTTTCTTTTCCAGCACTTCGACAGCATCAATGGTAGTGCCGGCAGGTGAACACACAGCGTCCTTTAAGGCAGCCGGGTGCGTTCCGGACGAAAGCACCATCAAAGCGGAACCAAGCACCGCCTGGGCAGCCATCTCATAGGCACATGCCCGAGGCAAGCCTTCCTTTACACCTGCATCTGCCATGGCTTCAATCATCATGAATACATAGGCAGGGCTGGAACCGCTGATGGCCGTAACACCATCGAAAAGCCGCTCCGGCAGCACGACCGTCCGCCCCAGAGCATCAAAAAGGCTCTTGGCAAAGGCGAAATCTTCCTTGCTGAAAGTAGAGTCATCACAGAGAGCCGTCATGCCCTCCCCTACCATGGCCGGCGTGTTCGGCATAACCCGCAGGTAGGTAGCACCTGTGCCGTCCAAGGCATCAGCCAGCATGGCAACCGTCCAGCCTGCAGCAATGGAGATCACTGCTTTTCCGCTCAGGCTGTTGCGAATACCATCAATAACGCCCATCATAAATTGAGGCTTTACCGCCAGCACAACCACATCGCACTGACGAGCTAGGTCGTTGCCATCCAAGGCAACCCGAAGCCCTGGAAGCTCATTGGCAAGGTCGGACGTTTTCTTCTGATTTGTATCATAAACCATCAGCTGTGCCGCCCGAATGGATCCATCCGCCACAACGCCATGCAGAATGGCACTGCCCATGTTGCCTGCACCAATCAAACCAACCTGACGCATTTCCCCAGCCTCCTCAGTGGTCTTTCTTCCTGTGGTATTATAGCATGATGAGGAACGAAATGAAAGATGGATGCGAAAAACAAACGACAAAAAGACAGACTTGCATGAAAAGATGGGAAAAGCACCGTGCCTTTCCCATCATCATGCTTTCTCCTTGTTTCTGTTATTGAGGGAACAATTCACTATCAACCCAAAGCACGGGGCGAACACAATCACTGTCGCTGCCGACGTGGTTGCCGCCGAGGGAGCCGTCGTTGTTCACGTTCGCCGCATTGTTCTGATTGTTGCCGGGCGAGCGGAGCCACCACCACCCATACAATAC
>CAVGBO010000129.1:0-2194 GCA_963627465.1 Phocaeicola dorei
CCGCGAACGCATCAACCGAAACGAGCAAGCGTAGCTTGCGACGATTGAGGTTGCGGAACGATCGGAAAGCCCCCTGCGAAACAATTCAACTTCATCCGAAGGGGCTGCGAAGGTTCCCCAAGGGCGACCGCAAAGCCCTTGGGAAGAAATTGTCCCTTATTTCCTGCAAGAAAGTCACCCTCCTGCATCAGTTCTTAAAGAAGCTTCCAGAGGGCTTAAACGGGGCGAAGCCCCTCGCCCTCTGGACTCCTTCGGGGGTCATCCTCTTGCAAGGTTTAGGGTACTGTTAGAGAATAGTTGCATTTCTGAAAGGGATGAACCCTTTCAGCTGCTTTTCGGGGGTGGGTTCGGGAGGGGGGCTTTTGGCACAAAAGCCGCCCCTCCCGCAAAAACCATCACTCCCCCCTCTCCGCATCCACCATGCCTTCGCCGAAGATGTAGGCGATGACGGTAGCGCCGGCCATAATGATCGCCCCAAGCTGGGCGGTGGTTTCCTCCTCCATGCCGAAGGCGGCGGCCACCAGGGTCACAAAGGACACCAGCGCCAGCCAGAACTTCCGGGAGGTCAGTTTGCGAAGAATCGTTTCCTTGTTCATTTCGTTCCGTCCTTTCTGATGGGCAGCTTTTTCACCTGCTCCACAATGCGCTCCGCACTGCCATTGCCCCCAAGGGCCTTGTAGGGCAGATACAGATAGTCGTACAGATTCTCAAACTCGTCCGAGGTGATTTGCCCCTGCTTCAGGGCTCGCTCCCCAAGGGAAATGATCCGGTCGTGGGCAATGCCCCGGAGCAGCTTCCCTGTCTTGTCCCTGCCCTCCCGGCGGTACTGGATCAGCGTCCAGAACCCGTTGGAGGCAAGCACCGTCATGAGCACCGTCATCAGGGTTTGCAGCCAAGGTTCCATGGTATCATCTCCTTTCTTGCGTCATGCCAGCTTCACCAGGCTGACCCCTGCGCTGGCCAGGGTGTAGGTGCCTGCCGCCGCCCCGTAAATGCTGCACGACACCGAATCCCCACTTTGCACACTGAAAACGCCCGCTACCGTGGTGTGTGCCCCACTTACACCCGTTGCAACGGTCTGCATAGCGGTGTAAGCCCCATTTAAGCCGATGCCTGCCAGCACCTGCCCGGTGACGGCGGCGGTCAGCTCCATGCGGAAGATCACCAGATACAAGCCTGCCTCCGTCAGGTCATGCTTGGTCAGGGGCGTCCACACGCCGCTTTCCATCCACCAGCTGAAGGAACCCAGGGTGTGGCTTTCCAGGGTGGATGCAGGCAGGGTCACTGCCCCGGTCATGCCATTGACGGAGGTCACAGGGGGCGATGTCCAGCCCGTGTCCCCCTCCGTGTCGGACAGGCGGGTCAGCACCTGCCCGGCGCTTCCCCCGGAGGGGATGCCGGTGAGGGAACCGCTGTTGCGCCAGCCCTGCCCCACAGCATCGTACACGTACAGGGTGTAGGGGGCGGCGGTGCCGATGGCGTAGCAGTCCCCGGCTTGAGGGTTCTGCACCGCCTGGGTCAGGGCGGTTACGGTGGCGTAGTAGCCCAGGATGGTGAGCCCCTTGCCGGTCAGCTCTCCCCGGTTCAGCTTGTCGGTGACGCTTTGGGTCACGGCTTCCGCCCCGGCTGCCGCCGTATCCGCCCGGGCAGTGGCGGATTCGATTTTCGCCACCTGCTGCAGCAGCTCGCTCAGGGAGGGGATCACCCGATCCGGGTCTGCCACGGCGTCGGTGCTGCTGTCCAGCACGCTGCCGGTCAGCGCCAGCAGGGTGGCGATTTCCGCCTCCCCTGCCCACTTCACCACCAGGGTGAACGCCCCGGCAGCGGCATAGCAGCCTGCCGGCAGGGTCAGGGTGCCGGTGTTCCCTTCCGCCGTGCCGGTGAGGAACAGGGTTTCCCCGTCCCCACGGATGAAGTAGCCCCGGAGCACGCCCCCGGTGAGGGGAAGGGATTCCGTCCCCTTGGCGACGGTGAGGGTCAGGGTATGGGCGGCCTTGTCCCCGGTGAAAAGGGGCTCAGGGGCTTCCAGCAGCTTCAGGGGGTGGGAAAGGTTGATGGGATAGTGCCAAGTGTGGGTCATAGAATGCTCCTTTCAAAAAAACTTGTTCTTTCATAAAAATTCAACTTCATCCGAAGGGGGCGAAGGTTCCCCAAGGGCGACCGCAAAGCCCTTGGGAAGAAATTGTCCCTTATT
>CAVGBO010000130.1:0-2178 GCA_963627465.1 Phocaeicola dorei
CAGAGGGCTTTGCGGTCGCCCTCTGGACTCCTTCGCAGTCGCCTTACAAGCAACTATCTTTTTATGCAGATTGCAGGGGGCTTTCCGGTCGCCCCCTGCACCCCTTCGGGCGCTCCTTCGGATGAAGTCGAGTTTTAATGAAAGGACAAATCATTTTTCTCTAACAGTACCCCAAACCTTGCTTGTAAGTCGACCGCCGAAGGGGTCAAGGGGGCGATCGGAAAGCCCCCTTGAATCTTCTTTAGAAAAAAGTTGCAGGTTTAGGGTTGCCTGCATCAGTACGAGATTGCTTCTTCCAGAGGGCTTTGCGGTCGCCCTTGGGGAACCTTCGCGCCCCCTTCGGATGCAGCAATCTTCTTATGTTTAGCTTCGCAGGGGGCTTTCCGGTCGTTCCGCAACCTCAATCGTCGCAAGCTACGCTTGCTCGTTTCGGTTGATGCGTTCGCGGACGCAATTCGCGCCACTGGCGCGAGTCCGCTCACTTACCCCTGCACCCCTTCGGGTGCATCCCTTTTGAGGGGGTATTTTTTTGATAGGGATGTTTTTGTGAAGCATCGCGTTATGCTTGCAAGAGCCTTTCCACCTCCTCCGGCTGAAGGAGGGGATTCAGCCGAAGGGCTGTTTCCTTGTCAATATCGCTGCGCATTTTGTAAATGGTATCCACCGTTTCCGCATCGTTGGCGATCTGCTGCCGCTGAAAGCGAATCTCCTCCGTTTCCATGCCCAGCAGCTTCAGCAGCTCGTGGACGAACCGGTTCAGCTGCCATTCATACCGGTCACACTTCAGGTTCAGGTTGGCACTGGCGGCACGGATGGCCACATTGGTCAGGCTGCCGGCGGTGAGGGCTTCCGTGTCCAGCGCCATGGCATCCAGATACAGTTCCTTCTCCAGAATACTCAGCGCCGTCTGCCGTGCCTGATAGGGCACCTCGATGGTGCGGGGCTCTGCCGTTGCGCCCCCTGCCCCGTCGGATAGATTGGCCACCGCCTTCAGCCGGTTGATCTCCCCCAGCATTTCCGCAATGTCCTCCGTGGTGCCGCCGAAGTTGTTCAGCACCCAGTACACATCATTGGCTCGATCCAGATTATCCGCAAAGTCGGACAGAATCCGGTCGTAGGCGTCAATCTTCGCCTTCACGGACGGGGTCAGCTCGCTGCGCCCCTCCCCGTTGGCCATGAGGGGAATCATGGGCAGCCTGCCCCAGTTCCCTTCCCGGGTGAGGTTCTCCCCCAAAGCATCCCGGCACAGGGTCAGGCGATAATCCTGCTTGGGGGTCAGCTTCTCCGCCGCCTTGCCGTGGACACGGTACAGGGTGAACCCATCCTCCTCCAGCAGGCGGAAGAACAGATCCCGCTGCAAGTCCGTCTGCCAGAACTGCACCCCGGCACGGATCTCCCCGGTCATCTCGTCCATCAGGGGCAGGAAGCCGCTGAGCCCGTCCCTTGCCAGGGGGATCACCTCCAGGTGCCCGTTGTTCCACAGCCCCCAGGCCGTGCCCTGCACCAGTGCCCGCTCCCCCAGCTGCTCCAGCTGACGGTCGAAGTCGCAGCCCAGCTTGGCCTTGATGTGGGCGGGCAGCAGGCAGCCGTTTTGCAGCAGCATTTGATTTTCCTGGCACACGAACCGGTACAGGAAGGAGGAGCCAATGCGGTTGCCCACCACATCCTCCACGCCGCTGCGGATGTGCCGGCGGCCGTGCTCGTCCCGGGTTTCGATTTTCCGTGCCTGAAGCACGGTTTTCCGGGCGATTTCCGGGTTCTCCCCACGGAAGTATTGTTCCGCCGCCAGCGCCCGGCGGAAAGTGCCGGAGGTGCGGTAGGTTTCAATGGCATCCACCAGCCAGGGGGTTTTGTCTGGGCTGTCCGCCCAGTCCTGATAGATTCTCATGATGTTTTCTCCTAAAAAATGATTTTGAAAATTTTTACTTTCAATACCCACAATCTTTATAGAGGATGCACCCGAAGGGGTCAAGGGGGCGATCGGAAAGCCCCCTTGAATCTCCTTTAGAAAAAGTAGCAGGTTTAGGGTTGCCTGCATCATTACGAGATTGCTTCTTCCAGAGGGCTTTGCGGTCGCCCTCTGGACTCCTTCGCAGTCGCCTTACAAGCAACTGGATTTTTCCGTTAGGCTTCGCAGGGGGCTTTCCGGTCGCCCCCTGCACCCCTTCGGGTGCACTC
>CAVGBO010000131.1:0-2145 GCA_963627465.1 Phocaeicola dorei
GCTTCCTTACACGAACGAACGGCCGGGAGAACGACGAAGTCGTTCGACCAGTGAGTGAGTGCAAAACTCGACAAAGTGGCAAAGCCACTTTGTCGATGCTCCGCCGCACCGAAGGCGAGAAAAGAAAACTACGTTGTGTGGGATTAATCTTTCAACAATCGAAGATTGTAATCATTGAAGACAGCAAAAGGAGCTTCCAACCACCGTCAAAGGGGTTGAAAGCTCCTTTTTTCAATACGATGCTTATTCCTTTTCCGCCGTTTCCTTCAGCCCTTTCAGGAGCAGACGGCACAGGGTCTGGCAGGTGGAAGCCTCCAAGGCGCAGGCCATAGGGTCGGCCACAGGCAGAGCAGTGAAGGATTGCAGGATGCGCACCTGGGTGTCCGCAAAGCGGCGGTAAATGGCTTCGGTGGTGTCTTCGTTGGCAGGGTGAAGCAGCTGCTTCATGGTATCCATGGAGGATGTCTGCTTCAAGTGGCAGACCATCAGCAGCTGCGCCAAACTCTCCCGGGAATACTTCTTGTCCTTCGGCCGGTCAATCAGCTCCGCCTTCACGTAGTTGTTGATCATGGCCGGGGTTAGGGAAAAGCATCCGTCCATGGTGAAACACCGCTCCACATAGGTAACCAGCTGATCCATGTACAGCCCGAAGTCCGGCAAAACCTCCCAAGCAGGCAGGGTTAACTGATCCAACTGTTCCCGCAGCTGCTGTTCTTCCATACGAATCCCCTCCTTGATGCCATGATTATAGCACATAAAAAAACAGAAAACAAGCGCGCAAAATCACTTGACATAAACACATAAACGTGATAATCTAGTATCGAAAACTAGATGAAACGATACGGCGGTGATGATAAATGGAACGCAACGTGCATCTTTGGGGTGACTCGATTGGTAAAGGTGTTATCTATGACGAGAATCGTCGGCGGTACTGCTTGGCGAAGGATCGGTGCAGCGCACTGATTACGGCAGCCGGCATCAAGCTGGAGAACCATGCCCGCATGGGCGCAACCGTGGCAGACGGGTATGCAGACTTCTGTGAAACGGAGACCATGCCCGGGGATGTGGCGGCCATCGAGTTCGGCGGCAATGACTGCGACCTGGACTGGAACGCCGTGGCTGAGCACCCGGAAGTGTTCCATGACGGGAAAACCCCCTTGGCGGATTTCCGTGCTCTGCTGAGCATGTTCATTCGCCAGGCGGAACAGCGGCACATGTCGCCCATGCTGGTGACTCCTCCGCCGCTGATCAGCAGCCGCTATTATGACTGGGTCTGCAAGGGCAGGGACGGCGAAAAGATTCTGGACTACCTGGGGGATGTGGAACATATTTACCGCTGGCAGGAGCGGTATGCCCAGGTCGTGCGGGAAGTGGCGTGGAAGGAAGACGTGCCCCTGCTGGATCTGCGAGCCGTGTTCCTGGATCAGCCGAATCTGACCCAGCTGTATTGCTTGGATGGCATTCATCCTAACGCTCAGGGGCAGGAATTGATGGCGAAGGCTGTCTTGTCCTGGGCGCCGGGGGCTGTGCCTGTGGCCGTGTGAAGGAAAACAAAATAGCAACAAACTGCCGGGACTGAGCAAATCAATCCCGGCAGTTTGCGTATGCCTGTGTTATTCATCTGAGAAGATGCTTGCAAGGGCTTCTGATGCTTCAGCCAGATCGGATAGAGAGACGATGTAGGTTGCTGTGGTCGTCTGCTCAAGGGCAGACTTCATGACTGAACTGCTGGTGCCGAAGGTTTGCGCTGGATCATGATACATCAAGCCTGCATCAGGCGAATAGCCAATGGTGAGGTAGGAACCGCCTTCCTTGCAGAAAGAGATCAGAAGCATGCCGTCACTGATGCTGACGAAACAATCCTTCGTGTAGTCGATTTCCATGTTCTCGTCTACAGCTACGTTGTACTCAACCAAGGTCATCACGGCGAGATAAGCCCGGGAAGTGCTGTTGTCCGTCCAATCGCTGGCACTGTACTCCAGCAAGGGCAGGAGGATCGGAGTGAAAGACTGGGATTCCGCCAATACCGAGGTGCAGCCTGCCAACAGGATCAGGGTCATGAAAAGTGCCACCATGCGCTTCATGAAAGTTGCTTCTGATCTCTTTCTGTAAGGAAGGTGGTTCCTATCTCATGCTTGGCTATGC
>CAVGBO010000132.1:0-2080 GCA_963627465.1 Phocaeicola dorei
ATGGAGTCCCTGCTGCAAGGACTGGCAGGAAAGGCCGAGGAAAGCCCGGAACAGGTAACCACCAAAGACGCTACATGGAGGAAAGAAGACCATCCTCAAGGTGAAGGCGGGAAGTTCGTTTCCAAGGGCGGCGGCTCTTCCGCAGAAAGTGCACCTGCCCAGCAGGAAACCAGCAAGAAGCGTCGAACCACTAGCAAGAGCAATGGTTCAGGCGGCGTAAAAGTCTCCAAGAAGGAATACGCCCAGCTGACCAGTCACGTCATGCAGTACGCCACGCCGGAACAGCGGAAGTCACCCATCATGACCACGGAAATGGGCGGCTACCGCTACACCATTGAAAAAGACGAGGATTACAACATCCTTCGCATTATTGACAGGACAAAAATCAACGCTGGTCGCAACAGGGGGAAGAGAAAATGAAAGGATTGACAGGTCACACGGAATACGGCAAGCGTATTGATGAACTGTGCAAAGGCGATCCTCTGGCGCAGAAGCTTGTGGATGCGCTCATGACTGTTTCTCACGATGCGGATTTCGTGTATGGTGCCCTTGATTTGGTTTACGACTATGAAGAGGATATAGAAGACCTGCTGGACTTTATCCTTCATGGAGATGAAGACGGCAATGCAGCCACGTATCCCAGCACCTTGCTGCATGCCGCGCTCCTGAAGCAGGCGCATCATCCAGAAAGGTACAACTACCATGGAATCCTTGTGTATGACGAGCTGCCGGACGAATAACGGGAAAGGAAGCGCATGCCCCATGATGACCATCACCGAGTTCCGCAAGAAGGTGGCGGAAGAGCTCATCAAGGAGTATGGGCAGTACCATACCGTCAAGGAAATCAAGCAGGCATTGAGAGACAACGAAGACATTGTGCAGGATTGCTACGAATGTGCGCAGGAACCTGACAGCTTCGGGATCGACTACGAAATCGAAGACGCCGCCCGAAACATCGCCATGTGCGACCTGTAACGAGTGATAACCCACCAAGCCCCGTCCCCTGCGGATGCGGGCTTTTCTTCTGCGCCGGAGGTGATGCCATGTGACCCCAGGGGAAAGAGCCGAGGCAAGCCGCCGCATTACGGAGAACCGCTACCGCCGTGCCCTGTCAAGGGTTATGGGGGATATTCGGCGAGCCGTCCGGGGGCTGACTGACCCGGACGCCATTGTTCGGGCAGTGGAGGCTTACGCCAACAGCAAGGCCTTTGACGACCTGGTGTCCCTGTCCGTTGAGCGGATGATCACCGCCCAGCAGGTGGCCATGCGTGCCACCTGGCGGGAAGCCGCCGCCGCATCCACCCAGGGGCGGAAGATTTACGAGCTTATGCGCAAGGAGCTTCTGGGCACCATGACCGGGGCGAGAATGAACGCCATTGTCACCCAGAACAGCAGCCTGATCAAGACCGTGCCCGGCGATGTGGCAAGGCGGCTGTCCAGCTTTGCCAAGGAAATGGCACTGAAGGGCAACCGCCCGGAGGAAACCGCCAAGCGAATGCAAGCCGTCCTGCCCCACCTGACCAACGTGCAGATTACCCGGATTGCGAGAACCGAAACGGCGAAAGCCCAGTCCGCACTCCTGGAAGCCCGGTGCGCCGAGATTG
Organism: Phocaeicola dorei; assembly: GCA_963627465.1. GTDB lineage: Bacteria > Bacillota > Clostridia > Christensenellales > Aristaeellaceae > CAKUFA01. The sequence goes on from CAVGBO010000132.1 coordinate 1,605, forward strand.
GCGTGACCATGTACCAGTGGTACACCTGCAAGGATGGCAGCGTCCGCCGCTCCCATGCCCTCATGCAGGGGGTCTATTGTCTGTGGAGCGATCCCCCTGACCCGGAAGCCCTGGCAGGGGAAAAGAGCAGCGGCCACGCCTATCACCCAGGCGGCATTTACAACTGCCGATGCATTGCCCTGCCGGTGGTGGCCGTGCAGGATATTCACTTCCCCGCAAGGGTGTACAAGGGCGGCAGGATTCATTCCGTAGGCAACATGAAAGCCCTGAAGAAGCTGATTCCCGACATCGGCACAACCATTTAACCACCAGCCCCGACAGTTTGACGACTGCCGGGGTTTCTTGTACCCCAAAAATAAAGGAAAGGATGATGGCAAACGTGCGATTAACGAACAGGCAGTGGAGCATGCTGCTGGAAGTCGTCCTTCGCCTGCTCTACCGGCTGTATCCCAAAATGGTTATAGATGCATGGGAAG
>CAVGBO010000133.1:0-2060 GCA_963627465.1 Phocaeicola dorei
GCTCCTTGCCGTCCCAGGGCACACCGCAGGCGGTGCAGCCCTGCTGCTCCAGCCGGATGGCAGGTCTGTCGCCGCTAATGAACTGAGCCCCCAGCCCTTGCACCCACGCCTGTGCCCGGGTGGACTTGCCCACACCAGAATCCCCGGTGAAGCACACGGCATAGCCGTCACCTTCCACACAGGCAGCATGGAGGGAAACGATGGACTCGTGGCAGAAGCGGCATTCCACAGCGGTGCGGAGGAGGAACTTCGTTAGCGCATTGTTCGGTTCTTCCCCCGGCAGCTCGATCATGTAGGCTGTTATCCGCTGAAAGTTAGCGTCAGCCAGCACATAAGGCACAGCAATACCGTTATTGCAGCAGTGCAGCCAGTGGCCATCTGCTGTTTTGTACACCAACAGGTTTTCGCTTTGACAGACAAGGCTTGCTCCATGGAAAGGTGTAAGGTCTGCCGCCGGCATGACTTGCAGGCGGCAGACCTCCTGCACCTGACTGAAGCAGCTCATATGGTAGGATCAGGCAGGCCAGGATTTTCAGGAGGCAGGTTGCCACACTTATAGATGCTAGTATCGTAAAAATAGGTGCACGTAATTGCATTCATTTGGCATACGGTATATCCGGCACCGCTGTTATAGCGTCCCGGACTACCGGACGCTACTACTCGTTCGGTGTACTGAAAGTTCACCATCTTTGCCTTGGGCTTGGTGTATGCACGTTTCATGGTTGTTGTTCTCCTTTCAACATTTAGAGCTTCATGTTTATGGACACAGTTTCTGTTCCGGCACGGAAAGAATGCCGGCCTCGATCTGACAGGCACATCGCTGACAGACTGCCTGATTGACTTCGCCATTCAGCACGCCGAAGGTCTTTTCAGCGGCACAGGTTCGGCAAGAAGGCAGCAGTTTGCAGTTCTGGCACTGTTCTGGTGGTCGCCAAGCGGCCATGATGCCCTTGATTTCCTCCCATGCGCTTGCAAAACTCTGCTTTAGGACAGAGCTCGTCACTGTATGGAAGGAAATGCATGGCTGCATTTCGCCCTTCCAATTGATGTGGCAAGTGCTTTGCCCTGACGAACAGGGCAAAGCATTGATCGGCTTGTAATTGCGAGGAATACGCTCAATCTGTTTAACCGGTGCAGCATTAACGGACTCTGTGATCGAATCATGATAGGCTTCCTCGTCTAAGTCCATTTGCACATAGAGGTCGGACTCCGGGGCAAAGTCCTCAAACGCTCTGCCGGTGTCCTCTCGGGCAGGGATGGAAACACCTCCGATGCCGTACTCCACACCCTGTTCCCGCAGGAAGGTCAGCAAGGTATGAATGTCCTTCTGCATGTATTGGCTGGGGGTCGCTGTCAGCCGCAAGCGAATGTTTCGCTTCTTCAGCCGTTCAATGGCGGCACACACATCCTCGAAGGCTCGATGGCCGGTTACTCGCTGATAATCGTCCTCACTGCTGCCGTAGACGGTCATCTGCACCAGCTCCGGCGGATGTGCAGCAAAGAAATCAGCCATTTCCTCAGTGATCAGTGCACCATTAGTTAGCACTGCCACCTTGACCCCTTGAGACTGAAGGTACAGGTACAGCTCCTTGAACCCGGGATGGGTCAGGCATTCGCCGCCGGTTATGTCAGCGTACAACATACCTGCTTCAACAGCCTGCCTCATGATGCTCAACCACTGTTCTGTGGATAGCACCGTGCCTTCTTGCTCCATTTGTGCCTTGGTCAAGTGGACGTAGCACATTCTGCAGTCGAAGTTGCACAGGGGTGTCAGTTCAAAGCCTACGCTGACGGGAACCCCTTGCATTCTGGCTTGCAGGTTCATGAACCGATCCAGTTCCTGCTGCACTGCAGCACCGGTAACGCCATCACGTTCCAAGTCTTCCAGCAGGTCAAGGACACTGCCGTACGTCCGTACTTCCGGCACAGCACTGTTTTGCTTTTCCTTTTCTTCCTGACGAATAGGCCTCACCCCCTTCACGCACTTTTGCCCTTCACTCGGCAACTTTCCTTGCTGCTCCCGGCACTTTCTCCACACCCTCGCCAGCCATGGCGGTGGT